>NZ_AEPF01000040.1 GCF_000193735.1 Neisseria sicca 4320
CAAAAAAGGTCGTCTGAAAACCAAAAAATCGGGTTTTTCAGACGACCTTTTTGTATTGATCAACACTTATTTTTCCATTTTCAAGCCGAAGTGCAGGTAAGCGCGTTCGGTCGCCATTCTGCCGCGCGGGGTGCGTTGCAGGAAGCCTTGTTGGATAAGGTAGGGTTCGATAACGTCTTCGATGGTGTCCGTGGATTCGCCGATGGCGGCAGCAACGTTGTCAAGACCGACGGGACCTCCGCTGAATTTGTGCAGGATGGCTTTGAGGAATTTTCTGTCCATGACGTCCAAACCTTGCGCATCCACATCCAGCATGCTTAAAGCGGCATCGGCGACGACGGCATCGATTACGCCGTTGTTTTTTACATCGGCAAAATCGCGCACGCGGCGCAACAGGCGGTTGGCGATGCGGGGTGTGCCGCGGCTGCGTTTGGCAACTTCCATCGCGCCTTCTTCACCCATGTCGAGTTGCAGTAATTGGGCGGAACGGCTAACAATCGTGGCAAGATCTTGATTTTGGTAAAACTCCAAACGGGCAACGATGCCGAAACGGTCGCGCAGCGGGTTGGTCAGCATGCCTGCGCGGGTGGTTGCGCCGACGAGCGTGAAGGGCGGAAGGTCGATTTTGACGGAACGGGCGGCAGGGCCTTCGCCTATCATGATGTCGAGCTGGTAGTCTTCGAGCGCGGGATAGAGGATTTCTTCGACGACGGGGCTGAGGCGGTGGATTTCGTCGATGAACAATACGTCGTGCGGCTCGAGGTTGGTCAGAAGGGCGGCAAGGTCGCCGGCGCGTTCGAGGACGGGGCCGCTGGTTTGGCGCAGGTTGACGCCCAGCTCTTTGGCGATGATGTGCGCCAACGTGGTTTTGCCCAGCCCGGGCGGGCCGAAGAGCAGGGTGTGGTCTAGGGCTTCGCCGCGTTTTTTGGCGGCTTGGATGAAGATGGCGAGCTGTTCTTTGGCTTTGTCTTGCCCGATATAGTCGTCCAGCGTTTTAGGGCGCAGGGCGCGCTCGAGCAACTCTTCCTGCGAGGAGATGCTTTGGGCGGTGATGATGCGCTGGGGCTGGGCGGCGGTAAGGTTGTCGGTTTGCAGCATGGGTTTTCCGGTGGGTTTGGGGTCGTCTGAAAAGCGGTTTGCTGTTTTCAGACGACCTTTTGAAAGTGGTTCAGCCGCGTGTTTCACGCCAAACGAGGTAATCGCGCAGGGGCGGCATGGGCGGGTTGATGCAGTGGGGGCAGATGCCTGTGGTGTCTTCGTCGTCGCTGTCGATATGGTAGGCATTGGGATCGAAGCGCACCTGCTGCATCACCGCCTGCGCCAATGCCTGCGCCTGAACGACGTCGAAGCTGAATTTTTCGAGGATTTCGTTCAACAGGCGGATTTCGCCTTCACTGAATTCTACGCTGTGTTTGAGGATGAGGCGTTGGTAATCTTCGTTGTTGATTTTAGGCAATAAATCGGTCTGAATGGTCATGATTTTTATGGTTGGAACTAAATAGCTGAGAGGCAGATTATAGCGGATATGGCGGCGGCTGTTTCAAAGCCTCGGTTGGATATCGTCCTCAAAACTTTAAAACTGGCTGCATTAGGCGTTTTAATGTCTTTCTGTTTTGTCTTGCGCCGCCCGAAACGCTTTTTGCAGCGGGGCGATTTGTGCCAACCGCTCCCGGTCGATTTCTTCGGCGATAAGGTGCGCTTTTTCCTGCGCGCGGCATTCGGCGGCGATTTTGCCCGAATCCACTTGGTTGGCGGCTTCGAGCAGGGCGAGCCAGTGCGCGCGTTGCGGGTAGGGCGTATTTTCGCGGTTCAGACGGCCTTGCGTATCGGCAATGCAGACGTTTAAGGTCGCTGCGAAGCGTTCGGGTCGTCTGAAAGCGTCGGTTTTTTTCAAAACGTTCAGAATGGTTTTGCTTTTGAGTTCGTCGGCTTTATGGAACATGATGTGCCAGCGGCAGACCAGTTCGGCAAGCTCGGCGCAGTGTCTCGGCGCACGCAGCCGCTGATTGACTTCGCGTACGGGTTCGACGCCGGCGAGGTCGTGTCCGTGGTGTTTGGGCAGGATTTCGGGCGGGGTTTTGGCTTTGCCCAAGTCGTGCAGCAGGGCGGCGTAGCGTTCGGGCAGGCTCAGACCCATGTCGGCGGCGCGTTGCAGCGTCATCAGGGTATGGATGCCGCTGTCGATTTCGGGATGATAGTCGGCGCGTTGAGGCACGCCGAAAAGCGCATCGACTTCGGGCAGCAAGACTTTGAGCGCGCCGCATTCACGCAACACTTCAATCATCTTTCGCGGATTTTTTTCCATCAAGCCTTTTGCCAACTCCTGCCAAACGCGTTCGGCAACCAAAGCGTCCGCTTCGCCGTTTTCCACCATTTGCCGCATCAGTTTCATGGTTTCTTCAGCGATTTCAAATCCGTAGCGCGCGGCAAAGCGGGCGGTACGCAGGATGCGGACGGGGTCTTCGGCAAAGGCGGGGGAAACGTGGCGCAAAATGCCCGCCGCCAAATCCTGTTGTCCGCCGAAGGGGTCGATGATGAGGTCGTCTGAATCCTGCGCCATCGCGTTGATGGTCAGGTCGCGGCGCATCAAATCCTGCTCTAGCGTAACATCTTTGTCGGCATGGAAACTGAAACCGGCGTAGCCCTTGGCGGTTTTGCGTTCGGTACGGGCGAGGGCGTATTCTTCGTGGGTTTCGGGGTGGAGGAACACGGGAAAATCTTTGCCGACCGGCTGGAAGCCTTGCGCCAACATAGTTTGCGCGTCAGCACCGACGACCACCCAGTCGCGGTCTTTAACGGGCAATCCCAAAAGATAATCGCGGACGGCACCGCCGACGAGGTAGATTTTGATGGTGTGTGTTTTCTGAGTCATTGAATTGGTCTTTGGTAACAATCAGAATGTATAGTGGATTAATTTTAAACCAGTACGGCGTTGCCTCGCCTTAGCTCAAAGAGAACGATTCTCTAAGGTGCTGAAGCACCAAGTGAATCGGTTCCGTACTATCTGTACTGTCTGCGGCTTCGTCGCCTTGTCCTGATTTTTGTTAATCCACTATATTGAAGCTTGGTCAGATGGGCATTTTGTCTGCCGTTATGTGAATAAAGGTCGTCTGAAAAACGATTTGGCGAAATCCGCTCTATATGGTAGCGAAACGTGCTGTACTCGTTTTCAGACGACCTCGTGGCAAAACAAAAGGTTTATTTTGCCGCTTTGTTGCCGTCGACAATCTTCAGTCCGGCGGAAACCAGACTGCCGATGTCGGCGACGTTGGCGGGCATGATCAGCGTGGTACTTTCTTTTGCCAGATTGCTGAATGCTTCGACATATTGCTCTGCAACTTTCAGGTTGACGGCTTCGGAGCCGCCCTCTGCGCGGACTGCCTCGGCAATTTTACGGATGGCGTCGGCGTTGGCTTCGGCAACCAGGCGCAGGGCTTCGGCTTCACCTTGTGCGCGGTTGATGCGGGCGATTTTTTCACCGTTTGACGCGTTGATGGCGGCTTGCGCTTCACCTTCGGACTGTTGGATTTCCGCTTCGCGCTGACCGCTGGCAAGGTTGATTTGCTCGATTTTGCGGCCTTCGGATTCGGCGATGCGGGCGCGTTTTTCACGTTCGGCGGTAATTTGCGCCTGCATAGAACGCAGGATTTCTTGCGGCGGAACCAAGTCTTTGATTTCGTAACGCAATACTTTTACACCCCACGCGCCAGCCGCTTCGTCGAGCGCGGAAACGACGATACTGTTGATTTCGTCGCGTTCTTCAAACGTTTTGTCCAACTCCATACGACCGATAACCGAACGCAGCGTGGTTTGGGCGAGCTGGGTAATCGCCATGATGTAGTTGCTGGAGCCGTAGGAAGCCAGTTTCGGGTCGGTTACTTGGAAATAGATGATGCCGTCAACGGTAAGCTGTGTATTGTCTCGGGTGATACAAACTTGGCTGGGAACGTCCAAAGGCACTTCTTTGAGCGAGTGGCGGTAGGCAACGCGGTCAACGAAAGGAATCAGGATGTTCAGACCGGCAGTCAGCGCATTGTGGAATCTGCCGAGGCGTTCGACGACGTAAACTTCCTGTTGCGGCACCACGATAAACGACTTGAAGCCGAAAATCACGACGACAATCAGCAGGATGACGGGGAAGCTGTATAAAAATTCCATTGTTTTTCCTTTTAAACCACAACAGGGCGGGTTACTGAATCAATTTAAACGAATGAGTAAAACATTACCGTTTTTACCGGTAATCACGGCGGTGGAGGTCGTCTGAACGGCGTCGGCATTTTCAGCCCGCGCCTGCCAGTGCGTTCCCCGATAAGAAACTTCATAACAATCGCCGTGAAGGCGGCGGAGGATTTGAACGGTCTGTCCGATGTCCAAATCATCGTTCAATTCTTGGCGTGGCGCAGTTTTTTTGAATTTACTGTGTACCACCCAGATACCGACGGCGGACAAAACGGCTGCCGCAGCAACGGCAATCGAAGTATCGCCGATCAGCCAATACACCAAACCCGCACCGAACAGAGCCGCACTGACCACCAAGAGATACACGGTGCCGATGAATAGCTCGACAATCAGGACGGCGGCAGCGGCAATAAACCAAGCGGTCATGCGGGATTCCTTTCATTATCAATGTGTAGGGACAGGCTTCATCATAGCCGTATCGTAGATAATATTCAAACGGCTCTGACTCGGGAAAGGTCGTCTGAAAAGGGGGAAGGCCGCTTTCAGACGACCTTTACTTTATATGAGCCTCAATCCTCTTTTTTCTCCAACGCGGCAAAGGCGGCCTTCATGGTCGGGTTTTTGCGCACCAGTTTTTTTGACGGTCAGGTCGGTCGCTTTGTTATTGGCAAGGCGCAGGTTGTTTTCTGAAGAGAGCAGGGCCTCTTTGGTTTTTTGCAGGTGGCTGATGGTTTTGTCGATCTCATCGATGGTGGTTTGGAACTTGCGGCTGGCGAGTTCGTAATTGCGGGCGAAGTCGGTTTTGAACTTGTCCAAGTCTTCTTCAAAGTGCGTGATGTCGATGTTTTGCGCGCGCATTTGTGCCAATTCTTGTTTGTATTTCAATGAATTGAGCGCGGCGTTGCGCAGCAGGGAGACGATGGGGATGAAGAATTGCGGGCGCACGACATACATTTTCGGATAGGCATAGGACACGTCGACGATGCCGTTGTTGTAGAGGTCGCTGTCGGCTTCCAAAAGTGAGACGAGGACGGCGTATTCGCAGTTTTTTTCTTTGCGGTCTTTGTCCAACTCTTTGAAAAAGTGTTCGTTTTTCTTTTTGGTGGCGGTTTCGTCGTTTTCGTTTTTCATCTCGAACATGATGGAGATGATTTCGTTGCCTTCTTCGTCGGTTTCGCGGTAGATGTAGTCGCCTTTGCTGCCGGTTTTGGCATCGTTGTCCTTGCCGAAGACGGCTTGGGGAAAGGCGGTGGTGCGGATGCGGTTGAATTCGGTTTCGCAGTGCTGCTCTAGGCTTTCACCTATCATTTTGGTGGACTGTCTGGCTTTGAAGTCTTTGTAGAAGGCGATGGTTTCGTCTTTTTGTTTGAGTTCGGCTTCGTATTTTTCGCGCAGGCTTTGTTTTTCCAACTGGTTTTCTTTCGATTGCAGCATGAGCTGGGTGTTCAGATTGCTCAATTCGCGCTCTTTTTCGGCAACGGCTTTGGTGATTTCCAGCTCTTTTTCCATGTTTTTCGCCGTTTCCAGCGATTTTGCCTGCGCTTTCAGTTCTGCAATCAATTTATCTTGTTCGGCGATTTGCGCTTTCAGACGACCTTCGATTTCGGCGGCGGCAAGTTTGCTGTCTTTTTCGTAGGCGTTGATTTGGTTGGATAGGGCGGCGATTTCGTGGTTTTTGTCGGCTAGGATTTTGTCGAACTGATTTTGTGCCTGCGCTTGGGCAAGCTGCATATCGCTTTGAAACTGCATCTGCGCCTGTTGCAGGCGCTCGTGGATTTCGGTTTGAAATTCTTGGGTGCGGACTTGGTTCAGGATGTCGGCGTAACTGGCTTCGTTGACGGTAAACGCGGTGTGGCAGTGCGGGCATTTGATTTCGTGCATGGTGGGTTTCCCTTTTATTTGAGAGTGGGATTTTAGCAGAAAGGTCGTCTGAAAAAGTTTTAGCAAAACTCGCTGCGCACGTTTTGGCGAAACCCTTACGGGTTTTCAGACGACCTCGTCACTTTAAATTCAATCGCAAGCTGCGTTGCCGACATCGAGACGGAAATCGTGAAACTCGTTGAGTGTGCTGCGGTGTCCGATGCTGATGATGATGCTCTGCGGCAGTTTTTGTTTCAGTGCGCGGTAGAGCAGGGCCTCGGTCGGTTCGTCCAAGGCGGCGGTGGCTTCGTCAAGCAGGATGACTTTGGGCTGCGAGAGCAGGGCGCGGACGAAGGCGATGCGTTGCAGTTCGCCTGGGGAGAGTTTGTGTTGCCAATCGTCAATTTTATCTAATTTATCAACGAGATAATCTAAGCGGCAGGTGTTCATGGCTTCAGCTAACTCGGGATGCTGTTTGTCGATGTCGGGGTAACAAATCGCGTCGCGCAGGCTGCCTTGCGCCGTGTAGGGGCGTTGCGGCAGGAAGAGGATGTCTTGATGCGGCGGACGGCTGACTTTGCCGCTGCTGCCAAACGGCCAAAGTCCCGCCAGCGCGCGCAGAAGCGAGGTTTTGCCGCAACCGCTCGGACCGCGTATCAGCAGGGAGTCGCCGCTTTTGAGGTTGACGTTGATGCCGCTCAACAGGATTTCGCCGTTGTGGCGGAACAGGGCGACGTTTTCCAACGAGAGGTCGTCTGAAACTTCGGTAATGTCGGGTTGCTGCGCGCTGTGTTGTTCTTCCGTACTCAGCAAAAAGCCGTACAGACGCTCCAATCGGGCGCGGTAGGCGGTGAATTTGTTGTAGAACATCCGAAAGAAGGACAGGGCGTTTTGCAGTCGGGCGAAGGCTTGGACGGTCTGCTGGATGTCGCCGATTTTGATTTGCCCGGCAAACAGGCGCGGGGCTTGCAAAATAATGGGGAAGAGCTTGATTCCGTTGGTAAACATATCATTAAAGCCGCTTAAGCAGATGCTTTGGCGGGCGATGCGCCAACGGTTGCGGATGATGGCTTTGAAGCGGTTGGCAAGCTGGTCGTGTTCGTGTTGTTCGCCGCTGTAAAACGCCACACTTTCGGCGTGGTCGCGTACGCGGATGAGGGAGTAACGGTAGTCGCCGTTGAGCTTTTCGTTTTCATAATTGTAACGAATCAAAGGGTTGCCTATCCACATGGCGATAAAGGTCGCCAAAATCACAAACATATAGACAAACCAAACGATGCCGTGCGGAATGTCGAAACCGAACACGGTCAGAATGCCCGCCAAGCCCCACAAAACAACGGCAAATTCCAGCGAGGTAACGACCGAATTGACCATGCCGCGCACAAATTCTATGGTTGAGGCGATGAAATCCTGTGCGTCCTGTTGGATACGCTGGTCGATGTTGTCCGGCGCATGGCGGCGCATTTGCAGGCGGTAGTAGTTTTTGTCGGCAAGCCAGCGCGTTGTCAGCACTTCATTGAGCCGCTCCGACCATTTAATCGCCAAGCCTTGATCGAGAAAGTCGTTGACGACGTTGTTAAACGCCCGCACCAACACCACGCCCGCGTTCATCGCGGCAAACATCCAAAACGCGGAGGCGTTCAAATCCTGCATCGAGTCGTAAAGCCCTTTGGACATAAAGGTACTCAATACATTCAGCCGTACTTCGGTCAGCAGCAGCGCAATCATCGCCGTAATCAGCAGTAAGACTTTGACCGCGCTTTTCGGCGTCAGGCACAGCCGCAGGATATAGGCGAACTCGCGCCCGAAGCGCGTTTTACGTGCCAAAAACAGAATCACCGCCGAGGCGGCGGCGACCATCAATAAGGTCTGTAACAGCCAAGACGGCGTGGAATAAAGCTCGATTTGCCATTTTTGCATTGCGTTATCTCTTTAGTCAGATGAATCAGACGGCAGGCAGAGGTCGTCTGAAAACTGAATTTGTCATTTGTTTGTAGGGTTTGAGGTAAAAATTGAGAGAGTGTTGTATTTTTTGTTTTTACAAATGGTTCTCATAACGAAGTATAGAAGTGCGGAATATTATCAAATATAATCGTGTAACAAAATTACTTTGTGATTTTTAACACGCTTATTGCAACAAAAATAACCCACCTCAAAAACAGAAGGAATTTATGAACAGCAAATTAGCCCTGATGCCGCTTTTGATTGCGAGCGCATTTTCTTATGCCGCCGATGAAGCGACACCCGAAACCCCTGTGCAACAGCAGTTGCAGGAAGTCAATGTCCGCGCCGACGCCAAACGCGTCAAAGCCGCCCGTTCTTACTCCATCGCCAGCGACGGCGACTTGCGCGACCGCGTGAACTTGGGCGTATTGGGCAAAGCCAATGCCTTTACCGCGCCGATTACCGTCGTCAACTACGACGAACAAGCCCTCAACAACACCGAAGCGCGTACTTTGGTGGATGCCGTAGCGAAAAAAGACGCTTCCGTTTGGCAGTTCGGCGGCGAAAGCAACACGCTGACCGGCCTGTATTTCCGCGGTTATCAGCTTGATGCGCGCCAATTCAGCGTCAACGGTTTGGCAGGTATGTACGGCACGCAAGGCACAGCCAGCGTGCAAGTCGGCTCCGCACAACTGATTAAAGGCGCGTCCACCGCCGTAAACGGCATGGACCCTGAAGGCGCGGTCTCCGGTTCCGTCAATATCGAGACCAAAAAAGCCGCCGATGAAGGCAACCGCAAAATCGGTTTGGGCTGGTTCAGCAACAACCGCGCCCAAGGTACGTTCGACTTGGGTCAACGCTTCGGCGAAAACAAAGAATTCGGCGTGCGCGCCAACGGCAAACTGCGCCACGGCGACACCCCGCGCCACGGTTACAGCGAAGACAATAAAGAATTTGCCTTGAATGCCGACTATCGCGGCGAAAAACTGCGCGTGGCGTTCGATTCCATCTACGCGAAACGCAAAACCAACGGCGGCCGCGCGCGTATGCAGGATATTCAAAACGCCAGCGGCCGCTTGTTTGACGCGCCTGAAGGCAAAGTGAATCTGGCGCCGAGCTGGCAGGCTCAAAACACGCGCGGTCAGACCAATATGCTGACCTTCGAATGGGATGCGTTTGAAAATGCCCAAATTACAGGCGGTATCGGCTACAACAATGCGCGCTATTATGGTAATTTCGCCTCTCCGACCGTTACGAGCAGCGGTTTGACCTACAATTCAGGTCGCGCACGTTTGACCGACCAGCGTTTCAAAACGCTCAGTATGAATCTGACTGCACGCGGCGAATTTGAAACCGGTCCGGTAAGTCACAACTGGAGTGCCGCATTTGACCGTATCGACCGCAAACGCACCACTTATCAAGGCGCACGTCAAACACGAAGCAGCGTTATCGATCCGAGCCTTGATATTCCGACCCAATTGGCAAAATTGGATTCCAACTTAGGAACGGCATGGAGTGCAACGCCTTCAGTGGATACCGTGATCAAAGTAAATAGTTTGGCGGTATCTGACACGCTGGGTTTTGCCGACAACAAATACCGCCTCACTTTGGGCGGACGTTTCCAAGCCGTCGAGCAGAAAAACAAATTAAACGGCCGCAAAGCAGATGCGAGCCGTTTCAGCCCGATGTTGATGGCGGCATGGGTTCCGCAGCCTGACTTGGTGGTTTACGGCAACTATATGGAAGATTTGGAGCCGTCCGACATCCGTACCGATGATGACGGTCATGTAACGATGGCAGATCCGCGCGTCAGCCGTCAGTTTGAAGTCGGCGTACGCAAAAACTGGGGCGATTTCGTAACGACGCTGAACGCATTCCAAATCAAACGTCCGGGTTACTGGCGCGGTAATACGACTTCAGGTACTGACTTCGCAATGCGCAAAAATGCAGGCTTGGCTTATAGCGGTTCCGAGCAAGGCATGGAACGCAGCCGCGGTATCGAGTTCAATACCTATGCCAATTTGTTGAACAAAACCCTGCGTCCGAGCTTTGGTTTGATGTATCTGCAATCGACCGTAAAAGATTATCCGAATTTCGCCGATAATTTGGTTAACGGCGTACAAGTCGCCAACCCGCGCGTGATTGCCAAAGCGGGCGTGGAATGGGACACCCCGTTTGCCAAAGGCTTGACCTTGAACGGCAACGTTTCGTACTTCGGCAAGTCTTATCAAGACACGCAAAAACAATACGCCTTCCCATCCTACACCTTGGTTGACGTAGGCGCCCGCTACAAAACCAAGCTCGGCAAAAATACCCTGACCGTCAGCAGCTCGGTGGAAAACCTGTTCAACAAAAACTACTGGCAGGTACAGCGCGGCCAATACGACCGCAGCTTCGCCGTCGTCGGCATGCCGCGTACCTACTGGCTGAAAGCGGAATTGGATTTCTAATATCCGAACAGGCCAACCGGCAAAGACAAGGGTCGTCTGAAAATACCAATCAGGGTTTTCAGACGACCTTTACTAAAAAGCAAGCATTGTGATGGTAAATATTTTGGTTTAAAATTGCACGTTTGCTCTAATCCGGCATTACCTATCCACAGGCGAGACAGGTCGTCTGAAAACCCTCTTAAAACCATCATCCGCCCGACCCGCGCGCTCAGACGGATTTACCGACAGGAAACTCAAATGGCAGCATTCAATACCCAAAAAGTATTGTTCGTACACCACTGGACGGATGCGTATTTCACCTTTACCTGCACCCGCGACGAATCGTTGCGCTTCGAAAACGGCCAATTCGTCATGGTCGGATTGATGGTGGACGGCAAGCCGCTGATGCGAGCATACAGCGTCGCCTCCGCCAACTGGGAAGAACACCTCGAATTTTTCAGCATTAAAGTCCAAGACGGCCCTCTGACCAGCCGCCTGCAACACCTTAAAGTCGGCGACGACGTGTTAATCAGCAAAAAACCGACCGGAACCTTGGTTGCCGGCGACCTGAATCCGGGCAAACACCTTTACTTGTTGAGCACCGGTACCGGCATCGCCCCTTTCTTGAGCATCACCAAAGACCCAGAAATTTACGAGCAATTTGAAAAAATCATCCTCGTACACGGCGTGCGTTACAAAAAAGATTTGGCGTACTACGACCGCTTTACCAAAGAATTGCCCGAACACGAATACCTCGGCGACTTGGTTAAAGAAAAACTGATTTACTACCCGATCGTTTCCCGCGAAGACTACGAACACCATGGCCGTCTGACCGACCTGATGGTAAGCGGCAAACTGTTTGAAGACATCGGACTGCCCAAAATCAACCCGCAAGACGACCGCGCCATGCTGTGCGGCAGCCCTGCCATGCTGAAAGACACCTGCAAAGTTCTGGACGATTTCGGTCTGACCGTCTCCCCGAAAACCGGCGTACGCGGCGACTACCTGATCGAACGCGCGTTTGTGGATCAATAAGGTTTTTGTTTTTTTAAAGATAGATATAGTGGATTAACTTTAAACCAGTACGGTGTTGCCTCGCCTTGCCGTACTATCTAT
>NZ_AEPF01000039.1 GCF_000193735.1 Neisseria sicca 4320
CGGCGTCGTTACCGTCGGCAACGGTACGGACGAGACCCGTCAGGTACAAGGTGTGGCGGCAGGTGTGGTATCGGCGGATTCTACCGATGCGGTCAACGGCAGCCAGTTGTATTACACCAACCAGGCGATTGCCAACGTCGCGACACAAGCGACAGCGGCGAAAACCGAAGTTACCGCAGGTAAGAACGTCGTCGTTAACCAAACGACCGGCAACAGCGGTCAGACCGTGTACAACGTTGCGACTACCGATAAACTTGACGTAACCAGCGTGACCGCAGGCGGTGTAACCGTTAACGCGCAAGGTGTCAGCATCGCTGCTCCGACCGCCCATAATCCGGCGAATACCGTCAGCCTCAGCCCGATCGGTCTGAACAACGGCGGACAGCGTATTACCAACGTCGCTCCAGCGAAAGAAGGTACGGATGCGGTCAACCTGAACCAGCTTGCCGGCATGGGTAACGCCCTGCAAAACAACATTGAACGCGTCGGCAAAAAAGCCTACGCAGGTGTAGCGGGCGCGATTGCACAAGGTTCGATTCCGCAAGTAACCCGTCCGGGTGCGACCGGTATCGGCGTGGGTAGCGGCTACTACGGTGGTCAATCCGCCATGGCAATCGGCGTGTCTGCGATGAGCGACGGCGGTAACTGGGTTGTTAAAGGCAACTTCTCTGCCAACACAGACGGCCACGTCGGTGTCGGAGCAGGTGCGTTGTACCAGTGGTAAGCTAACGGCTCTTAGCTGAAGCAAAGCAAAGGTCGTCTGAAATCCAAACAGGGTTTCAGACGACCTTTTTTATATCTTGTATGAAGGGTAAATTAGTTTTATTTGAAATTCATGGCTGGAAGGATGATGGAAGTTGTTTCTTCTGAAATCTAAATAAAGCAACATCACGACTTTTTCAGACGACCTTTGGTGATTCAATTTACCAAATCCCTGTAAACGTTTTTTCCGCCCGCCAAAATTTCCAACGCGATTTGGGTGTGAGTGTTAATACGCCGCCGTTTTCCCCATCGGTCGTCAAGGTCAGGTTTTTTAGACGACCTGTGTGCAGCGCCTGCCAAATCGGGTTGAACCAGCGTTGTTCCCAATCCTGCAAAATATCTTGGTAGGTCAGTACGTTTGCAGTCAATCCGGTAACGGCCAAATCATCCATAAAAATGACGGCAGTGTCTGTTCCTGTTTCTTGCATCCAAGAGGCAAAGGCGCGAAAGTCGTATGGTGCATCTATGCGGCCGGAGGCAAATTGCGCCCACGGGCTGTCGGAGAATAGGGAGGGTGATTGCTGCGTCCCTTGGATATCATGCCACAGCCACAGACCGTTTATCGGCGGTGTTCCGAGTTGGTTGCGAATGTTGTTGATCGGGTGTTGGTGCAGCCACATTTGGATTTCCGTCTGCTTGGCCAACCATTTTCCGCTATCTTTGCCTGATGCTTGTTCAGACGACCCCATTTGTCCGTAAATATCCAATGCAGGCTTAATTTGCCAGTCTTGCGGATTGGGTAATAAGACAAGCCACAAATCGGGGCGAACGGGGACGAACCGCCAACCCTCGTCCTGATAAAAATCAGATAGTTCGCGACATAATTCATCTGCCTCGTCAGTGGCAATACCGATATATTCGCCGCCAACGACACTGACTTGGTGCAAACCCATCTGCTGCCATAGCGGGGAAGCCAATGCGGTAGGTTGTTGCTGTGGAACGTTTGCAGCAGTTTTTGCGTGTTCGAGCAGGCTGCCGGCCCATAAATAACGCCCGTAAAATTTTGATGTTTCAACTGCTTGTCTGTGTAAATGTCCGAAGCGCAGCAGACGGTTGAATGCGGGCAGGGTAAGAGATGGGACGGATTCGTCGCTTTGGCGGTTCAGTGACGGAATGGCAAGGGTCAGGTTCATGGCGGGCGGCAGGTTGGGAAAAAGCATCATTTTAAGGGAGAATACCGGCCATCCCCAAATGGCTATGGGATAGGGCGTTTGAAGCAATATACGCGATTGTGATATAATTACGGACGTAAATTTCAGAAAAAACGGGTGTAAATCAGAACAATAGCCTTGATAATACGCCCTTGGTTCCCCATTGTGCTGTTTGCCGAACTATGAAAAAGGTCGTCTGAAAGACGGATAAATAGCAGACAGCCTTCTTTTAAATGAAAATCACATTGCCCGTGCGGATTGATAAAGCAGCCGCACCGCCGCATTAAAAGGATAATTCGTGATCGAAACAACCCGATTTCCCTTATTGCGCCGATTTTGGCACAACAAACCTATCCGCTGGTCTCTGTTGGGCATCCTTTTGCCTGTTTCCGGCGCGATGACTGCCTATGCAGTAACCGAACCTGTTCCCGAGTATCAAGGATTCAAAGTCGAGCGCGTTTCTGAAGAATTGCCAGCGGTTTATGTTGAAACCGGTAATTTTCAGTCCAGTTACTGGGCGCAAGAAGTCGTTCAGCAGGGCGACTCCCTCGCCGATGTGCTTACCCGCATGGGTGTGCCCCAAACCGACATCAAGCAAATCATGGCGAAAAACAGTGCGGAACGCGATATGCAACATTTGCGCGCCAACCAGTCTGTCAATATCCGCATCGATGCTTCGGGACAAGTTACCGACGTACAGTTTTTCACGGATGAAGAGCTTGAGCGCAACCTTGTCGCTTTGGAAAAAGTCAAAGGCAATTGGCAGGCTTCTACATCGGAAGTGGATATGAAGACCATGCCGACCCTGCGTTCCGTCGTTGTCCGCACTTCCGCACGCGGTGCAATGGCGCAGGCGGAAATTCCTGTCGAAATCCGCGAGTCGCTGAGCGAAATTTTCTCCGACGTACTGAGCTTGGAGGATTTGAAAGAAGGCGATGTAATACGATTGCTGTATGACAGCATGTATTTCCGCGGACAACAAATGGGTACGGGCAATATTCTGGCGGCTGAAATCGTCAAAGGCGGTCAAAGCCATCAAGCCTATTACTACAGCCAGGGTAAAGGCGACGAAGAGAGCGGCAGCTATTATGATCAAAGCGGCAAATCGCTCCAGCAAAAAGCGGGCTTCAACATCGAACCTGTCGTCTATACGCGCATTTCATCCCCATTCGGTTACCGGGTTCACCCCGTTTTGCATACCGTCCGTATGCATACCGGTATTGACTACGCGGCTCCTTCCGGTACGCCGATTAAAGCGACTGCTGACGGCGTGATTACCTTCAAAGGCTGGAAGGGCGGCTATGGTAATACCGTTATGATCCGACATTCTAACGGCGTTGAAACCTTATACGGGCATATGAGTGCGTTTACCCCTGCCCAAGGTACGGTGCGTGCAGGTGAAGTGATCGGATTCGTCGGTACGACAGGACGTTCTACCGGTCCGCACCTGCACTATGAAGCACGGGTGAACAGTCAGCCTGTCAACCCGACTACGGTTGCCCTGCCGACACCTAAGCTGACGCCAACCAACATGGCTGCGTTCCGTCAGCAGCAAAAATCGGCAAATACCATACTTGCTTCTGTCCGCGGGCTGCCTGTTTCTGTGGCGCAATTGGATTAATCAGGCTGCCCATATAGTATTGGGGCATGCTTTAAAAGGTCGTCTGAAAACAAGGTTTAAGGTTTTCAGACGACCTTTTGCATTGGAATGGATACGAAAACTTTTTCCAGTTCATACGGCCTGAGACAAGTTGCTTGGGAGTGGCTTTCAAATATAGTGGATTAACTTTAAACCAGTACGGCGTTGCCTCGCCTTGCCGTACTATCTGTACTGTCTGCGGCTTCGTCGCCTTGTCCTGATTTAAAGTTAATCCACTATAACAGTATGAGCCAGAATCTCAATGATAAATTGATAGAAAATTTAAACGGAAATATCAGGGCGGTTATTTATGCGGGAGAGATGTAGAGATACGTATTGTTGTCATTTTGAAACATGTCTTCATGGCGCGGAGTACGTTTGTTTTTGAGCAAGAGCGGCAGGTACCGTTTTTATTTCATGTGTTATGTTGTGTGATTGCCATAAGAGACTTGTTATCAAAAAAGGTCGTCTGAAACCGAATTTGGGGTTTCAGACGACCTTTTCGTTTTTTGATACGAGTGTGCGGTTTTTAGCGTTTCTTTCAGTTTTCTTGTAAAGAAACCGTCTGTTTGGCAGGGGGGGGAGGATGCAGTGCAGTCAGCTTCTTCGTCAAGATATTCAAAATCACACCGTATGCCGGCAGGAAGAAGAGGGTGCAGATGGTGAGTTTGAACAGGTAATCGACAAATGCGATGCCCTGCCAGTTCGCCGCCATAAACTCATCGCTGCTAGCGTAGAAGGCAATGGCGAAAAATACCAACGTATCCAAGGCGTTGCCGATGACGGTTGATGCGGTCGGGGCAATCCACCACGCTTTCAGACGACGTAATTTGTTGAACACAAAAATATCAAGGATTTGCCCGATCACATAGGCGGCAAAGCTGGCTAAAGCAATGCGTCCGACAAAGGTGTTGAATTCGGACAGCGCGCCCAAGCCAGTCCAACTGCCGTCGTGAAACAAAACGGAAAAGATGTAGGAAAGCAAAAGGGCGGGGAACATGACCCAAAAGATAATCCGCCGTGCCAAGTGTGAACCGAAAATGCGGACGGTCAGGTCGGTGGCAAGGAAAATGAAGGGAAAGGAAAACGCGCCCCAAGTGGTGTGGATGCCGAAAATTTGGAAGGGGAACTGCACCAGATAGTTGCTGGCGGCGATGATGAGGATATGGAAAAGCACCAGCCAGAAGAGCGCCTTCTGTTGTTGCGCTGTTGTAAATTCGTACATGTAAATCTTTCGGAAAGGCTTCAGACGACCTTCTTGTGAAAGAGCTCGTCTGAAAATGTGTAAACAAGGGAATGGATTATTGGCTGTCGTGTTCAAACAGGCGTTTGCGTGCCAATGCTTCGAACTCGGTACCTGCCTTGCCGTAATTGGCAAAGGGATGAATGGCGATGCCGCCGCGCGGTGTGAATTCGCCGAAAACTTCGATGTATTTCGGATCCATCAGTGCGATCAGGTCTTTCATGATGATGTTGACACAGTCTTCATGAAAATCGCCGTGGTTGCGGAAGCTGAAGAGGTAGAGTTTCAGGGATTTGCTTTCCACCATTTTGATGTGCGGGATGTAGCGGATGTAGATGGTGGCGAAGTCGGGCTGCCCAGTCATGGGGCAGAGGCTGGTGAATTCAGGACAGACGAATTTGACGAAATAGTCGTTGTCAGGATGTTTGTTGTCGAATGCTTCGAGAATTTCGGGAGCGTAGCCGGTCGGATATTGGGTTTTTTGATTGCCCAAAAGCGAGATGCCTTGCAGCTCTTCGGTATTGCGGGACATGAGGGTTTCCTTAGTTTTTTAATGTGGGAGGTTTTCGAACCACGAAGGGTGGATTGTAATATAAGGCAGGGGTGATGTGTAACCTTTATGCAGCATCGGAGATCGTCTGAAGATATTCGCAATTAAACGATTTGAATTGTAACCGCAATTTTAAAAAATGATTAAAAATGTAATTTTTCAGATGATTGCTTTATTTTCAGCTTATTTCTGTCAATTACAGGTAAATAAAGCCAAGCAATAAGAACTAAGCAGGTGTCTGAAAGTCCTAAGAATCGGTTTGATGGAAGACAAAAGTTGGTAGTTCGCTTGAATGCAAAATAATGTTTTTGCATAAAAAGTACCATTCGTTATTAACTTTAACCGATTGTCAGATTTTCATCAGAAGAATAGTCAATTAGATTAGTATGTTCACATAAAACAGATATTTGGCATTTTAATTCAATGATTTTTTCATCGTTGCTTCCGTCGGAAGGGCGCAGCGATTGAAGTTGGTAATTAAGAGGAATAAACCATGAGTTTTTCACAAACCGATTTGACCACGGCATTAAAAACCCTATCTGACCGCCTGCCTCAATTTTCCGAGCAGCAGACCAGGGCAGGGCGGATGTTGCGGGTCGTAACCGAACGCCTCAGTTCGCATCTGAATGACAACCTGAAAGTATATGGCATCAATGAAAACCTCTGGTTTGCCTTGATGGCGGTCTATGTCAGCCCGAACAGTGAAATTTTACCATCACGTTTGAGTGATTTGATGGATCTGACCCGTACCAGCGCAACCAGATTGTCGGACGAAATGGTTAGCAGGGGCTGGGTTGCACGCTATATCAACCAGCAGGACCGCCGTCAGATTGTGCTAAAATTGACCCCCGAAGGTGAGGTTTTTATCCAAAAAGTATGGCCGCAGGTTTCCAGTACGAACCAAGAGGCTTGGAAAGACTTCACCGATGAAGATTACAACCAGTTGCAATATTTGTTGGGTAAGCTGCTGCGCCGGCTGGAGGGCTGATAAAGCGGATGCAGGATGTGGCGGATACCGATGATAAAACGGAGTATTCCATGAAAGCCAATCCCTACAAACGGGGAATCTGTATCGCTACCGCCATTCTACTTTCTGCCTGCGCTCAATTCGGTAAGCAGGCTCCTTTGGAAGAACCTACCAATTACGGACTATCTGAAGGTAAGTCTGCAGCCATGGTTCAAGATGCGTGGTGGATGCAACTGAACGACCAAAAACTTAACCAATTAGTTGCACTCTCTATCCGTAATGCTCCCGATTTGCGTATTGCTAAGGCGCGCTTCGAACAAGCACAAGCGCAGCTGGGAATAACTGAAGCCGCAAGCAAAATGCAAATCGGGCTGTCCGCGCGAGGGGCGGGAGCATATGTTGCTCCTAAGCCTTCATCCGGTCATATTGATACCGACCATACCTTATTATTGGCAAATACTGCCTTACAGGGTACTTGGTCGTTTGACTTTTGGGGTAAGAACCGGAAACAGGCTGCGTCAATATTAGGAAAGCGCAAGGCCATTCTGTACGAGGCTCATCAAACGCGCATTGATATCGCCAATGCGGTTGCATCACAATATTTCACATGGCAGATGTTGTTAATACAACAAAATCTATTATCCGAGCGTATGGAAACTGCAGACAAGATGCAGCAACTGATACGCAGAAGGATTAATGCCCGCCTGGCTTCTGCAGAATCGCTTTATCCGGTTGAAATGCAACAGCAAAGTATGCAGTTGGAAAAGCTGGAGTTAGAGCGCCGAATTGCTAAAGTGCGTCATACTTTAGCAATATTAAGCGGGACAACCCCTGACGGTTTATCTTTATATATGCCTGAAAAAATGGCAGCAGTTCCCGTTGTTTCAGTCAATAAAATCCATGCAGATTTATTGGCCGCCCGCCCCGATATTGCTGCACAAAAAGCTATGTTGGAATCTCGGTTCAATACGGTTAAAGCAACAGAAGCTGAGTTTTACCCAAATGTAGAACTCAAAGTTTTGGCAGGTCTGGCGCATATTGATGCTTTTAATGTTGTACGAGGACGTACATCGGGTATGATCGGCGTACTTCCTGCCTTAAATCTGCCAATTTTTACTTCAGGAGCATTACAGTCTAAGTTGGCAGGGCGGCGTGCTGAATATAACGAACAGGTAGCCCTTTATGACCGTACTGTTTTAAATGCCATGCGTGCTGCTGCCGATGCGGTTGTTGACTATCAAAATATGCAGAAACGACAAAGCGTTTGGGAAAAAATGCAGGAAACTGCTGAAAAAACAGTCCGTAACGCGAATAGTCGTGTCAATGCGGGATTAGATAATGGTCTATCTGCTCTACAAAAACAGAACGAACTTCTGCAATTAAAAATGCAGAAAGCACAATATCAAGCCGAGTCATTGATTGCATGGAGCAATTTAAATACCCAATTGGGCGGAGGGTTTAAGCTTGAGCCTTTGGGACGGAATGTCTCAAAAAAAAGTACAGGTAAAAAGGTACGCTGAGGAAAAAAATGGCGGCTTGTTAACCAAGCTGCCATTTTGCTCTCTGTTGATTGCTGATAGGGTATAAGTGGACTAGTAATAATTAGGGAATGTAAAGAAAGTTTTATAGAAATGCCAATATGATCCTCAATCAACTTACTATTTTAGTTTTCCCTTTGGTGTATTTGAATAATAGGGGCTGACTGTTTAGGAGCGATGACTAGGTTTCAAATGATGTTTTGCTTGAGAAAAACACAAAACCCGTTACTTAAAAAGCAGCGGGTTTTGTGTTTTTCGGTTTTGAGTATCTGATATAAGGGGAATAGTATGTCTCGTATATGCGCACTCCGATTAGATAGGAAAATAAAGAGAGAGAAATCGTTGTTTAATGACTCGAAGCAGGACGGCATCCGAGTGATTACTATTATATAATAATAGTAATTATTATCAATAACAAATTTTCAAAATTAATATAACTTATTGAAAAATATTAAAATTATTTCCTTGGATTTGAATGAAGGCTGAAGCAAAGATGGAAATATTAAGTATCTGATTGATTTTACTAGTATTTGAATAAGATGTTTTGAGCAGCTATTTGTCTATTGGTGTAGGGTAAGGTATGTATTAATTAGAAGGTTTGTTAAAATAAGGCGGTCTTGCTACTTTAATAGTAAGACCGCCTTATTTTCAATAATTTAAAATTTTTTAGAATAAAGAGTCTAATTGTTTGTTATTGCCGGTATTGCTTGGCAAAAATGGTTCTTCTTGTAAGTCTTGGCGGCCAGGGCGGTTAGAGCTTTGGGGATCAGACATATCATCGTCAGAAGATTGGCTAGTACGCTTAGATGGTTGAGAGATCGGGCGTGGTGCTACTCCACCGTTTTCCAATGCTAAGTCAGAACTGGTAGTCAGTCGTTCCTTCATATAATACTCGCCACCATTAGAAACTATGCCTTCAGGTGCTTTCATTCCCTTGATCTCAGTGCCTTTGAGAGCGTAACGCATATAATCCACCCATACCGGAAC
Source organism: Neisseria sicca 4320 (assembly GCF_000193735.1). Taxonomy (GTDB): domain Bacteria; phylum Pseudomonadota; class Gammaproteobacteria; order Burkholderiales; family Neisseriaceae; genus Neisseria; species Neisseria sicca_E. Next base: position 8,838 of record NZ_AEPF01000039.1, read on the forward strand.
TGCAATCGTACCACCGTAGCCGGCGCGCCCCATGCTGCGGGGTTTATCAAAACCAACATAAACAGCAGTTACCACTTTAGGGTTGAAACCGACAAACCATGCATCCTTATTGTCATTGGTCGTTCCGGTTTTACCGGCAATATCGCTTCGGCCTAATGCTGTTGCACCTCGAGCAGTACCAGCACGAACTACGTCTTGCATAATTTTATACATGATATATGCGTTTCGAGGATCAATCGCCTGAGGAGCATTTTCTCCTGCAACTAAGGGTTGCATCTGTGCTTTCAGACGACCTTGGCTATCGTAGATTTTGTCAATGACATAAGCTGAGATTTTATAACCACCGTTGGCAAAAACACTATATGCCTCTGCAATACGGAGTGGAGTGGTTTCTCCAGTACCTAAGGCAATTGATAAACTGGCGGGAAGTTCAGACGGTTTGAAACCAAAACGTTGGGCATATTGCTGGGTGTATCCGATTCCGATAGACATCAAGATGCGGATTGAAACCATATTTTTCGATGCAGTTAATGCTTGGCGCAATGTAATGTAACCAGAATAACGCCCATCCGAATTTTTTGGAGACCACACACCGCCATTTGCTCCTTTTCCTGGCAGGGTTATTGGAGCATCATTTATCATGGTTGAGGCTGTCATACCTTTAGCTAGTGCAGCAGAATATACGAAAGGCTTGAATGTTGAACCGGGTTGGCGCATTGCTTGAGTTGCACGGTTAAAAGTTTTGCTATGGTAGTCATAGCCACCAACTAATGCTTGAACAGCCCCGGTTTTGGCATCTAAAGAAACAAGTGCGCCTTGGAGTAAAGGTTCTTGTACAACAGTCCAGCCCTTGCCAATATTTTTCAATCTGATGACTGAACCGCGTCGGATGCGGTCTTCCCCCATCTTTTCATTATTAACTGCTTTAGCTGCAAAACCTAACGATTTAGTGTCAAGGGTAATTTTACGACCATTGGGTAGTTGGATTTGTACTGCTTTTCGAGAAGCTTCTAAGACAACCGCAGGAACCATTTTATCGACAGTATATAAAGTAGATAAATATTGGCTGACTGTTTCTTCAACATTATCTGTTTTGCTGAGGTCAATGTAGTTTTCCGCCCCTCTGTAGCTGCTGCCTCGGTCAAAGTTTCTTAAGACCTTACGCAATGCTTCGGTAGCAACACGCTGATTTGCGGTATTTACGGTTGTATAAACATGAAAACCTTGAGTGTAGGCCTCTTCACCATATTTTTCATATAGTTCTTGACGAACCATTTCTGCCACATAGAGCGCGTTTTGATCGATTTTTTGTACAAACCGCTCGTAATGTAATTCTTCTTTTAATGCGTCGTCACGTTGCTGGGAAGTAATCATCCCTTCTTCCAGCATATTATTCAGGATATAAGTTTGTCGCAGTTTAGCACGTTCTGGATTCACGATGGGATTGTATGCGGAAGGAGCCTTAGGTAGCCCGGCCAGCATGGCAGCCTCGGCCAAAGTCAAATCTTTAACATTTTTATTGAAATAAATCTGCGCTGCCGAAGCAAACCCATAAGCGCGTTGTCCCAAGTAAATCTGGTTGAAGTACAGCTCTAAAATCTTATCCTTACTCAAGGATTGTTCGATTTTATAGGCTAAAAGTGCTTCATTAAATTTTCGGGTAAATGTACGTTCACTGCTTAAATAGAAGTTTTTTGGCAACCTGTTGAGTAATAGTGCTAGCACCAGATTGAACCCCTCCTGCAACGATGTTACTAATCGCTGCTCGGGCAATGCCCCACAGATCTACGCCCCAATGTTCGTAGAAGCGTTTGTCCTCTGCGGCAATAACCGCGTTCTTGAGAATATTGGGGAAGTCGTTGATTTTAGTAAATTCGCGCCGTTGCTCACCATAGACCCCAATAATTTGCCCGTCTGCCGAGTAAACAGTCAATGGCATTTTGGGCTGGTAGTGTTGTAAGGAGTCTAAGGGAGGGAGTTTAGGGTAGGTTACTAAAATTGCTATAGCAATCAATCCAGTAGTAAAAATTGCTAGGCCTAACATCAAACCGATACAGGTTGTTATAATCTTTTTAATCATGACTAAGTAATAATTTTGCCATTATTGGTATTAAATAAAGTAAAATAGATATCGATTTCTATAAAACACGGCATTTCTCGTGTAAAGAGGAAGTCCTTTACGGATATCGAAACAGTTACTCACTCCTAACAATACAGGGAAATCTTATGATTGGCTTATCAAAAAACCCTAAAAATACAACTGGTAAGGCTGGAAAGTCCTCTTCAGGGTTAAGCAACCGTTCTTCCATCGGCATCGATATTAGTCAGCATGCCATCAAGATGGTTCAGCTGTCAGGACGTAGTTTAAACCAAATTCAGTTGGAAAAATACGTTATTACTAAATTACCTAAAAATATTGTAAAAGGTAACAAAATTCAAGACCACGACCAACTTGTTACTTATTTGCAACATGCATATTCGCAACTACGCAGTTCTTGCAAGAATATTATTGCAGCTATTTCTCAGGGATCAGCGACGATTGAGCAAGTAGTTTATTCACAAAAAGATACTGAGTTGGATTTGGATGAATTTGCAGAATCTGAAATTTCCGCGATCGGGCCTATTGATGAATTTAACTATGATTATCAGGTCGTCGGTGCGTCCGTTATTCCGGCAGGGCAGCAGATTTTGACGGTTGCAGCGCGTAAGGATGATGTTGAACCTATAATCGAAATGTTTGAGACGGCGGGATTGTCCTTATCGGTGCTAGATTTGGATTTATTAGCGCAGCGTAATGCCTTCGTATTTTGGATTAACCAGTACGCTCCTGAATTAATGAATGAAAAAGTTGCTATATTTGGGATTTATGCAACACAGATGTATGCGTTGATCATCCAGAATGGGCAAATTCTATACAAGCAGGAAATGCCTGTAAGTACTGAGCAATTGAACCAGTTGATTCAACGTACATATCAGGTTACGGAAGAAAAAGCTGCCCAAATGATGGTATCTACGAGTAAGCCAACTGATTATCAAACACAAATCGCAGATCGGTTTAATGTCCAAGTGGCTCAGGAGGTGCAAAGAGTACTACAGTTTTATTACACAACACAGTCGACAGATGCTTTTTCGAATGTGAAGCATATTTTATTAACTGGCTCCGCATCGCAACAGGCTGGTTTGGCTGAAAGCATTTTTTCGCAGACAAATACGGCAACACAATGCATTCAGCCAGTTACATATATAGAGCGAAGCGGTAAGGTCGATTTATCACAGTTACAAGTTGATGCTTCTGCGTTGACGCTTGCATTTGGATTGGCATTAAGGGGATTGTAATATGACTGAATTAATTAAAATTAATCTTCTTCCATATAGAGAAGAAATTAAGCAACGTAAAAGACAGCAATTTAAAATTTTGATGCTTTCTTCGTTATTAATAGGAGTTGGTTTATCTGCAATAGCTTATTTAGCGATTAATAATGCTATTAGTGATCAAGAAAGTAGGAATGCATTTTTGGAAGCAGAAATTACCAAGTTGGATAATGATTTAGGAGAAATAAAAAAATTACAGCAGGAAAAAGAAAACTTCTTGGCTAAAAAGCAAAAAGTTGAGGAGTTGCAAGAAAAACGTTCCCAAGCTGCATATATCATCGATAGTTTGAATGTGGTTATTCCAGATAATACTTATATCACTTCTCTTGATGCAGAAAATCCGACTTCTTATAAGATTACAGGTCGAGCGATTAGCGATAATAAAATTGCCATGTTTATGCGGTCTTTGCCAAGTACAGGTATTTTTACGCAGCCAGAACTTTTGGAAATTAAGAAAATTGATAATTATCAAGAGTTTAATATTAAATCTATGATTGGTTCTGCGAGTATTCCAGTCAAGTCGGAGAGAGAAGCGATTAATGATGATCCGACGAAAGCACATAACGGGGAGGAAAAGTAAATGGCCTCAGCAAAAGTGAAAAATTTGGATATTCAGAATTTATATTTGTTGAACCCTGCTGCAAAGTTTGTATTAGCTGCATTAGCAGTTGCAGGAGTATTGGCAGTTGGCTATGGAATAGTATTTCGTGATCAGCTGGAAACACTTTCAACCCAAGAGGCAAAGGAGGCGGAGTTAAAGGAAACATATACGAAGAAGAGTATTGAGGCTGCAAGTTTGGATAACTTGAAAGCTGAATTAACATCTATTCGTTCTTCATTTGACATCTTATTAAAACAGCTACCGACTGATGCTGAAATTCCTACTTTGATTCAAGAACTGCACCAGGCAGGTTCAGCAAACGGTCTTCGCTTAGATAGTGTAGTTCCACAGGTTCCGGTCAATGATGGACCGATACAGAAGTTACCGTATGAAATATCGATTACGGGCAAATATAATCAGATTAACCAATTTGCTAGAGATGTTGGTGGTTTATCGCGGATAATTACATTGGAGTCGTTAAAAATATCTCATGTTTCAGATAGTAAAAATAGCAAAGATAGTAAAAATGATATTTTAACGCTCAGAGCAATTGCGACGACGTATAAAGCCCGACCAGCAGATGAAGTAGCCGCAGAACTTGCCGCTCAGCAGAGTCAGGCACAGGGGGATTCAGAAAATGGCCAAGCCAATTCTGAACAAAAATAATAAATGATAGGAAAATCATGAAAAATAAAATTTTCTTACTTACAAGTATCCTGTCATTGACGGGGTGTACACCGGCATATGACGATTTGAATGAGTGGATGACTAAGACACGTCAGGATGCTAAATCTCATATCATTCCATTTGAGGCTCCGGTAGTGAACCCTCCGGCTGTTTATAATCCACCGACTTATAGTGGTTTAAATGCATTCGATTTTCGACGGTTGGATAATGCCCCTAAAGGTAATAACGCCCCAAATCCTAATCGTCCAAAAGAAGCATTGGAAGCATTCAGTTTAGAAAATATGCGGTACGTAGGAATGCTGAGCAATGGCAGTAAAACTGCCGGTTTTATCGATGTAAATGGACATGTCTATACAGTTTATCCTGGGAACTATATCGGACAAAATTATGGAAAAATCCAAAGCATTACTGAGGATTTGATTGTTTTGACAGAATTGGTTGAGGATAGTTCGGGCAATTGGATTTATCGAAAGGCGGAATTGCCATTAAGCAATAATGCTGAAAATAGTTCAAATGATGTCGGTAATGCTTCAGCAACGAATTCAAACTAATTTTAAGGGGTCTCACTTCATGAAAACTAAAAATATGACGAAATTATTTGCCGGCATCAGTATGATTGCGGCAGCACAAATTGCGTTGGCAGGTAATATTACTGATATTAATGTATCAACTTTGCCAGATAGTCAAAAAATTATCAAAATCCGTTTTGACCGGGATGTGATTAGCCCGAGCGGCTTTGTTACATCGACTCCGTCCCGAATTGCCTTGGATTTTGCCAAAACAAATATTCAATTGGCTCAACCTGTATTGGAATATGCGGATCCTTTGTTAAATCAAATTACTGCGGCTCAGAATAATGACCGATCTCGTATTGTTTTAGGATTGAATAAAGCAGCGCAATATAATACTGAAGTCCATGGTAATGAAGTATGGGTATTTGTTACAGAATCATCTGATCGAACCATAACTTCTGCAGCTATTTCAAATAATGGAAATGCACATCAGAAAGTAAGCTCGTCTGAAACAGTCAAACAAACGGTAAATTCAGCTAATATTGACTTCAGGAAAGGTGCACATAACTCCGGTATTGTGGAATTGAATGCGCCTGCTTTTACAGGAAAGCCTGAAGTGAAGCAACAGCGTGATCGAGTTATTATTACTCTGAAAAATTATCCGTTGCCAACACAAGCGCAACGCAGTTTGGATGTTGCCGATTTCAGTACACCGGTTAAAAATATTACGTTAAAACGTATTGGAAATGATGCCCAACTCATTATTCGTAATAATGGCAATTGGGATTTCAATACCAAGGCTGCAAATGGTCAATTTGCTTTTGAAGTAATGCCTAAGTCCGCTAGTACGGAATCAAGTGGGTTGAATGCAAATCCAAACAAATCTTTCCGCGGCCGTAAAATTTCCCTAGACTTCCAAGATGTTGAAGTACGTACCATTTTGCAAATCCTTGCGAAGGAGTCCGGGGTTAATATCGTGGCCAGTGATTCCGTGAATGGCAAAATGACACTTTCTTTGAAAGATGTGCCTTGGGATCAGGCTTTGGATTTGGTTATGCAGGCGCGTAATTTGGATATGCGCCGACAAGGAAATATCATCAATATTGCACCTCGTGATGAATTGTTGGCCAAAGATAAGGCTTTCTTGCAGGCAGAGAAAGAAATTGCCGAGTTGGGGCCTTTATATTCTCAAACCTTCCAATTGAAATATAAGAATGTAGAAGAGTTTCGTAAAATTTTACGTTTGGACGACAACAATAGTGGAAACTCCAATGGTAGAAATACCTTGTTGAGTGGCCGTGGTAGTGCGCTGATTGATCCTGCAACGAATACTTTGATTATTACAGATAATCGAAATGTTGTAGAAAAATTCCGTAAGTTGATTGAGGAGTTGGATGTACCGACTCGTCAAGTCATGGTTGAAGCCCGTATTGTTGAAGCAAAAGACGGTTTTTCGCGTGATTTGGGGGTGAAATTCGGTGTCGCAGGTTCCAAAGGACGCAACGCTTGGGGTAACTCTTGGAGTAATGCGCAAGATAACCATAATACTAATTCGGCTGTTTTGCGAGGTGATGCAAATTACCGTACATGGTCTTTACAACCAAATATTAGCCTGCCTGCAGCAGCAGCGACTAATAATATTGCTTTGGTACGAGCTTTGTCATCAGGTGCATTGGGTTTGGAAATTTCTGCTTCGGAAGCTACCGGTAAAAGTAAGACCATTTCTAATCCGCGTGTCCTGACTCAAGACCGTAGAGAAGCTACTATTGAGTCCGGTACCGAAATACCGTATCAGGAGGCTTCTTCCAGTGGTGCAACTTCGGTTTCGTTCAAAAAAGCCGTGTTGGGCTTAACGGTAACGCCGAATGTAACGCCTGATGGTCAAGTTATCATGACTGTAAAAATTACCAAAGATACGCCGCAAGACTGTACAGTGGACTCTTTGATTACGAAATGTATTCAGACTAAAAACTTGAATACTCAGGCAATGGTTGAAGATGGTGGCACGTTGATTGTTGGCGGTATCTATGAAGAAGATAATAGCGATACGATTAACAAAGTACCATTATTGGGCGATTTGCCAGTGGTAGGTAATTTGTTCAAATCCCGCGCGAAAAAGGAAGAGCGTCGTGAATTGCTGGTTTTCATCACTCCGCGAATTATGGATGGTGTAGGTAGCAATCTCCGCTACTAAAATTGGAAAAGGCATATACTCGGAAGGGTATATGCCTTTTTAATTGGCACAAATTAGATAGGGAATTTTAGGGGTTTTTGTTTATTTTGGAAGGAATATGGTGAAATATCCATAAATGGTAATAGCTATATTCGATGATGTATTTCTATTTATTGAGGAGTTCAATCTAGACTTCGCCACATAGTGAGGGATATTGAGTTTTTTATACACTGAAGGCTGCTTTCATTCTAAATTGTTTGTGAAAATGAGTGGGGATGAAGCTGCTATTACTATAGAGAGATCGTCTGAAAACATCACTTTAATCTTTAATACCATCCACGGTCTTAGGTAAGCAGGGTTAAACACGATATAATCGGTATTGTCGGAAAACTAAGTATAAATTAAGTACCAAAGCATGCCCGGCAGTATTCATAAATCTTGTATCGGATGAACACCTTCATGGAAAAGCTCAATGGTAATTTAATTCTCATCGGATTGATGGGAGCAGGAAAAACAACGCTGGGAAGGCAGTTTGCTCAAATGTACGATTGCCCGTTTTATGATAGTGATTTGGAAATTTGCTCAGCGTCAGGTGTTTCTATTTCCACTATTTTCGAGATGGAGGGAGAGGAAGGATTCCGACATCGTGAGACTTTGATGCTGAAAAAGCTGTCGGCATTAAACGGCATTGTGCTGTCGACGGGGGGTGGCTCGGTTTTGCGTAAAGAAAACCGACGTTGCCTGCGTGAGCATGGTACGGTGGTTTATTTGCATGCATTACCTGAAGTGCTGTTGGAGCGTACACGTTATGATAGCAGCCGCCCGCTTTTAAAAACGGACGATCCTTTAAAAAAATTACGCGAATTGTATACGGTTCGAGATCCGATTTATCGTGAGACCGCGCATATCGTTATAGAGTCGGAGAGTTGTGCTAAAACCCTTCGAAAATTGGTTGAATGTTTGGATGAGCGACAATTCATTGAATATGATGATTGAAGGTGTTGCCTTTGTTGATTAGGTCGTCTGAAATGTAATAAAAACAGTTTCAGACGACCTTTAGTTATACGCTTGCAGCCCTATTGGTTTTGCTTGATAAAACGTTCTTTATCTAGTCAGTTTTCAACAGAGCGGCAAGCGTATATTATTTTGCGTTGTTCCCACATGATTTATTTTGATAAGGAGTCTTCTCCTATGCGTACTTTGACTGTTCAAACTCCGTCGCATCAATATCCTATTTTTATCGGGTACGACCTTATCGGTCAGGCTGATAGTTTACTCAAGCCTTATTTGAATGAAACGGCCGCAATCATAACCAACGAGACTGTTGCGCCTTTATATCTGAAAAGTCTTCAAATGAGTTTGGACAGAATCGGTATCAGGCATTTCAGCATTATCTTGCCGGATGGCGAAAAATATAAAAACTGGCAGACATTGAACCTTATTTTTGACGGATTGATGGAAAACAGGGCCGAACGGAAAACCACACTAATTGCATTGGGTGGCGGGGTAATCGGCGATATGGTCGGCTTTGCCGCTGCCACGTACCAACGAGGTGCGCCGTTTATCCAAATCCCGACAACTCTGTTAAGTCAAGTGGATTCATCCGTTGGAGGGAAGACGGGCATCAACCATCCGCTTGGAAAAAATATGATTGGTGCGTTTTACCAACCGCAGGCGGTCTTGGTTGATTTGGAAACATTGAAGACCTTGCCGCGCCGAGAATTATCGGCAGGTATGGCGGAAGTTATTAAATATGGTGCACTTGGCGATGTTGATTTCTTTGAGTGGTTGGAACAAAACGTTGCGGATTTGATGGTACAAAACCAAGAGAAATTGACGCAGGCGGTATATCACTGCTGCAAAATGAAAGCCGATATTGTTGCCAAAGATGAAACCGAACAAGGTATCCGCGCGTGGCTTAATCTTGGCCATACTTTCGGACACGCCATCGAGGCGGAAATGGGTTACGGAGTATGGTTGCATGGTGAGGCAGTGGCAGCGGGTTGCGTGCTGGCAGGTAGATTATCCGAAGAATTGGGTAAAATTTCCGATGCGGACACACGTCGAATCGCTGTTTTAATGGAGGCTGCAGGATTGCCGTCATTGCCGCCTAAATTCCCGTTTGAAAAATGGATCAGCCATATGAGCCATGACAAAAAGGTCAGTAGCGGCGTGATGCGTTTTATCGGGCTGAACCGTTTGGGGGAAGCCAATATTACTGAAGTTAGCGATATTGATATTTTAAAGCGGACTTTGCAGCCGTATTTGTAATGCGCATTCCAGTAAATGTGCTGTGCATATTCATTATCGCATGAGTCAAAATAGAGAAGGTCGTCTGAAAAGTTTTCAGACGACCTTTTTATATGATTAAGGTAGGAGTGGAGTTTGTATCAAACCGAGTTTTTCATCAAAGCCGAACATGATATTCATATTCTGAACAGCTTGTCCTGCTGCCCCTTTAACTAAGTTGTCGATGACGGATAGAGCGATCCATACATTGTCAGACGAAGATTTTTGGATGCTGATACGGCAAAGGTTTGCACCGCGCACACTGCGGGTTTCTGGTGTTGAACCGGCAGGCATGATATCCACAAAAGGACTGTCCCGATAAAATTCGCGTAAAACAGCTTCCGGATTGCAACCGTCTTCAAGATGCAGGTATAAAGTGGCGTGCATACCACGGATCATGGGTGTCAGATGGGGAACGAAGATGAAATGTTCGGCAATTTCTGGTTGCAATGTGGCGATGGTTTGCCGAATTTCGGGCTGGTGTCGGTGTCCCGTAATGCCGTAGGCTTTAAAATTATCCCCAGCCTCGCAAAGCAGCGAGCCGGTATTGGCTTTCCGACCTGCGCCGGATACGCCTGATTTACAGTCCGCAATCAGCGGCATATGCGGTTTCAGACGACCTTCTTTCAGCAAGGGGAGTAAAGGCAGTGAAACACAGGTCGGATAACAGCCGGGGTTGGCAACGATTTGTGCAGATGCGATGGCATCGCGGTTTAATTCACTTAACCCGTACACCGTTTGAGGAACAATATCGGGGCTGGCGTGCTTCATTTTGTACCAATGTTCCCATGTGGAAATATCCTGTATACGAAAGTCAGCGGATAAGTCGACGATGCGGATACCTTTTTCCAAAAGACGGGGAGCATCGTTCATGGCGATTCCATTTGGGGTGGCGAAAAAGACAATATCGCATTTTTCCAAACCTGCGTGTTCGGGTGTTTGAAAGGTCAGATCGTAGATTCCCCTCAGACTGGGAAAGTAATCGGAAACTGCTTTACCTGACTCGCTGCGGCTGGTTACCGTTGTAATTTCAATATTCGGGTGACTGCTGAGAAGCCGCAAAAGCTCTACGCCGGTGTAGCCTGTTGCACCGACGATGCCGACTTTGATTTTTGAATTCATAAATTTCTCCAAGAGTAATTTTTAGATGTGGGCAGATTTGCCGGTATCGACTTCGTTCGAATACTGTTGTCCATTATAGAGGAACGGTGATATATAGTGGAAACAGCCACTATGAGCAATACGAAACGGTACTGACATATATAAAAGAAAAGTCATCTGAAAACATGGAAGACAAGTTTTCAGACGACCTTATAAAGACAAATCACCTAACGGTTATTCCTGTTCATACAGAATAAATGGTGAGCAACCTATTCTATTTTAAACAGTTATAGGGCAATCTCTACTTAAAACAGCAATGAAGTAGGATCTCCGTCTGCCGGCAGATCATATTTTGGATAGGAAGGTGTAGAAGCTGCCGGTGGAGAGGTGTATTCGGCAGCTTTGGGTTTTCTTGGTGAGTATTCCGAAGCTGCTTTCGGTGTCGGAGTATCTTCGGCATCTATTTCGATTTCAGAACCGGCGGGTAATACTTCATCTTTCACAGGGGCGGGTTTCGGCATGACTTTCGGTTTGCTGAATGCACTGGAGCCGCTCATCCATGCCAAGGATTTCAGCGGGGTTTTCAATTTGACGCCTTTAGCACAGGTCAAACAGTTTGCCGCCCCGGTACGCGCCTTCAAAATTGCATCAATACGGGCGGCATTAATTGTTTTGCCGTGCGCCTTAGCCCAAGCGGCAATACTTTTTTTCAGTGCATCGGTATCGAGGTTCTTTTTATTGTAAGGATCGCGATATGCAGCCAGCCAAAGATTTTTATTGGCATCTTCGTTGAGGCTGGCAAGTTGGTAAATAACGGAAGCAGGGGCGCCGGTTGCGATGGTTTTTGCAAATTCAAGCGCATCCGGAGACTTCATTCGCACGCAACCGTGGCTGCGGACGCCCGGTACGCTGGCAGGCGCGTTCGTGCCGTGAATGCCCAAACTGAATTTGGGATCGCCCAAACGGACAAAAACAGGACCCAGAGGATTATTGGGGCCGGGCGGTACGGATTTGACGCCGTCTCCGCGTTCTTTTTGAATAGATTTCGGAATGTGCCAAGTAGGATTAAAAGCTTTGGCTCCGATTTTGTGTTCCCCAAGGTTGGTTTGGGTCATGGCTTTGCCGACAGCAACAGGATAAATTTTTGTTAGTTGTCCGTCGGTATAAAGGAACAGACGTTGTTGCGGAATGTTGATGACAACATGTTGACCTTGTGAAACTGGCGAAATATCAGGAACGGGTGTGTTGGCAGTTGCGTAGGCGGTCAGAGCCGCGAGGCTTGTACTGAAGAGAATTTTTTTCATGTTTTAAAATTTAAAAAGGGGGTGGAAATATTTCGGGCAATCATACCTGAATCTTTTTGGTTTTGTGCGAAAATACACGTTTTTGCAAACGAAATATGCCTTCTCGGGCAAAATGGATTTTCTTGATGAAGATGCGGAAAGATAACAGGCGATATGATGGCGAGGCAGATGTTTTTTCTTTGGATTATGAAGGAAGAGGTGTTGCGCGCGTTGATGGTAAGGCATTGTTTATTGAAGGAGCGATACCGGGTGAGCGGGTACGGTTTGAAATCATTCGTTCGAAAAAACAATTTGATGAAGCACGGGTAATTGACATCATCCGATATTCGGAAAATCGAGTTAAACCGAAGTGTAGGCATTTTGATACATGTGGCGGTTGCTCAATGCAGTACATCGATTCGACAGCCCAGATTGCATTTAAGCAGCGCATTATGGAAGAACAGTTGGAACGCATCGGCAAAATCCTACCTGAGCAGATTCTCCCTGCTATATATGGAACGCCATGGCATTATCGGGATCGTGCCAGACTGAGTATTTCAAAGGATGCGGGTGGTCGTCTGAAAATCGGTTTTAAGGCAAAAAAGACTCATGATGTGATTGATGTCGATTCATGCATGGTGTTGCCGGCTCATATTTCTGAGAAGTTGCCAAAAATAAAGCAAATGTTGCAAAGTTTGATAGATTTGGATTTGCTATTTATTGAGTTTTTCAATAGTGAAAAACTAACGGTTTTGAACATTTGTTCCAGAAAAAAACCGCCTAGTCAAAAATTGAGACAACTTGAAAAATGGTTTGATACGATACTAGGTTGTGAGAAAAAGCAGTGGCAGATTTGGCTGCAAGCCGGAAGACAGGAGGCTCAGCCATTCTATCCAAAAGATTGTCAGCCTTTGGGATATGCTTTGCCTGAGTTTGAGGTTGAAATGCCGTACAAACCCGGGGATTTTACCCAGATTAATGCAGGTTTAAATGGAGTGATGGTCGGCAGGGCTTTGAAACTTCTGGATATTCAGAAAAACGAGCGTATTGCAGATTTGTTTTGCGGGCTTGGAAACTTCAGTATCCCTATGGCAAAAAGTGAGGCTGAAGTGGTTGGAATCGAAGGTGAAGGTTCGTTGGTTAAGAGGGCTCAAAACAATGCTTCGGCTAACGGTTGTTCCGATAGGGTATCCTTCTTTGAAGCGGATTTGTTTGAAACAGATGAGGCTGTGGTAGCGTCATGGGGTCAATTTGACAAGATGTTGCTTGATCCGCCGAGAAGTGGTGCTTATGCTGTTGTCAAATCACTACATGCTCCGTATTTGCCGGTAAAGATAGTATATGTGTCTTGCAATCCGGCAACCTTTGTCAGAGATGCAGAAGTATTGGTAAATAAAGGTTATAGGCTGAAATTTGCAGGCGTAATGAATATGTTTGCACAGACTTCGCATGTCGAATCTATAGGTGTTTTTGATTTGGAAAATGGTATATAGGTATTTGCAAAATGGTTTTTTATGTAATTATCGGTTGAATCATGTTATCATAATTCACTCAGAAAATAAGATGATTCGGCAATTTTGATGGTTGCCGGAGATGAATATAAAATATAGTTTGTTTGCTGCTCCACAGAAACGGGAGGTGTTCTTGGATTATTCACTTTTAATCGTATTGTTGGCGCTTTTATTGGTTGTATTGTTGTTTGTCCGTTTTAAGCAAAGCGGAACGACACATAAAAAAACAACTAAGGTTGCCAAATCATCAATACATCATAACAAACCAAATCAAAAAGATGGGGATTCTGTTACTCCGGATTGGATGGATCAGGTCAATCAGTCTGTTTCTGATACTGAACAACAGGATTGGGAGTGGGGTGGAGGCGAGACCTCGGCTTCAACAGCATCAGTATCTGCTCAGGAAGTCGATCCTTTGACTGAATATCAGGTGTACAAACAGTTCGGTTATGAAAGCAAGGCTGCGGAGTCTTTAGCCGGGTATCTGAACGGATTAGGCGATGGGGCTCCCGAAAAGCTGGTTCATGAATTAATCGGGTTGAGCCTCCGTGTAGGCAATGTCGACATGCTGGCTGATGCGTTGGAAAAACACGGATTGGTTTTGTCCGAGGAGAGTTTGGCTGAATACGTTAAGGTCGGTTTAATGACTGAGCCGACGCACTTGCGCCTGCGTGTTTTGGCGGAGGAACGTTTGGGATGGAGCTTGCAGGAAATTGAGCGCAAAATTGGTGAACCTTCGGGAATAGAAGATTCTTCAGAATCGGATTCAACTTCTTCAGATGATGTTCAGCACACTTCTCCAACTTCTCAAGCTTCAAAACGTTCTTTAATTGTGTTAGGAAAAAAAGAATTTAATGACATCACACCCGAGGAAATGGGTGCGGTCATTGGATTTGTTAAGCCTGAGCATGGTGCGAAAATTTTGAAGGATAAGGTTGATTATAAAACGGCAGTACAACAATACAACCGTGCTATTCAAACCTCTCCAAAACCTGCCAGCTTAATTATTGATGCTTTGAAGTTGGACTACCAAAATGAAGAAATTGGTCAGTTCGCGCAACATTTATGGAAGCTTTATCACTCACTTGGCCAATATGGCCGCCAAGTGAAAGAACGGATGCTCGGCTGGGGATATAGTCTTGGTTACCATGAGCTTTTTGATGATTTGGAAAAGGGACCAAATGAAAATCGTGTAAAAGAAATTGGTTTGGCCAGAGGTTATTTGCAGCCCACTTCTTTGCAAATGAAGGCGAAATACCGAGATTTGGTACAAAAAGACTCGTCCGTTATCAGCATGAATTCATCACCCGCTGATGAGGCTCTAAAAGAAGTCGAGTCACTATTGATGTATGGTCAGTTGGATTTGGCTGTTGATACTTTGGAGCAGGCTGTGCTGCAATATCCGCAAGAGTCTCAGTTATATGTCATGTTGTTTGATCTTTACGAAAGAGTTGAAGACTGGGCACGTTTGGAACAGTTCTTACGTATCTTGCGTGAACGGGTTGTCAGTTTGCCGGAAGAAGTTATTTTGGCTATGAGCCGCTTGCTTCAACGCGTAAATCAATATTCAAAAAAATAAAATAAAATCATTTAGAGAGTACCATCTATGGACAATCTTTTACCTAAAATTAAAACCATACGGGTTATGCTTCGTGATATGAAAGAGCAGCAGGAAGCTGTATTCCGTATGGCTTTCAAAATGCACAATACGACGAATTATCAAATCATCGGTACGGATTCTGTTGAAAAGCCGGATTTGGTTCTGGTAGATACAGATACGGCTGACGGCATTGAGACTTGGAAAACGTTGAAAATCGAATATTCCGATATTCCAGTTGCGATGTTTTGCTCACAAGAACCTTCCGTGGAGACGCCATATCTCCCTAAGCCGGTCAAATTCGATACCTTGTTTCCTGTATTGAGAAGTTTAGCTCAAGGAGGCAATGTTTTTAATCCTGCTGATAGTGAGACAGCAAAACAAAATACCGAGGGTAATGGTGACGCTGAAGGAGGGCGAAAAGCAACAATCAAACGGTTTAACCCGAATAAAGGATTGTTGGGAGCATTGAAATTCGCTAGTCAAGGCCATCAGGATATTGCTGTTTTACATGAAAGTAAGCCAGTATTAATAGTTTTCCCAAGTATTCAGCGTGTTTTGTTGACTGTTAATGCACATGATTTGGAGAGCCTTTGTAAAGACGACAATCTTTCTGTGGTATGTAAAGTAGTACCTGACAATCCTCAATGGAAGGAAAAAGCCAAAGTTACCATTATGTCTTGTCTGTGGCAGATGGCTATTTGGACTGCGCAAGGTCGTCTGATTTATCCGATGACGCCTCAAACTATTTTTACATTGAAACGTTGGCCCAATCTTACCAGGCTGGCTCCTGTACCTGAATCTATGAGGCTGTCCGCCTTTCTGACTAAAACATCGGTTAATCTGAATATTCTCTATAAGGTTATGCCGTTGGAGATGCCCGATATATTGAATTATCTTGCAGCTACTTCTGTAACCGGTTTCTTGGCAACGGACACTGAATACGCACACAATCAGACCAATGTTTCCGAACAAGTTGATGTAAATAGCAATGTGCCTGATAGTCAGATGGTAAAAGATGCCGAGAAAATTGCAGGGCCGTCGCAAGAACAACCACGCGGACTGCTGCAACGATTGATGCGTAAGTTATTGGGAAAACGATAAGAAGGACATGTAATGAAGGAAAATAAGATTATCTTTACCGGTCCGGTCGGAGTGGGTAAAACAACAGCTATTTCAGCTTTGTCGGATGAACCTCCTGTACAAACGGACGCATCAGCTTCCGATATGACATTGGTGCGAAAAGGTTATACTACTGTAGCAATGGATTATGGAGTTATTCATTTGGATGAAGAGGTGAAAGTCCACCTTTATGGTACACCAGGTCAGGAACGCTTTAATTTTATGTGGGAAATTTTAAGTCAAGGTAGTATGGGTTTGGTTCTGCTTTTAGATAATACCCGTACTAACCCACTAAAAGACTTGCAATTTTTCTTAGAGGCTTTTCGTGAATTATTGAAAAAAGCCCCGCTGGTTGTCGGTGTTACCAAGATGGATATTCGATCACTGCCAAGCGTTGACGTTTATCAGAAATACTTGGCTCAAAATAATTTTAATGTGCCGGTATTTGAGATTGATGCTCGAAGAGAAGATGATGTAAAACAATTGGTAAGTGCAATGTTGTTCTCAATCGACCCGGGTTTAGAGGTATAAAATAAATGGAATCGACTCTTTCTTTACAATCAAATTTATATCCTAAAGTTACACCGGCAGGGGCATATTATGCGGTGACGAGCGATACTCCCAGTGCCAGCCGCACTTTGTTATATAGCTTGCTGAAGGCAAGTCCTACAGAGGTTATCAGCAGTGAGAAAATTTTGGCATGGGCAGATACCAGTGATATCAATACCGCTTTGAATTTGCTGTACCGCCTACAACGCCTTGAGTTTCTGTATGGTGATGAAAATGCCAGTAATGAGGATATACATCTTACTGACGAGCAATTGCCTTACTTATTGGAGCAACTTTCAAGCTCAGGAAAGGCATTACTGGCAGATGAGAACGGATTGTATTTTGCAAATGCGAATTTCCATCACGAGGCTGCCGAAGAGTTGGGGCTTTTGGCCAGTGAAGTAACAAAGATGGACAGTAGCCATCGCCTATTAATCCGTAATAATCTGCATATTAATAATAATGCATGGGGTATTTGCGATCCTTCAGGACAAAGTGAGTTGACTTTCTTCCCTTTATATATCGGTAATACCAAGTTGATTTTGGTTATCGGCGGTATGCCTGATTTGAACAAGGAAGCATTTGTAACCTTGGTCAAAGTTTTATACCACCGCTATGGAAGCCGTTAACACACTATATACCGATTATTATTTTAGAATGGAATATGTATGCAACAATTATTGATTTCTGTATTGAGCGATTTGAATAATACCTCTCCTGATATTACTGCTTCAGCCGTTATTTCTATTGACGGTTTGCCTATTGCAACCATGTTGCCGTCGCATTTAAATGCAGACCGTGTTGGTGCAATGTCAGCAACATTGCTGGCATTGGGTAACCGCTCCGTCCATGAGTTGGCTTGCGGTGAGCTTGATCAGGTTATGGTGAAAGGGAAGACTGGTTATATTTTGCTGAGTCAGGCAGGAGAAAACGCGGTTTTGGCTTTGATGGCAAAAGAAAGCGGTAAGCTGGGCTTGATTTTGTTGGATGCCAAGCGTGCCGCGAAGCATATTGCTGAAATTCTATAAATTCCAGTATTTATCCGTATTTTAGGAACTTACACCATTGTATTCTTTAAAATAGTGTTGACATAAGTTACTTATTTCTCTATAATCCGAAATCTTTCCCCGATAGCTCAGTCGGTAGAGCGACGGACTGTTAATCCGCAGGTCCCTGGTTCGAGCCCAGGTCGGGGAGCCAAATATAAAAGCCTGATTATTTCAGGCTTTTGCCTTATTCACCGAGAGGTCGTCTGAAATATTTCAGACGACCTCTCAGCTTTTATGATGTTTTAAATACGACGCATCCTTATTTATAGAAAACTTTCTCAATCAGGAATACACAGCCTGAGACCTTTGCAAAAATAGTCTGTTAACGAAATTTGACGCATAAAAATGCGCTAAAAAAATTCCAATTGACTAAAACCTTCCTAATATTGAGCAAAAAGTAGGAAAAATCAGAAAGGTTTTGCATTTTGAAAATGAGATTGAGCATAAAATTTTAGTAACCTATGTTATTGCAAAGGTCTCAGCCTAATCCTTGCGTACTTAAGGAGAATGGTGGTTTAAGAACGTTTAGCGTTTAATTATGATGCTTGTACTGTTTTTACCTGGTTGCTTTTTATTAGATGTGTTCATTTATTAAATACAAGAAAATATATAGGGTATAGGATAAATGTGTAGTAGTTTTAAAGCGGTATTAAGGGATACGACCTTAAATAGTTTTTGTGTTTTTTCATCAAACGACATCTTCTATAGGGAAATCCTCACAAAGCCTCCAGCATTGTTATGTTTCCCGTCTTAATCCTGTTGCTTGGTGAACAAAAAAAGCTACTTGTAAAATTAAATGTTGGTAAATTCAAGGAAATCTTGGAAGTATTTTATGTTTGTTTTTAGCAGGCAGAGTTGATGGATGATGAGATGGAAATGAATGAAAAAAGAGTGATGACATTAGATGACTGGATACGGCAGTCTCCGCTACCGCGCATAGAGGCACGTATGCTTTTGCAAAAGGGAGGAGGTTACAGCCGTGTTCAATTAATAACGCAGGGAGCAGAAGCGATTCCTGCGGATGTTTTCGCTCGGCTGGATAGTTTGGCGGAGCGTCGTCTGAACGGTGAGCCAATGGCTTATATCATGGGTGGCCGAGAGTTTTATGGTCGTTGGTTTGAAGTCTGCCCTGATGTTTTGATTCCCCGTCCGGAAACCGAGCATTTGGTTGAAGCGGTTATCGAATATCTCCCGAAAAACGGACGGGTTTGGGATTTGGGTACCGGTAGCGGGGCGGTTGCTGTTACGGTGGCATTGGAACGGAAGGATGTAGAAGTACGCGCGTCTGATATTAGCAGGCAGGCTTTGGTTGTTGCCCGTCGAAACGCAGAAAATTTGGGTGCAGCAGTTGAGTTTGCATCAGGATCATGGTTCGATACAGATAAAACGTCGTCTGAAGACAAATATTGTTTTGATGTTATTGTTTCCAACCCTCCTTATATTGAGGCAGATGACAGCCATTTGAACCAAGGAGATTTGCGTTTTGAGCCTCAAACGGCATTGACCGATTTTGCCGACGGCTTGACCTGTATTCGGGAGCTGGCACAGCGTGCGCCTGAATTTTTGAAAGAGGGCGGGTGGTTGCTGTTGGAACATGGATATAACCAAGGCGGGGCAGTACGGCAGATTTTGTCGGAAAATGGTTTTACAGAGATTAAAACCCGACAGGATTTGGCCGGTTTAGACAGGCTGACTTTGGGTGTCAGACGACATATTGAATAAGCGTTTTGGTAGTTTGAATAATAAAAAACCAAACGTCCAATCCGTACACGCCAATACAATCTGGAATTTAAAAAGGTCGTCTAAAACCCCAATTTTGG
>NZ_AEPF01000038.1 GCF_000193735.1 Neisseria sicca 4320
CGGGGGAAGGCTAGGATGGGGGTGGCTTTGCAGCTTGAGGGGAAATCAAATTCGCGCAGCCCACAGAGCCCCCTCTCCCCAGCCCTCTCCCGCCGGACGGGAGAGGGAGCAGGCTGCACGTCGCGGCATAGATTTCTGCCCAAATACCGTCATTCCCGCGCAGGCGGGAATCTACTTTTAACTCTCGGCAACTGTTTTTCAAACATCAGTTTCTTAGAATTTGCAATGGATTCCCGCCTGCGCGGGAATGACGGCGGAGGGGTGTTTGGCGTGGTCTTATTATGCGAAAAGGTCGTCTGAAACTAAGTTTACGGTTTCAGACGACCTTTGAGGGATAAGTTACGATTGAAGTCAAGTTTTACTTTCCTAAGGGGGAGGCATTATTTGTGTCCCACTTTTATCAAAAATCAGCATCCCAGTTTCATCACAAAATTTTTGCATTGCTTTCGTTTGCTCATTCTCTTTCAGTTCATCCCATTTAGAATCATTTTCGTCTTTCCAATCAGGATAAACGCTCTTAACAAAATCCAATATTGTTATGCTAGCAGAGAATAACTTCTCGTTATACTTTAATTGTTCCCATTTTAAATCGCATTCTTTTAAATTTGCGAATGACAAATTAGCATTTTGTAAGTCGGCTTCTACCAAACAAGCATTTTGAAAATTAGCTTTCCTTAAATCTGCACCTTTTAACTTAGCCCCTGTCAAGTTAGCTTTGTGTAAGTTAGCATCAAACAAGTT
>NZ_AEPF01000037.1 GCF_000193735.1 Neisseria sicca 4320
ACTGCGGGCGACGCAAACCTTAAGATTGAAGTGTAGGGTGTGTGCAGTACGTACGCACGCGGTTTTTGTTGTTACCGAATGATTCCCAACCATGCCGTAATACAGTCGGCAGCAAGCGTAGCTTGAGTCATGACCCAACGAAATCCTAATATCACCTGTAATATCAAAGGTCGTCTGAGAAATAATTTTCAGACGACCTCTCTATCAAAAGCAGCCTGCACTTTCAAAAATCGAAGTGCAGGTTGCTTTTCACGATGATTGGAAAAACCGCGCAATATTTTTATACTGTACGTCATCCAGCAATCCGTAGCCTGCACCCGCCCACTTATTTACTGAACGAACAGGAATAACATGCAGAACCTCTCTTCAGAAAAACCGACAGCCGGTTATTCGCATCCGTGGCAATACTTTCTGCTGGTGTACGCTTTGAGCGCGCCGTTTTGGCTGCTGTCTTTGTTTCTCAAACACAGTCCTCTGCCTGATAATCTGCCGCTGACAGACATCGGCGCGGCGCTCACTCCGACGATTGCCGCCGCGTTGCTGCGTTACCGCGAGGGCGGCATGGCGGCGGTGCGCGGACTGTTTGGACGTGTGTTTGATTACGGGCGGATAAAGCATTCTGCCTATTTTTGGACGGCAATACTGATTTTCCCTCTGCTTTATCTGCTGACTTATGTCGCGATACGCCAAACAGGACAAACCATACCTGCCTTATCCGTATCGTTTGCGCCGCTTGCCGGTGCGTTCGTCATGTTCTTTATCGCAGCAGTTGCTGAGGAATTGGGCTATGCCGCCTACGCCACGGAAAGTCTGCAACGGCGTTTTACCCCGCTTGTTACGGCGCTGATTATCGGGGTACCGTGGGCATTATGGCATTTGCCGTCCATGATTGCCGTGGGGCAGTCTGCCGAACTGATCGCATGGGGGCTGGTAGGGACGGTTGCTGTGAGGATTATTTATGTATGGCTGTATAACGGCAGCGGCGGCTCGGTATTTGTATTGATTGCGTGCCACACGGTTGCCAATACCGCGCGGACGGGCTTTCCGGGCGGCCGGGCGGTATATGAAAACGGCAACGGTATGATTCCATACGGAATTATCATCATCGCTGCGGTAATTGTGATGGTTTTTTGGCGTAAGGCGATGTGTTCATTTAATGGCAAGCAAACGTAGTTTGAGTCATGTACCCAACGGAACTGAATATCAAAGGTCGTCTGAAAAATAATTTTCAGACGACCCCTGTCTATCGAAAGCAGCCTGCATTTTTAAAAATCAAAGTGCAGGCTGCTTTTTGTGATGATTGGAAAAAACGCGCACTATTTTTATACTGTATATTGTGTAGGCACAATGCAAAACAACATTACCCAAAGGAATCCTTATGTTTAAAACACTCAAAAGCATTTGGCAGGGACTTACGCAAAAAGGCAAAATCTTCCCGCATCAGCTTGCATTCACGCTGCTGATTCCTTTGCGCAACTGGGCGCTTTCGCCGCAACAAATCGTGCAACGGCTGCACCTTGCGCCACACCACCGCATTTTGGAAGTAGCAAGCGTAGCTTGGGTCATAACCCAACAAAACTTTATATTGCCCGTAATCTCAAATCTGCCCGAGAAATAATTTTCAGACGACCTCTCTATCAAAAGCAGCCTGTACTTTCAGCAAACCGTCGCCTGCCCCTTCCAACCGCGTGCATAGGCTACGCCATACACTGTGCGCCGGTATATCCAAAGCCCTGACCGGGGTACTCCCGATTTGCGCCTTGCCGCCAACGGCATCGGCTTCATGCGCATGATGATGCGCGAGGAAGACCCTGATATAGTGGATTAACAAAAATCAGGACAAGGCGACGAAGCCGTAGACAGTACAGATAGTACGGAACCGATTCACTTGGTACTTCAGCACCTTAGAGAATCGTTCTCTTTGAGCCAAGGCGAGATAACGCCGTACTGGTTTAAAGTTAATCCACTATACTTTGTTTTTTAACCGCAAACTGCAAATCGAAGGCGATACCGAGCTTGGGCTGATTACCAAAAACCTGCTCGACAGCGTGGACTGGCCGTTCGGAGATTGGTTTTTGAAGCGGCAGTTGTCCGACTGAACGCAGGGTTCCACATTTGGATTTGAAGTGCAAAAATTTTCCAAGCAGAAAGTCTAGTGCACATTAGTGGGAGCAGGAATCAAATGAAAATACCAATGAGCCGCTTTGACAGTATTTTTTGAAAGGGAAGGATTTCAGGCAAATTTAGACATGTCCTGGTACACCATATACAGTAGTGCCGAACAACACAGCCACATAAACGTTGTGTTGTCCGGCACCAAATGAGGTACTTCTTAAACGGGTTTGCTCAATTAAATTAGATGTTGCACTTAAAATCCAGATCTTCCAGCTACTTTGCTCATCTATCGTAACGGAGCAAACTTAGTGCTTATCATGTTGTTGCATATGTTCTACCCAGAATTCGGCATTCTCAATCCCTGCTACACGCGGGTCGAACACCGGATCAAGGCCGGCTTTTTTCTGGCGGTCGTAATCATGCAGCGCACGTAAGGCGGGTTTGCTGAGAAATACGATAGCAATCAGGTTGAGATAACACATACTGCCGAAGCCGATATCGCCCAAGCCCCACATCAGGCTGGCAGACTGCACGCTACCGATAAACACCACCGCTAAAAACACCACCCGCAGAATCATACTGAGTATCGGGTATTTCAGCTTTTGGTCGAGATAAAGCAGCGCAGTTTCGGCGATGTAGTAATAAGCCAGCAGGCAGGTGAAAGCGAAGAAGAAGATACCGACCGCCACAAATGCGCCGCCGAAATCGCCGAACACAGTACCCAACGCAGCCTGCGTGTAAGCAGAGCCGGCTTCCACGCCGGGAATATTTTCCACAAGCGGCGTTTCCATGCCGTTCGGATGCACGTTATACATACCGGTAATCAGAATCATGATAGCAGTCGAGGTACAGACAATCACGGTATCGATATACACCGAAAAGCCTTGCACCAAACCTTGTTTCACGGGATGGCTTACTTCAGCGGCAGCCGAGCTGAACGTCGCTTCGCCCGCACCGGCTACATTAGAGAACACGGCACGTCGTACACCCCAGGAAATCGCGCTGCCTACAATTCCGCCAAATACCGCGTCTGTGCCAAATGCGCTACCTATAATCAGGTTTAAAGTTTCGGGAATTTTCGAGGCGTGGTTTACCAATACAATCAACATCAG
The DNA here is from genome assembly GCF_000193735.1 of Neisseria sicca 4320. GTDB lineage: Bacteria > Pseudomonadota > Gammaproteobacteria > Burkholderiales > Neisseriaceae > Neisseria > Neisseria sicca_E. The sequence goes on from NZ_AEPF01000037.1 coordinate 3,228, forward strand.
ACCGACATAACCCACAGCCATCAGCGGAATGATACTGTCGGCGGCGCGGGCGATGCGTTTGGTGCCGCCGAAAACTAAAAATGCCAACATTGCGGAAACCGCCGTGCCGCTAACCCAGGCAGACAGGCCGAAGGCGTTTTCAAACGAGGTGGCAATGGTATTGGCCTGAATGCCCGGCACCAACACGCCGTAGCTCAGGAAAATTACCACGGCTACCAGCACGGCAAAGGCTTTCAGTTTTAAGCCGCGCTCGATGTAGTAAGGAGAGCCGCCGCGATATTCATTACCGACTTTGACTTTATAAATCTGAGCCAAAGTCGATTCTACAAACGCGCTGGCGCCGCCCAATAGCGCCATTACAATCATCCAAAATACAGAGCCGGGACCGCCCGCGGCAATGGCGGTCGCTACGCCGGCGATATTGCCGACACCGATACGCCCCGAAAGCGACATACAGAATGCCTGAAACGAAGAAATCCCCGCACCTGATTCCTGCTTTTCTTTCAGCAGGCGGATCATTTCGGGCAAATAGCGGAATTGCACTCCTTTAGTAATAACGGTGAAATACAGACCGACGGCTAAAGCCAGGTAAACCAAGCCGTTGCCCCAGATATAATCCACCAGCGTACTGACGATCTTTTCCATCTCTTCTCCTTTACGGTTTTAGAGTGGATTAACTTTAAACCAGTACGGCGTTGACTTGCCTTAGCTCAAAGAGAACGATTCTCTAAGGTGCTGAAGCACCAAGTGAATCGGTTCCGTACTATCTGTACTGTCTGCAGCTTCGTCGCCTTGTCCTGATTTTTGTTAATCCACTATATGTTGTTATCTAAGGTCGTCTGAAAAAAGGTTTGGCTTGATAAGAGCTGCCAGTTTCAGACGACCTGAGCTTTATTTTGTGTTATTCCATAAACCAAATGGTTTTTGCCTGCGTGTATTGCTCAAACGCTTCCACTCCTTTGTCGCGACCGCCGAAGCCGGATTGTTTGTAGCCGCCGAACGGCGTGGCAATACTGCCTTCCGAAAAACCGTTTACCGATACCGTACCTACCTGAATTTTGCGGGCAACACGGTGGGCGCGGCTTACATTGGATGTGTAGAACGAAGCGGCCAGCCCGTAATCCGATTGGTTCGCCAAACGGACGGCTTCTTCTTCGCTGCCGAATGTGGTTACCGCCAGCACCGGTCCGAATATTTCTTCTTTAAACACAGTCATATCCGCAGTTACACCGTCGATAATCGCCGGCTCAAAATACCAGCCTTCGCCGGTTTTGCCGCCGGTGATCAGTTTGCCTCCTTCTTTCAGGGCGGTATCGAAATAACGGCACACCTTATCAAAATGAGCTTCTTCCACCATCGGACCGAGGTTGGTTTCAGGCAGGCGTGGATCGCCAACTTTCCAACCCTGCTTGAGGTCGTCTGAAAGTTTGGCCAGCAGGGCATCTTTGATGCTTGCTTCCACAATCAGGCGCGAACCGCAGCTGCAGTTTTCGCCCATATTCCAAAACGCGGCGGCTAAAATCGACGGTATCGCTTTGTCTATATCCGCATCGGCAAACACGATTTGCGGGCTTTTACCGCCACATTCCAACACGATTTCTTTCAGGTTGCTTTGCGCCGAATATTCCAAGAAATAGCGGCCGACTTCGGTAGAGCCGGTAAAGGCCACCATGTCCACATCTTGATGCATGCCCAAAGCTTTGCCGACCGTTTCACCCAAGCCGCACACCAGCGTCAGCGCCGCTTCAGGCACGCCCGCCTCATGCGCCAGCTGCACCATGCGGTAGGCGCTCAGCGAAGTCAGTTCGGCAGGTTTCACAATCACCGAATTGCCAGCCGCCAAAGCAGGTGCCACTTTCCATGCAAACATCTGTGCGGGGAAGTTCCACGGCAACACTACGCCGACCACGCCGACCGGCTCATGCACAATCAAACCCAGCGCGTCGTTGCCGGTGGGGGCGACGCGGCCGAAGGCTTTATCTACATATTCTGCGTAGAAATAAAAGGTCTCAATGGTGGCGGGCATATCGGTGTTGATACACTCGCTGATGGGCTTGCCCGCGTCGATACAGTCCAACGCTGCCAGCTCTTCGGCGTGTTCTTCAATCAACTGCGCCCAACGCAGCAGTACGGCACGTTTTTCAGATGGGCTTTTGCCTGCCCAAAGGTCGTCTGAAAACGCAGAACGCGCGGCGCGTACGGCGGCATCTATATCCTGTTCGCTCCCGTCGGCGATGTAGCCGATGAGGGAATTATCGATGGGTGTACGGTTTTCCAGCTTTCTGCCTGAATCGGCATGGTTAGGAATCAAATGTCCTGCCCACAGGCTGCCTGCTTTGGCGGCATCGAAGATTTGTTCAACGGTTTTCATACTGCGGCTCCTTCATTTCAACAAAGCCGTAAATTCAGCGGCTTCCTGCGCGGTCAGGTTATGCAGCGGCAGGCGCACTTTGCCGGCGGGCTTGGTGCCGTTTAAGCAGCCGATTTTGGCTTTTTGGTTGTAGTCGCCCGATTCCATCGAATGCAGGGCGGGATAGAGGTCGGTCAGAATCTGGCGTGCTTTGTCCCAATCTTGGGCTTGGGCTGCGTTAAACAGGGCAACCTGCTCACCGGGGAAAACGTTAGCCGCACCGGCAATCCAGCTTTTTACGCCCCAGAAGAAGAAATCCAAAGGTTGGTCGTCGCAGCCGCACACCACTTGGAAATTATCGAATTTCGCCTGAATCATACGCAGCGCATTGGAGAAATTGCCGGTGCTTTCTTTGATTCCGACGATGTTGGGATGCTTCGCCAAATGCGCTACGGTATCGAATTCGAGTTCTACACCGATGCGCGCAGGGAAGTTGTAGAGGATAATCGGTAAGTCGGTTTTAGACGCCACATATTCAAAATGTTCGATGATGCCTTGTTGCGACGGCAGGCTGTATGGCGGTGCCGACAGCATCAGGCCGTCGTAGCCTAATTCTTTAGCGCGGATGGCGCGTTGCGCAGCCACTTCGCTCGACATATCGCTGACACCTGCAATCAGCGTACAGCGGCCGGCAGCGGCCTTTACGATGGTGTTCAATACGGTTTCGCGCTCGGCTTCCGACAAGGCGTAATACTCGCCTGTGGTACCGCAGGCTACGATGCCGCGCACGCCTTTAGCAATAAACGCGTCCACCAACTCGGCAAGCAACGCGGTGTCCACTTGATTGTCGGCGGTAAACGGGGTAACGATGGGAACTAAAATACCTTCGATATTCATATGTTTCTCCTCTTGAAATTAATCGTGATTTGGTTTGATTAAAACGTTGTTGCAAAAAAAATGCAGATTTGGTTTGTTCGCTTCAGAAACGGTTAAAACGGTAAGGACTTAAATCGATTGCAGGCTGTTCGCCGAAATACAGGGCTTTCACCAGTTTTGCGGTCAACGGCGCTTGGGTCAGTCCCAAATGCTGGTGCCCGAACGCCAGCAAAATGTTTTCTTTGCGGTCGATTACCGGTAAAGAATCGGCAATCGAAGGGCGGAACCCCATCCACGGCACGGCGTCTTGCCGGTTCAGACGACCTTTGAGCATAGGTTCTGCCAAGCGAAAGAGCTGCTCCGCCCGTTCCATATTCGGCGGTGCATCCAGCCCGGCAAACTCCACCGTACCGGCCAGGCGCAAGCCTGCGTTCATGGGCGTCATGATGAATTTGCGCTCGAAGCTGCTTACAGGCACGTTCAAAATATTTTGGCTCTGAGGCAGCATCAGGTGGTAACCGCGTTCCGTATCAAGCGGAATGTCGCTGCCGCACAGCTTTTTCAACCACGGCTTGGAAAACGCTCCCGCAGCAATCACTACGCGCTTGGCTTCAAACGCTTTTCCGCCGCTGCTGATGCGGAACAGGTCGTCTGAAAATAATTGGATGTCGGAAACGTCGGTATGTTCACTTATCGTGCCGCCCGCCTGCACGAAAGCGTGCTGCAAATCCGCCGCCATGCCCGCCAAATCAACCACATGGCCGGTATCGGGGTAAAACAGCGCGCCGAGTTGCGTATCGGCAAGAACCGGTTCGCGCTCGTGTAGGCTGGATTGGTCGAGCCATTCGTTGACTACGCCCAATTCATTTAACGCCCTGCCGTGCTTTTGCAACGCCACCTGCCCACTTTTGGTTTCACAAACCAGCAGCGAGCCGTCAATACGGATGTGTTGTTCCACCCCCCATTCCTGTGCAAACTCCCTCCACGCAGCCAAAGCACGGCTATTGATCGCCATTAGTGCGCGGTGGCTGCGTTGGAAACGTTCGGGTGTGAGATTGCGCAGCAGGTTGAACAACCACGGTGTGATTTTCGGCAGGTATTTCCAGTCCAGTCTCAACGGGCCGAGCGGGTCGAGCAACATTTTCGGCAGCTGCTTGAGCACCTCGGGTGATGCAATCGGGAATACCTGCTCGGTGGCGATATGTCCGGCATTGCCGTAAGACGTGCCGCCGCAAACAGTATCGCGTTCCAACAACAGTACGCTTTCGCCACAGCGCTGCAATTCCAGTGCGATACTCAAGCCGACGATGCCGCCGCCGATCACGGTCGCAGAAAAAACTTGGCCGCTCATGATGTTTCGATTCCGTAGCGGAACGGATCATCCGCGTTTACAAAAATCTCTGATGCCGCATGAATGTGCGCTTCTCCTTTGATGGTCGGTATGATCAGACGCTCCGAATGCAGGTCGTCCGAAAGTGTTTCATAAGAAGCAGCAAAGCGGCTGCCGATTACGCTTTCCTGCACCCACTCTTTTTCAGGTGGCCACACGCCGTCCGCAGCCAAACAGGCCATCTTCGCACTGGTGCCTGTGCCGCAAGGCGAGCGGTCGTAGGCTTTGCCCGGGCAAAGCACGAAGCTGCGGCTGTCTGCCGTATCGGTTTTGCAGAAAAGCTCGATGTGGTCGATTTCCTGCCCGTCTTTGCCTTTGATGCCCTGTTCATTCAACGCGGTACGGATGCGCCAGGAAACATCGGTCAGCTGCCCCAGATTGTCGGGCGCGATGGTGCAGCCGTGGTTGTTCACCAAGAAGAACCAGTTGCCGCCCCAAGCAATATCGCCGGTGATGCTGCCGATGCCCTCAACGTCAAGCGACACATCTTTACGGTAGCGGTAAGAAGGCACGTTGCGCACGCTCACCGAGCCGTCTTCATGCAGCGTGCAGCGTACATTACCTACCGGCGTCTCGATGGTGTGCGTGCCGACATCAATACGTTTAAGATGTTGAAGTGTTTTAATCAAACCGATGGTGCCGTGGCCGCACATGCCTAAATAACCGCTGTTGTTGAAGAAAATCACGCCGGCGGCAGAAGCAGGGTCTTGCGGCTTACACAACAACGCTCCCACCAAAACTTCCGAACCGCGCGGCTCCAAAATCAACGCGCGGCGCAAATGGTCGAAACGATTGGCAAAATCGGCGCACTGCTCTTGCAGGCTGTTGCCGGAAAGCTCGGGGAATCCGCCATACACTACACGGGTTGGCTCGCCGCCAGTGTGGGAATCAATCACGGAAAAAGTATATTCGGTATGCGGCATAGCAAAATCCTATCGCTAAATAAACTTCCGTTAACCTTACAAAACCGCTGCGGTCGTCGTCTTGATGAATTTCCCGTTTTTTGTGCAGAAATGTGCATACTCAAGCAAAGCCAAAACAGAAATGCCTGTCTGAAACACTATTTTCAGACAGGCATTTCTACACTTCGCCGTTATCTTGATTTCTTAAATTCAGACGGCGCCAAGCCCACCAAAGCCTTAAACTGCCGAGTGAATGCACTGTGATCGGAATAGCCGCAACGGGCGGAAATTTCCGTTACCGACAAGCCCGTTTCCAGCATTGCCATCGCCGCTTCGATGCGCACTTTTTGGATGTATTGCGAAGGTGTGATGTGAAAAATCTTTTTGAAATAACGCTCGATTTGGGCGGTAGAAAGGCGCGAAACGGCTTCCAGGTCTTTCATCTTGATGCTTTGGTCGAAATGGCCGGCGATGTATTTTTCAAGCAGCGCGATTTTTTTATTCAACTCGGGACGATTGCTGTCATTGGTTTCCACATCGACAGACACGCCGAGCATGGCAATAATTTCTCCCAAAGGATTGCGCACCGGCATTTTATGCGTGATACACCAGCCCAGTTCGCCGGAAGCATACGTATGCAGCTCCAGCCTGTTGCTGATGATTTTTCCATTACTCAGCACTTCCTTGTCCTGTTGCGTATAACTCTGTCCCCATTCAGACTGAAACAAGTTTTCAGATGTTTTTCCGATCAAAGCCGCCATATCGGGTAATTGCAAACGATGCAGTAGGGTATCGTTGGCATAGACATACTCTGCTTTCGTGTTTTTTACAAAAAACACTGTACTGGGCAACACTTGCAATACAGGTGCAAACATGTGCAGACTGCGGATAAGGTCATCCACATTTTCCGGACAAACTGAAAGAGGGAGAGGGATGAAAGGCATGGTTGTTGATATCCGTGAAAGTTACAATAATATAGTGGATTAAC
>NZ_AEPF01000036.1 GCF_000193735.1 Neisseria sicca 4320
GGTCGGATACTTGTATCCGACAAAACCTTCCGCATAAAGCTGTCGGATACTTGTATCCGATCAAATCTCCCCCATGAAGCTGTCGGATTCGAGAATCCGACCTACGCCTGCTGAAACGATTTTCCAACTTTCAGACGACCTATTATCAAATGATGCGAAATATCACTTGTTGAACCTCGTGCGTGCCTCAGCCCCCACCTTCAGTTTTGGGCAGACTACGACTTGTATCATTTATTTATTTTTATAATTGCCGAAATTTCCAATAATCCCGTCCTTCGATTTTCCAATAACAAAATTCGTCCGGTATCAAATACCCAAAGTCCATCGCCTTAGAAAACCAACCATCATAGACATAATCTTCATGGCATCTGTCCCAATCCATATGAAGGTAAACTTCCGTATCAAAATTAATATAGAACAACGGCAGTCTCGAAGAAATCTGATTGATTTTTAAGAAATCACTTTGTTTGCTGGAATCTGAGATAGGTTCATTGTACGACAACTTATTTTCGACAACGGAATATAACCTTACCGCTTCATCAGAAGTAAATCCCTGTAACATCAGTGCCTTCAATTCGTCTTTTTCCAGTACGACGACTGAATCTGATTGAAGATAGCTTTCGAAATTGTCCTTAGTTAATTGCCAGATACCATTTCGGTAGTTTTTATAATCACAATCATATTGCTCTTTAGTTATAACTCCCTCTTTTAAATAAATATCAAAAGATATTTTTGCATTCAACTCAAAATTTTCCTTATAATCAATCAAATAATATATATTTCTCTTATAGACAAAAATGGATATACACTGGATGTACCCAAAGATGTTATCCAATAATTCAGATTTAAATTTCTCAATCTTTTCCATATTTGCCAAATTCCTTAATAACTTTATCTTCAGCAAGCCGTAGCCTGCATTAAACCTGTGCAGGTAAGGTGTGTGCGGTACGCACGCGGGCTTTGAGTGTGATAAAAAAGATCGTCTGAAAAAAGTTTCCGGCTCTCAGACGGCCTTTTGTCAAATATTATCGGCAGCGGCTCAATGCCAACCTTAAACCTGCTCCGATTTCTTCAGGGCTGTTATCCAATGATAAAATCACATCGTCTGCATCAATGGCATCCCACGCTTCCAGCTTGACATGGCGGCTCGGGCTGATTTTCAGGCAGCCGTTGTGCAGCCAAATATCCCCGCTCATCATGTTTTTAAATAGGGCGCGTCTGGTTTTATAGCCCAAGTTCCCGCATAGGTTGGCAACCCAATCCTCATAGCGTTGCCGAAATTTTTCGGTATCAAAAAAATCTTGGTCTTCCGAACTGTCATAAACGAAAGTCCTGCTGTTTGCCAACGCTTGCAAGACCGTAGTGCCTAAAGTTTCATTGTCGGTATCTAATGGCAGGATATGGGGGGGATATAGGTGGTCTATTGCCGTTAACCCTAAGCCTGAACATGTTTGAACAATCAGAGCTTCTTCATTAGCATAAAAAACTGCCCAATAATTTTGATCCTGTTTAAAAATCATTATTCGATCTCCGTAATTTTGACTGTAATGTTTCGATTTTTGCCATACTCTACCACACGTTGCAACTGCAATCTTTGCTCCTTATTAGTTTGTGCAGCAAGCACGCCGTAGTCCGCATAAAACCTTAAGGCAGGTTGAGGAAGGCTTCATGAGCGAACAAAGAAGCAATAAAAAGGTCGTCTGAAACCTTTTCAGACGACCTTTCAAATTACGGTAGAAGCTAATCAAAGATAAACGATTTCGCCGCTTCGTCCCCTGCTCCCTTCACTTGCCCACCAAACAAACTGGGGCAATACGTCTTCGTAGTTTTTACGTTCGCTCTTCGATTCGCCGGGATGGGATTTGATGCGTTGCGGCGAATTAATCGGACCGGGGACCAGAACATTGGCACGCAGGTTTTCAAAACGTTCCCATTCGTCGGCGGCCACTTTACACAAATAATTCAATGCGGCTTTGGATGCACCGAAACCGCCCCAGTAAGCTTTCGGGGTTTCACCGTGGCTTTCGCCGACGAAGATGACGGACGCATCGGGCGACTGCTTCAGCAGCGGAAGCAGCGCACGGGTCAGTCCCATCGGTGCAACGGTGTTGATACGGTATTGGTTGACCCATTCGGCGACGGTTTGGAAATCTAAAGGCGAGAGCGCATAAAAATAGCTGGCGCAATGGACGATACCGTCGAGTTTCCCCTGAATCGCTTCGCCGATGGTTGCGGCAAATTGTTCGAATTCTTTTTCTTCCGCGCCGATTAAATCGAAACAAATGGCAAACGGCTCGGGACAGCCTGCTTCGACAATCGCATCATAAACTTTTTCCAGCTTTTTTTGATGGCGTGCAACCAAAATCACGGTCGCCCCCGCTTCGGCATAGGCTTTGGCCACCTGTTCGCCCAAGCCTTGCGATGCTCCGGTTACCAGAATCGTTTTATTTTGCAATGTCGGCATAATTCTTCCTTAATTGTGAAGTTTGAGGGATTTACGGTATTTTAACGGTTTGCAGTGTCTTGTAAAGGCAATCGGAATAGGTCGTCTGAAACTCGGATTCGAGTTTCAGACGACCTTTATATTAATCCGAAATCAGCCAAACACCTTTCCGCCGCCGTCAAACCCGACTGTACCGCCGCTTCCAAGGTAGCCGGATAACGCGGATGCAAGTAGTCGCCTGCGGGATAGATATTCCGCTGGTGCAGCCAAGCAAAATCGGGAGTGACGAAATTAGGCGTGCCGGCTGTGGTCGCGCGTTTTTCGGTGATAACACGGACGGCTTCGGGTTCGTCCAAATAAGGGCAGATGCGTTTCACGTCGGCATGGACTTTCTCTGCCCATTCTTGGCTTTTGAATGCTCCGACGTGATCGGAAACGCTGATAACGGCAGCGACTTCGTTTGTCGGCAAACCGAGGGCGCCGCGATACACCAGCCATTGCGCCGTACCGTCGGCAAGTCCGGTCAGCGGCGTAGGCAGATGGACGGGAACGGCATAGCGAAGATAGACAGTAGTAATCGAGTGGTAGCGGAGATTTTGATAGGTCGTCTGAATATAGTCGGGCGTTTCTTCAGGAAAGAGATGGGCGGCATGATACGGCGCAGTCGCAACAATAACGGCATCAAAAGCCTCATCATTCACAACAATGCGCCCGTCAGGAAGGTTTTTCAGACGACCTACTCGGGTTTCAAGACGGATGTCCGCACCAAACTGCTTGAGTTTTGCCAACGCAGGCTCGGCAATGATTGCGCCTAAATCGCGCTTGGGCAAAAGGTAATCGCTGCCTGATTTGTCTGCCCACACGCCATCGGACAGCACATTGCATAGTATGCGCAGGCTCGCGTGTTCCAACGGCGTATTGAGCGCACCCCACACCAGCGGCTGCCAAAACTCTGCAACCAGCCTGCGCGGGACATTGCGTCGTCGCAGCCATTGGGCAACAGCCAAATCAGTGCGCTTGCCGCGTGCGTAACGCTGCAACGCCCCCATATCGGATAACAACCTGATTTTCAGAGAAAACGAAATATTTTTCGCGCGCAATATGCCGGTCAAAATATGCAGCGGCGAAGGAAGATTGGTACTTTGAAACTGCAAACCTTCATACATATGCCATTGCAGGGGCAAACGGCAGAACGCGGCTTCAGGGTTGACGCCGATATGTTCCATCAGCGTTAATACGCCGTGATACGCACCGAGCAAAATATGCTGTCCATTGTCCAGAAAGCTGAATCCGTCAGCGTTTCCAGCCAAAGTACGCGCCCTACCCCCAGCCTGCCGACCGGCTTCAAACACGGTAACATCAGCACGGCGCGCCAACAACACTGCGGCAGACAAACCTGCCCAGCCTGCACCGACGACGGCAATTTTCGGGCGAAGATGCGGAGTATTCATGGCTTAAATCCGAATAACCAGGTTTTCAGGGCAATACGCTTTTTGCGTGGCGAAGGAATGGCAATTTTATAAGTCAGAACGTTTTGCGCACCGTCGCGATCGATTTCATTCAATAGCGCGTAATAAATCGCCGCCATCACCAAACCGACTTTTTGGGATTTTTTATCGGCGGCGGGCAACAGCGACATCGCCTCGCGATAGGTCTCGCGGGCACGTGAAACTTGAAAACGCATCAGTTCGGCAAAGTTATCCGTCGGCTTACATTGCATGATCACGCTGGCAGGTACGTCAAACTGCTGCATTTCCTCTGTCGGCAGGTAAATCCGACCGTTTCTCGCATCCTCGCCGACATCGCGGATAATGTTCGTCAGTTGCAACGCCAGCCCCATCTTATCGGCGTATTCCAGCGTTCGGTCGTCTGAAAATCCCAAAATTCGAGCAATCAGGCAGCCGACTACGCCCGCAACGCGGTGGCAATACAGTTTCAACTCTTCAAAACTACCGTAACGCGCCTGAACCAAATCCATCTGCATCCCGTCGATTAAGGCTTCCAATTCATATTTCGGCAGCTTGAACATTTCCTTTATCTGCCGCAAAGCCTGATTGACCGGATGCTCCGGCATCACGTCGCCGAATACCTTGTCCAAATCGCCGCGCCACCAGTTTAATGTTGCCTGCGCCACATTCGGATCTGAACAGTCATCGACCACATCGTCCAATTCGCGGCAAAAAGCATACAAAACCGTTATCGCATCCCGCTTTTCCTGCGGCAGGAAACGGAAGCCCGACAAAAAACTGGAGCGGCTTTCTTCTGCCTTCTGGCGACAATAATCAAGTCCTTGCACGGCGTGTCCTAAAAATTATCATAATAGTAAAATCAGATTTTATCGGATTTGGGGCAGTAGGGAAATTTCAGACGACCTTTATAAATAAAAGGAATCCGATTATCGCAATTCCCTACCAAACCACTCAACTATCCGCCCGAAATCTGTTAAAATACCGAACTATCCTAATAAATACAGCATCAAAAGGCACACAATCATGGCTCTTTTGCAGATTTCCGAACCCGGCATGTCCGCCGCTCCGCATCAACACCGTCTCGCCGTCGGCATCGACTTGGGGACGACCAACAGCCTGGTTGCTACCGTCCGCAGCGGCAGCCCGGTTTGTCTGACCGATACTGACGGGCGCACCCCCCTGCCCTCCGTCGTCCGCTACGGCGAAGGCGACGCCGTCGAAGTCGGCAAAACCGCCCTTTCCGCCCAAAAAACCGACCCGCTGAACACCATCAGTTCCGCCAAACGCCTGATTGGTCGCACGCTGGCCGACCTCGCGCATGAGGCGCAATACCTGCCCTACCGGTTCACGCCCAACGAGCGTGTGGTCGAGCTGAACACCCGCCAAGGTGCCAAAACGCCTATCGAAGTGTCGTCTGAAATCCTCAAAGCCCTCAAAGCGCGTGCCGAAGAAACATTGGGCGGCGATTTGGTTGGCGCCGTCATTACCGTTCCCGCCTATTTCGACGATGCACAACGCCAAGCCACCAAAGATGCCGCGCGTTTGGCGGGCTTGAACGTCTTGCGCCTGCTCAACGAGCCGACCGCCGCTGCGATTGCCTACGGGCTGGACAACGCCTCAGAAGGCACATTTGTCGTTTACGACTTGGGCGGAGGCACGTTCGACGTATCCGTATTGCAACTGACCAAAGGGCTGTTTGAAGTCAAAGCCACCGGCGGCAACAGCGCATTGGGCGGCGACGATTTCGACCACCGCCTGTTCTGCCACTTGCTTGAGCAAAACGACCTTTCCAAACTCAACGAGCGCGACAGCCAACTTCTGCTTTCCCTTGTCCGCGCCGCCAAAGAACAACTGACCAACCAAACCGAAGCCATCGTCGAAGCCATGCTTTCAGACGGCCGCAAAATCCATACCGTCATTACCCGCCAAGAGTTTCACCACCTGACGCAAAACTTGGTGCAAAAAACCATAGAGCCGGTTAAACAAGCCCTGAAAGACGCAGGCGTGACGAAAGCCGACATCAAAGGCGTGATTATGGTCGGCGGCTCAACACGTATGCTGCACGTCCAACAAGCGGTCGCCACCTTCTTCGGACAAACCCCGCTGAACAACCTCAACCCCGACGAAGTTGTCGCGCTCGGCGCCGCCATACAGGCGAACGTCCTTGCCGGCAACAAAACCGACGGCGAATGGCTGCTGCTGGACGTTACCCCCTTGTCGCTCGGTTTGGAAACCTACGGCGGACTCGCCGAAAAAATCATCCCGCGTAATTCCACCATCCCCACCGCGCGCGCGCAGGATTTCACCACCTTCAAAGACGGTCAAACCGCCATGACGATACACGTCGTACAAGGCGAGCGAGAACTCGTTTCCGACTGCCGCAGCCTTGCCAAATTCACCCTGCGCGGCATTCCGCCCATGGCAGCAGGCGCGGCGCGTATCCGCATTACCTTCCAAGTGGACGCCGACGGCTTGCTGTCCGTTTCCGCCCAAGAACAAAGCACCGGCGTACAGGCGCAAATCGAAGTCAAACCTTCCTACGGCTTGGACGACGACACCATCACCCAAATGCTCAAAGACAGCATGAGCAACGCCGCCGAAGACATGGCGGCACGCGCCCGCGCCGAAGCCGTGGTCGAAGCCGAAAGCCTGACCGACGCCGTCAACGCCGCTCTTGAGTTGGATAGCGATTTGCTGGATGCCGAAGAGCTTGCACAAATCCAGCAAGACATCGCCGACTTGCAAGGGCGTCTGAAAGACGGCAACGCCGAAGACATCCGCGCTGCCGTTGCCAAACTCAGCCGCAGCACCGACAACTTCGCCGCCAAACGCATGAACCGCAATATCCAACGTGCGCTGACGGGACAAAGTGTCGATAATATTTGATGCCTAAACAGTTTCAGACGACCCCGAAAGACACAAAGGTCGTCTGAAAATCTAATATCCAATCTGAAACGATTTCTCCTATGAGACTCTGGCACCAAACCCTCATCCCCCTGCTCCCCCGCGCCCAGCTTTTAGGGCAACACCGCGAATGCGCCGCACTTCGCGGAGCAGGCTGGGGCAGACCGCACGCGACGGTGAATTACGTTTTCACCCATTCGCCTGACAAGCTATATCTATATCACGCGCTGATTATGGAAGAAATGGAAAAACGCGGCTACAAACCCGACCCGCTGTGGAAAGACCCGTTGTACCGCGGCAAAGCGGTTGCCCCTTATCCCGCACACGATATCCAAGCTGCCGATTCGCCGATTTATCCCGAACACGATGATGCGTATCTGGACGAATGTCTGGAAAATTTAAAAAGCAAAGGTATCATGTTATAAATGGTTTCAGACGACCCCTTCATACAAAAGGTCGTCTGAAAACGACTGACAAACCCTACCCACTCATTACAAGAGACAATAAAAATGCCCAAAATCACCGTACTCCCACACGCCGTATTATGTCCCGAAGGCGCAGTCATTGAAGACGCGCCCGAAGGCAAAACCGTCCTTGACGTGCTGCTCGACCACGACATCGAAGTCGATCACGCCTGCGAAAAATCCTGCGCCTGCACCACCTGCCACGTCATCATCCGCAAAGGTTTCGACAGCTTGGAAGAGCCGACCGAATTGGAAGAAGACCTGCTCGACCAGGCATGGGGCTTGGAAGCCGACTCGCGCCTGAGCTGTCAGGCAGTGGTCGCCGACGAAGATTTGGTGGTCGAAATCCCCAAATACACCATCAACCACGCGCGCGAAGATCATTGATGCAAAGAGGTCGTCTGAAAACTGCCTCACCGACTGTTTTCAGACGACCTTCCGTCAAACCGCCATCAAACCATTATTTGGAACGGGGAACGATAAACCTTAAGCGAGATACTTTCATTGAAGCAGTGGTTTGAGCGACAGGATAGCTTTCCACTCTGCCTTTGGCGTTGAGCATACTGAGACTGCTGCCGCGACGGGTAATGATGCTCTTAGGCTCGGGTTTCGGTGCAGGCTCGTTTTGTTCGGCTGTCACGGATTTCGGCGGCTCGGGTACATAGCCAGCCAAGCCGAAGCGTTTGATGATTTCGTTTGCGGCATCCATATAACACTGTTTTGCTTCTTCATTTTCCACCACCATATCGTCAAGCGCGACAGATAAATCGTTGCCGCAGCCGACGATGCGTTCCGCTATGCGCGAATACACCATCCAGCGTTTCAAGCGCAAAGCGCCCGCGTCTTCGCCAGGCGCGGCGGCATCCAAAGCAATCATGCCGTAACGCTTGCCATATCGGAGGCGCAGCGAGAGCCGATTCAACCCCTCGCTATCGTCCAGCATTTGGTAAAGCTCGCGGATGAGCAGCAGCAGGCGGTCGAACATGCCCGCTTTGGCAAGATAATTGGGGTCGTCGGAAGCGAGCGCGTAAATAAGTTTGGATAATTTGGCATTGAGTGTGTTATTCATCAATTTCCTCTTATTCATACTGTAATGGATTACTTTAAGAACCATTCCATATGATTTGGTTGCATGACAAAATGTAAATTTTTCTAAGTGAAAGTCAGCAAAATGTTTTAAGCGTCTGAAATGAAAATATTACATGGGAAAATACCATGTGCGATTTCGGAAGCATTTGGCATTGCAGACAAGCGCTTACCCAAACCGCCCGTTGCCCTATATGCCTTACCATTGCGTAAAACAGCTAAACAAAAGGCTGACGCTCGGTTTATAGAAGCATTAAAATACCCGTACCACTGAACCCGAATCAAAAATTCGGACAATCCAAAAGGAACGACATCATGAAATGGACAGACACCCAACGCATCGCCGAAGAACTCTACGACCTGCACGGCGACAGCATCGACCCGAAAACCGTTCGCTTCACCCAGTTGCGCGACCTGATTATGGCGTTGCCCGACTTCGACGACGATCCCGCACGCTGCGGCGAACGCATCCTCGAAGCCGTGCAACAGGCATGGATTGAAGAGGCTGAGTGAGGCTGCATCGTTTGCAAGCCAAAGACAAAGACGTCGTCTGAAAAATTTTCAGACGACGTTTTAATGGGCTTCGTGCAAATTCAAATGCGAAATATCCTGTCGATGCCGCTGTTCAAGTGAAATACCAACCATTGAAATTCATTTAATTTCAAAACATTCCCACATCTGTGAATAGGTATTCTCCCCCCAGCCTATCCTCCTATGAATAGGAACAGAGTCAACGGCATCTACATTAAAATAATTCATAAACTTTCTGAAAATTTTGAATTTGACTCATACACAAGGCAAATTTATCATACTAACCTGAAAACGTTTAAAAAAGACAACCGAGGTACACAGCAAATGAGTTACGCAAAAGAAATCAATGCGTTAAACAACAGCCTTTCCGATTTGAAAGGCGACATCAACGTTTCGTTCGAATTTTTCCCACCGAAAAACGAACAAATGGAAACCATGCTGTGGGACTCCATCCATCGCCTGCAAACCCTGCATCCCAAGTTCGTATCCGTCACTTACGGCGCAAACTCCGGCGAACGCGACCGTACACACAGCATCGTCAAACGCATCCAACAAGAAACCGGCTTGGAAGCCGCGCCACACCTGACCGGCATCGACGCTTCTCCCGACGAATTGCGCCAAATCGCCAAAGACTATTGGGACAGCGGCATCCGCCGTATTGTCGCCCTGCGCGGCGACGAGCCGCCCGGTTATGAGAAAAAACCGTTTTACGCCGAAGACTTGGTCAAGCTCCTGCGTTCCGTCGCCGACTTCGACATCTCCGTAGCGGCATACCCCGAAGTGCATCCCGAAGCAAAATCCGCACAAGCCGACCTGATTAATCTGAAGCGCAAAATCGATGCGGGTGCAAACCACGTCATCACCCAATTCTTCTTTGACGTAGAACGCTACCTGCGCTTCCGCGACCGCTGCGTGATGTTGGGCATCGATGTCGAAATCGTTCCCGGCATCCTGCCTGTGACCAACTTCAAGCAACTCGGCAAAATGGCGCAAGTAACCAACGTCAAAATCCCGAAATGGCTGTCGCAAATGTATGAAGGCTTGGACGACGACCAAGGCACGCGCAATCTGGTGGCGGCAAGTATCGCCATCGACATGGTCAAAGTCCTGTCCCGCGAAGGCGTGAAAGATTTCCACTTCTACACGCTCAACCGCAGCGAGCTGACTTACGCCATCTGCCATATTTTAGGCGTGCGTCCCTAAAGCCGTATAAAACGGTTTCAGACGACCCAAAAGGTCGTCTGAAAAACAAAACGCCACCCCATCCGCCCTATTCTGATTTACAATACCGACCGATTCGGATTGAACCGGTCCTTACAAAATCCAACTGGAGAGTTCAACATGACAACATTACATTTCTCAGGCTTCCCGCGTGTCGGCGCCTTCCGTGAATTGAAATTCGCCCAAGAAAAATACTGGCGCAAAGAAATCAGCGAACAAGAGCTGCTCGACGTCGCCAAAGACCTGCGCGAGAAAAACTGGAAACACCAAGCCGCCGCCAACGCCGATTTCGTTGCCGTAGGCGATTTCACTTTCTACGACCACATCCTCGACCTGCAAGTCGCTACCGGCGCAATCCCCGTCCGTTTCGGCTTCGACAGCCAAAACCTGTCTTTGGAACAATTCTTCCAACTGGCTCGTGGTAACAAAGACCAATTCGCCATCGAAATGACCAAATGGTTCGACACCAACTATCACTACTTGGTGCCTGAATTCCACGCCGATACCGAATTCAAAGCGAACGCCAAACACTACGTGCAACAACTGAAAGAAGCCCAAGCCCTCGGTCTGAAAGCCAAACCGACCATCGTCGGCCCGCTGACCTTCCTGTGGGTAGGTAAAGAAAAAGGTGCAGTCGAATTCGACCGCCTGAGCCTGTTGCAAAAACTGCTGCCCGTTTACGTTGAAATCCTGAACGCTTTGGTTGAAGCCGGCGCCGAATGGATTCAAATCGACGAGCCTGCATTGGCTGTTGACCTGCCTAAAGAATGGGTGGAAGCCTACAAAGACGTTTACGCCACTTTGAGCAAAGTAAACGCCAAAATCCTGTTGAGCACTTACTTCGGTTCTGTTGCCGAACACGCCGCTTTGCTGAAAGCCCTGCCCGTTGACGGTCTGCACATCGACTTGGTACGCGCTCCCGAACAACTGGACGCGTTCGCCGACTACGACAAAGTTCTGTCTGCCGGCGTTATCGACGGCCGCAACATCTGGCGCGCCAACCTGAACAAAGTTTTGGAAACTGTCGAGCCTCTGAAAGCCAAACTGGGCGACCGCTTGTGGATTTCCAGCTCTTGCTCGCTGTTGCACACTCCATTTGACTTGTCAGTTGAAGAAAAACTGAAAGCCAACAAACCCGACCTGTACTCTTGGTTGGCATTTACCCTGCAAAAAACCCAAGAATTGCGCGTTCTGAAAGCCGCATTGAACGAAGGCCGTGATTCTGTTGCCGAAGAACTGGCTGCCAGCCAAGCAGCTGCCGATTCCCGCGCCAACAGCAGCGAAATCCACCGCGCAGACGTTGCCAAACGTCTGGCTGATTTGCCTGCCAACGCAGACCAACGCAAATCACCGTTTGCCGACCGTCTCAAAGCGCAACAAGCATGGTTGAACCTGCCTCTGCTGCCGACTACCAACATCGGTTCTTTCCCGCAAACTACCGAAATCCGCCAAGCACGCGCAGCCTTCAAAAAAGGCGAACTGTCTGCCGCCGATTACGAAGCCGCGATGAAAAAAGAAATCGCCTTGGTGGTTGAAGAGCAAGAAAAACTGGACTTGGACGTACTGGTGCACGGCGAAGCCGAGCGTAACGACATGGTCGAATACTTCGGCGAACTGTTGAGCGGTTTTGCATTCACCCAATACGGCTGGGTACAAAGCTACGGTTCACGCTGCGTGAAACCACCTATCATCTTCGGTGACGTAAGCCGTCCTGAAGCCATGACCGTGGCTTGGTCCACTTACGCACAAAGCCTGACCAAACGCCCAATGAAAGGTATGTTGACCGGTCCTGTCACCATTCTGCAATGGTCTTTCGTCCGCAACGATATTCCACGCTCTACCGTGTGCAAACAAATCGCACTGGCTCTGAACGACGAAGTATTGGATCTGGAAAAAGCAGGCATCAAAGTCATCCAAATCGACGAACCTGCCATCCGCGAAGGTCTGCCTTTGAAACGTGCCGATTGGGATGCCTACCTGAACTGGGCAGGCGAATCCTTCCGCCTGTCCTCTACCGGTTGCGAAGACAGCACACAAATCCACACCCATATGTGCTACTCTGAGTTCAACGACATCCTGCCCGCCATCGCAGCTATGGACGCCGACGTGATTACCATCGAGACTTCGCGTTCCGACATGGAACTCTTGACCGCGTTCGGCGAGTTCAAATACCCGAACGACATCGGTCCGGGCGTTTACGACATCCACAGCCCACGCGTACCGACAGAAGCCGAAGTGGAACACCTGTTGCGTAAAGCCATCGAAGTCGTACTGGTTGAACGCCTGTGGGTGAACCCGGACTGCGGTCTGAAAACACGCGGTTGGAAAGAAACTCTGGAACAACTCCAAGTAATGATGAACGTTACCCACAAACTGCGTGCCGAATTGGCAAAATAAGTTTGCACTAGCGTAATCAAAAGGTCGTCTGAAAATTTTCAGACGACCTTTTTATATGGTTTAAAGAATCAAGAGAAAAACATAGTGGATTAACTTTCAAGCAATACGGCATTGCTTCACCTAAGCTTCAGAAAGATGATCCCCAATGATGAGACAACAGATGAATCAGCTTCGTACTGCTTACGCTACCCACAGTTTCATTGCCATGTCCTGTATTTAAAGTCATTCCATAAAAGATGCTATTTACAAGCCGGCAAGCAGGCGGCGGATTTTTAGGACTGCAAGCTCCGTTTCCATGCCACAGCCGCCCGTATCCGTCATTTTGCCGCTTAGGCAGCGGATGTCGGTAATCCCGCAGAAGTGGGCGTATTTCATGTCCAGTTCGCGGGCGAGAACGGCTTCGGGCATTCCGGTCATGCCCAATACGTCCACACCGTCGCGGCGGTAACGTCTGATTTCGGCGCGGGTCGGCCAGCGCGGTCCTTGCAGGCAGCCGTAAACGGCTTGGGTGTATAAAGGCATTTGGTGCTGTTGCGCGTGTTCGACGATTTTTTCGCGCAGTTCGGCGGTGTAGGGGTCGAGAAAGTCAGTGTGTACGACCGGTTCTTCCTGTCCTTCAAAAAAAGTGTCTTTGCGACCGTATGTGTAGTCGATCAAGTCGTCGGGCAGGACGAGTGCGCCGTTTTCAAAGCGGTCGTTGATGCTGATGACGGAGGAAACGGCGACGATGTATTCCGCACCTATGGAACGCAACGCCCAGATGTTTGCGCGGTAGTTGATTTCGTGCGGCGCGACGGTATGGCCGAAGCCGTGCCGCGCGAGGAAAATGATGTCTCGACTGCCTAGTTTGCCGCTTAAGACAGGGCTGCTGGTCAGTCCGTAGGGGGTGCGGACGATTTTTCGGTCAGTAATGCTCAATTCGGGCAGCTTGGTCAGGCTGCTGCCGCCGATGATGGCTAACATACGGTCCTTTGTATAAGTGATTTCAGGAAGTGAGTGTCGGAAAGAAAAAGGTTTGTAAAACAGCCATGATGATGGAAAACAGGATTAATACTTTCATTTTTTCCGGAAAGCTGTATCCGTCGTCTACGGGAAGCACTTCCCATAGCAATATCGACAGAAAACCGGATATAAACCAAAGTGCAAAATTGTTCAACATGGCTGTCGAAGAAAGGGCTAGGAGGTCGTCTGAAAACCCATATCCGATTTCAGACGACCTTTTTGTCCTTTTACTTGTGTTTGTAAAAACGGCTGTGAAAGTAAGCGTTTACACCTTCGCGCAGCAGGACTAAGGTTACGGCGGCAAGCGGCAGACCCACAAGCATACCGACAAAACCCATGAGTTGTCCAAAAGCCATTAAGGAAAAAATTACCCAAAAAGGCGACAGACCGATACGGTCGCCAACTATCTTCGGAGTTATGAGGAAGCTTTCCAGCAACTGTCCTATGCCAAAAATTACCCACACCATAATCAGCCCGTTCCATGTGCCAAACTGCAGCAAAGCGGCAACAGTAGCCAACAAAAGACCGGTAAATGCACCCAAATATGGAATGAACACCAAAATACCGGCAATCATACCGATGGCGAATCCCGAATCCAGTCCGACCAGCATCAGCCCGACCCCATACACCAGCCCCATAATCAGCATCACCATCAACTGCCCGCGAAGGAATTCGCCCAAAACTTCATCCATATTGCTTGTGATGCGCGAATAAAAGTCAATAAAGCGACGAGGAACCAACGCGCTAATCGCGTAAGCCCAGCGTTTCCAGTCCAATAGGAAGTAATAAAGCAAAAGTGGCAGCAGTATAAGATTGGTTACACTACTGATGACGTTGCCGCTCTGGCGCATTAGTGTAGGCATCCAATCTGTTAGCGTATTACTCATTTCACCAGTATGGGATTGCAGCCAGGCAACCACCGAGTCCTGATCGATTTGCATATAATCGCCTGCCGCATTGTTTAACCAAGGCAGTAGTTTATTTTGTATGAAATCAACAATTTGAGGAAATCGGCTGACCATATTGTTAAATTGGTTGATCAACATAGGAACAATAATCAGCATCAGCAATAGCAAAAGTAGCAACGCCAGTACCATTACTATCATAGAAGCCGGGCCCCGTTTAATCTTTTTTTTCTGCAACCATTCTACAAGCGGATTGAGTACATAAGCCAATACTGCCGCGACAATAAACGGTGTCAGAATATTGCCCAAGGCATACAGTAACCAGACAAAAGCTACAATTACTAAGCCCATAATGATCCACGGCTTCGAGCCGCGCGTTTTTTTCTGATACATATAACTTTTTAACCTTATCTATGTGTGTTTCAGCGCAATTGGCCGAAATTATTTAAAATTATTTTCCGAAGGATTTAACCTGTTCAACATGTGAGTTATGATGAATTGAAAGCCTTTTTATAGAAACTCGGAATTATTTACAAAATCACTGAAAAATCCAAGTCCCTGCCTGCAAAATAAAGTAAAATACTTCGCATCTTTTTCCGCCCCATTCACGATAAGGAACCCATTCATGAGCACTTCATTGAGCTACCGCGACGCAGGTGTGGACATTGACGCCGGCGATCAACTGGTCGAAAACATCAAACCTTTTGCCAAACGCACCATGCGCCCCGAAGTGTTGGGTGATTTGGGCGGCTTCGGCGCATTGGTCGAAATCAGCAAAAAATACAAAAATCCCGTCCTCGTCAGCGGCACCGACGGCGTAGGCACCAAGCTCAAACTCGCCTTCGATTGGGACAAACACGACACCGTCGGCATCGACCTCGTCGCCATGAGCGTCAACGACATTTTGGTTCAAGGCGCAGAGCCTTTGTTTTTCCTCGACTATTTCGCCTGCGGCAAACTCGACGTCGCCCGCGCTACCGACGTCATTAAAGGCATCGCCCAAGGCTGCGAAGAATCCGGCTGCGCCCTCATCGGCGGCGAAACCGCCGAAATGCCCGGCATGTATCCCGAAGGTGAATACGACTTGGCGGGCTTCGCCGTCGGCGTGGTCGAAAAAGAGCGCGTTATCAACGGCCGCAGTATCAAAGCGGGTGACATCGTGTTGGGTCTGGCTTCCAACGGCGCACATTCCAACGGGTACTCCCTCGTCCGCAAAATCATCGCCCGCGACAATCCCGATTTAGATGCCGAGTTCGACAACGGCAAAACCCTGCGCGAAACCATCATTGCCCCTACCCGCCTGTATGTGAAGCCCATTCTCGCCGCTTTGGAAAAATTCACCGTCAAAGGCATGGCGCATATTACCGGCGGCGGCATCACCGAAAACGTGCCGCGCATCCTGCCTGAAAACACTGTCGCCCAAATCGATGCCAAAGCATGGGAATTGCCTAAACTGTTCCAATGGCTGCAACAGGCAGGCAATGTGGAAACGCAAGAAATGTACCGCACCTTCAACTGCGGCATCGGCATGGTGGTCGTGATTGCCGAAGAAGATGCCGGTGCGGTACAGGCATTCTTAACCGAACAAGGCGAAATGGTTTACCGTTTGGGTAAAATCCGCGAACGCAACGGCGACGAGCATCAAACCCAAGTTGCTTAAATCGAAAGCCTGAATCTAAAT
>NZ_AEPF01000035.1 GCF_000193735.1 Neisseria sicca 4320
AGGGGGAAGGTCAGGATGGGGGTGGCTTTGTGGCTTGAGGAAAAATCAAATTCGTGCAGCCCGTAGAGCCACCCTCTCCCCAACCCTCTCCCGCTAGACGGGAGAGGAGGTAGGCTGCACGTTGTGGCATAGATTGCTACCCCGCTACCG
>NZ_AEPF01000034.1 GCF_000193735.1 Neisseria sicca 4320
AAACGAATCCTGTCTTAAGTTGCTATAAAGTTTCTCTGATGCGGGAATAGCTCAGTTGGTAGAGCGCAACCTTGCCAAGGTTGAGGTCGCGAGTTCGAGACTCGTTTCCCGCTCCACAGTTTAATTTTCAGATGTGTCCTATGCGGG
>NZ_AEPF01000033.1 GCF_000193735.1 Neisseria sicca 4320
GGGCTGATCCTGTCGGCAGGCCTGCCCTGTTTGTCGGTAACCGTGCCGTCCCAGCCGCCGTTCAGGTCGAAACTGCCGCCTATGCCGAAGCTTTTGCCTTCGTAGCGGCTGTGGTTTTGAATGTCGCCGGCAGTAAGGGTGGCCGTCTGAAAAAGGTTTTTTCCTTTGTCTTCGGCACTTCTGGCGGAGGTGATGATGCCGCCCTTGAGGTCTGTGTTATCTCTGACTTTGATTTGATAGCCGTCTTCTCCGGCATAAATACCGCTTTGCTCGGTTACCGAAGCATGATCGGCTCGGATTTTGCTTTGGCTGTAACTGCCGCCGGCACTGAGTCCGTAACCGACGGTAACTTGGACATTGCCGTTTTGCTGTTTGCCCTGATAGGTTTCTGTGTCTTGAACGCTTTCTATATGCAGGTTGCGCGTATCTGCCTGTACGCCTTTGCCGATGAGCTGCGCACCTTTGAGGGTGGTATCCCCGCCGCTGCGGATGGTGGTTGTGCCGGCCGTACTGCCGACATGGGTGTGGCGGTGGGTAGTGCTTTCCCCTTGTCCTTTACCTTTGCCGAGATTTCCTCCGGCGGTAATTCCAAGACTGATGCCGTCGCCTATTTGGACGGCTACGCCTGCATTCCAGCCACTGCTTTTGTTTTTGCTTTGCTCGCTGCCGTCCTGTTTGGCAGATTGGAGTTTGATATGATTGTCGGCAATGAGTGTGGTACCTGCATGGCCGATGACATCGGAACCTGTAATATTGATATTGGACTGCTCCCCGCCTCCTGTGGCCGCAAGTGTGGTTTGCCCTTTGCCGATAATTTGACTTGCTGCCGCTTCGGTGTAACGGCTTTTTTGCTCGTTACGGCTTTTCTGTTCGCCGTAGGTAACGGACACACTGATACCGGAGCTTTGATTGTTGTTTTGACCTTGTCCCGCACTGCTGCTTGGAGCAAATTGTTGCATTTGTTGGGCTGCTTGATAACCCTGCCATGCAGCATTGGCTGCAGCCATGGCATTAACGCGTTTATTTTTACTTTTGCCCACATTTTGGGCTGCTTGTACGAAGTTTTGTGCAGCTTGGACAACCGGGACATTGAGGGCGACGGTGAGGCCTTTTTGTTCCCGGGTATGGACGTAGTCAGTGGCATACCGGTTGTTTGCGGACTCTACATCTATGCTTTTGGCAGTGACAGTATTGCGCCCCTCGGGGCTGGAGACGGTACTGCCGGTTTGTCGGTAGCGGTTTCCGGCAACTGTAACGGTGTCTCCATTCAGGCTGCCTATAATGCTGCCTGTATGGACAATATTGGTACGATCAGTGTCATCGGTAGTTTTTCGGTTACCGATAGTAAAGCCCAATCCGCCTGTGCCCATGACGCCTGATTTTTTGCTCTCGTGGTATTCATTGCCGGTGTAGCGATTATGGGCAGTAGAAATATCGATGTCGTTTCCTGCTTTTAAGACAGTGCCATTATCAGAAATAAGGTTGCTGCCGCGTACATTGATATCCTGCCCGGCTGCAACAATCATTTTGCCGCCGCCGATGTTGCTGCCGACTGCTTCATCATGACTGAAGCGGTAGCGGTCGTGTGTTTTGGTACTGGAAAGGATGCCTTTGCTTTTCCCGCTTACAGAGGCGTCCAATTCGGTTATTTGGCGTCCTTCGCTGATATTGACATCACGTCCCGCGGCAAGGACGGTTTTACCCTCGTCGGCCTCAAGTTCGCCCTGGCGGATTTTTAAGTCGTTGCCGGCTCTAAGCATTGCGCCGTTTTGCGTGCGGATACTGCTGCCGACTTCGGCACTTTGGCGGACATGACGATGATTTTTATCATCTAATGCACCATAGGCTTCGCGATGTTCGGTACGGATGGTGTCGAGGTTGAGATTATTACCAGCGGTAATTTGGGTGGTGCCGCCTTTAACTTGGTTAGAGACGGTGGCTGCATTAAGGTTGATATCGTTGTCGGCATGCAGGGATAGGATGCCGTCTGAAGCTCTGTTATCTACTTGCTCAGTATAGCTTCCGACCACGTTAATGCCGGCCATACGATCAATGGCGGTATTGCCGTTACGTTCATTACCGGAAGTTTGGGTTGTACCGTTAAGATTGATATTTTGCGCTTGGGCAGTCAGCAGTCTGCCTGCTTGTACCTGCCCGCCGTCGATATTGATACTTTTTTCAGCTTTTAAGCCGATTTGGTCGGCCTGAATATTGCCGTTGCTGTTAATATTCCGTGCTTGGATGAGTACAGCCTGCCGCCCCGCAATGGTACCGCTGTTAGTCAGGTTGCCGTTTTGCAGTTTAAGTAAGACTTGTTCGGCACTAATCAGGCCGCCGGAGGTATTGAGATCACCTTTTCGAGCCAGTGCATAAACTTTGGGGGCCAGTACGGTTTGAGTCGAACCGTCAGACAGGGTGACGGTTTGATTTTCCATCCAAACGATATCTGAAGTTAAGCGGGCAACTTGCTCTGCACTCAAGGCGATACCCGGGGTAAGGCCGAATGTTTTGGCAGCAGTAAGGCCGTTGTCCATCAGAGCTTTGAATTGTTCTTCATCACTTTTGTAGCCGTCGAGTCGGCGGTAGCCTGTTAACTGGTGGATTTGTTCATTAACAAGTTTTTGTTCATAGTAGCCGTCGCCTAGCCGTTTGTGTAGATGATTGGTGTCCAATTTCAGTTGTTGCAACATGTAGTCGCTGCTCAACCAGCGGCGGTAGTCTGCAAATTGAGGATCGGTTTCAACCAACCAGCCTTTATTACCGGGGTGGACGGTGTAGAGGCTGCTGCTAGGTAGAGTAACAGTAGCGTTATTTAATGAGACCACATTACCGGTATGGATACGCTGCCCATTGACGGCTGCTGTGGATGCTCCGTCAATCAGTTTGGCTGCAGATGCTGCGGGTTGAAAGGAAGGGGAGGCGGCATTCTGTTGGATGACGGATACAGGCGTGTCGAAGTCGTGGGTAAATAGTTGGGTATCATGGTAAGAAGTGTGGTTTTTTTCAGTACGGCGTTGTCTTTTTCTTCCACTGTACCATCCTTTTTCTGTAACTGAATCCCACTGTGTGCCGACAGCATCTGTGCGTCCCTTGCCTGTTGTACCTTGATTGGTGATTTCTTTCTGGTTTAAATCATCAGTGATAATACGCCCGCCTACTATAATTCGACTGTCTTTGTTCAGCCAGTCTTGGCCTGAAGCAGTCAAATTGCCGCCTACAGTAATGTGTGCAGGCCGGTTTTCAGTGATGCGTTCTTTATAAGTTTCGATGTGATAGTCTCGGACATGCCATTGGTTGGCCTCAATACGAGAACCATTGTTTAAATGGAAGGTAGCAGTTGTTTGGTCTTTTTTTCCGTGCGAGTTGTCGAATAGGCCGTCTTTTACTGCCTGATAATAGGTATTTTGCCCCAATACGGTGTAGTCGCGGACTTGCTTTTCCGCTTTGGCTAAGTATGCCTCTGTTTTAAAATGATTATTGATATTCTGCATATTCCTAACGGACATCAATGCATCACCTTGTACTTCCAAACTGGCACTGCCATTAACAAAGGTATCAGCCATGCCTGCCGCATGATGTTGTTCATCCAGTCGATTACCGATAGCAAAAATACCTGCGCTGGATAGTAGGGCTCCTTCTTGGTTATGAATCTCTTTCGCTCCGATATCCAAACGTTCCCTTGCAGCTATTGCTCCCGCTTTGGTGCTGCCTTCTGTCGTTTCTTCTCGGTTAAGCAGTTTTTGCGCGTCTAGGGCAATATGGTTACCATAGATTTTGCCTGTCCCGGTGTTGGTCAGGGTTTGACCTGCACCGATGCGGGTCAAACCGTTGCTGTTGATCAAACCCCTGTTGTCTACATGCTGTTCGGATGTGATGTTCGTTTGTTCTCCGGCAATAATTTTGCCTGTAACTTGGTTATCTATATTACCGGCATTGAGTTTGAGCGTATGGCCTGCTTGTAGGGTATGGGTATTTTTCAGACGGCCTTTTGTGCTTAGATTTAATTGGTTGCCTGCAGTGAGGTCGCGGTCTACGACGAAATCGTCCGCCAAGGCGATATCCAGCTTGTTACCGGCTGTTAATGTGCCATTATTGGCGAGTGATTTGGCTTGTAGTGATACATTACCAGTAGATTGAATCGTGCCATCCTCATTGTTTAGCGCCAAAGTGTTTTGATTTTTATCGTTAATAGACAACTGCTGGTTAGTGGAGATTTCACCATGCTGATTGTATAGGCCGTCTGAAACAGCTAATTGTGCTTGGTTTGCAGATAGGAGTTTGCCGTTTTGGTTGTCTACATTTCGACTATTGATAGTCAGTTGTTCGGTAGTAGTAATATGGCCGCTTTGGTTGATCAGTTGCTGACTTTGGATGCTAACCGTTTCAGCCTCTATACGTCCGTGCGTATTATCTAGAGTCTGACCTTTGGTATTCAGTTGTGCAACAGAAACTTTTCCTGTATTGCGAAGATTGTTATTGGTGGTGACGGTTCCACTATCGGCAAGAATGTTACCTGCGTTATGTAAACCGGCGGTATCAAGCTGTAAATGTGCAGCTCGAATATTGCCTTTTTTATCATTGCTCAAGCGGCCCGAATGAATGAGTGTCAGATTGTTAGCGGCAATTTCTCCCGCATTATGCAGTTCACGGTTGCCAATCTTGCCGGTTTGAGTTAATAAGTGACCGCTGTTTTTAGCAGTTTGAGCACTAACAGCCAGATCGTGTGCCTGGAGTTTGCCTTTTGCCGTATTGTTAAATGAATCGCCTGATACTTGTAGTTTAGCCGCATTCAGACTGCCCGAATTTTCCAAACTGTTTTTGGCGGCAATGTCAATTTGTCCACCTGCATTGATTGATCCTGCATTATCAAGTGCTCCCGTTGTTTGAATGCGTCCTCTGGCGTAGGTTTTTGCAGGTGCTGTAGGTGAAACGGGATTGTTTGAACCAGGGTTAGATGCCGAGACAGTGCTGCTACCTGAACCTGTTGCAGTACTCGGAATCTGCGGTATGACTGATGGATTGGGATTCAAACCGGTCTGTGGAACGTCGCTCACACCAATCTTGCCACTGTTATCGAATTTGCCAGCAGATACCAAATCCAATGCTTGTGAACCTGTTTGAGTAATATTACCCGTGTTATCCAAACTACCTGTTGACATATCTAAGCGGGCAGCCTGGATCGTACCGTTGTTTTGGTTTTTCAGACGGCCTAAATTACGGACAGTCAATTGACCTGAGGATAAGACCGTACCTGAATTGTCCAGCGTCTGGCTGTGAATATTGGCATCATCCTGTGAGGCAATCGTACCGCTATTATGGACATTGCGGGCATGAAGTGAAACCGCATGATTTTCTCCCGTCGCCGCAATCGTACCCGTGTTGACCAGTTTACCCTCAGCATTCACTGCCACATTGCCGGCTGAGGCAAACAATTGCCCCTGATTGCGCACGGATGTATCACGATTAGTGCTGATCAGGGTGATCTTACCGGCATACATACCACCCAATGCCCCTGTATCGATGGCATACAGTGAGTTGGCGGAATTTGTATTCTCTGCAGAGGAGAATGAAGACTGGATAGAGCCATCAGATGAGACATCATTTTGCCCTGCCAATACACGCACATCTTTACCCCACACTGGCGCATCAATCTTAACCGCACGACTCAATATCTGCGTGTAATCGGTATCGCGGGCATCCAAACCGTGTCCGGCGATTTCAACATTGCCTTGCCTTATCTTAAAGCCGCTAAGGTCTCCTGCTTGATATTGCGGTTGGCCTGTAGTCAAAGTAGCACGGGAAGCATTGATAAATCCCCCTCCATTCACTTGAATTCCTGCAGGGTTTGCAATCACCACTTCGGCACGTCTACCACCCACCTCAATATATCCGCCTAACAAAGAGGGATCAGCTGAATTGACTTGATTCACGATGACACAGGCCTCACCACCTGCAAGCCAGGGGTTGCCCTGTATCCAGCCACCCAACTGTGTTTGCACGTTCCGACGGCTGTTGTTCAAAATAGCACCACGGTTGTCAACATTGAAATGGGTGTATTGGTTAACTGAAACCCCTGCGGCAGTAGGGGTTTGGATATTGGCCTGCGGGATGCCGTTACCGGTTTTCATGATGGTAGGCTGTTGCTGTGCAGGTGCGGATTTGTCGGCAACGATACCTTGGGCATTAGCAGAAGAAGAAGTCAGGATAAGGGCAGAACCGAGCAGTAATGAAAGAGAGAATGAGATAACAGAGATAGAATAGATAAAACCTGCAAAGCCGGAAATATCATTTGGCAAAATACCTACAGCTTGGGTGTCGACTGTGCTTTTGCCTCCGCGTTTGGCATTTTCAGCAACGGCCATCATACTGTTTCGATGTTTATTAAAAACGACTTTGTACAGGGTACGATTCATAGTAAATGCTTTCTCGGTAATATTTCCTACAAATATTCATTCTAACTTGAATTAACTTTGTATGGGTAGGAAAATTTATTTTGGATTGGAGAGGATTAGCTATGAATGTCACAGCATTGGGCAAGTTATCTAACAAGTAGTGGTTGTCGTCATTATTGTAACTATGCTTGAAATACGAAACCCAGATAGCTAATTGTAAACCAGATAAAAAAACGGAAAAGGAGCTGCTTGAATTTTTGTTCCTGAATTTACGGCTTAACCTGATAGAAATCTAGGAAAATAGTATTTAATGTTATAGTTCTGTTGATTTAGACACAAAAATCCCTATGGTCTTACAGACATCTGTACGATCATAGGGATTTTGCTTTATCTTAGAACTTTGTAAAAATAGTCTGTTAATGAAATTTAACGCATAAAATGTACCAAAAAATTTTCAATTAACTAAACCTTTCTAATTTTTAGCCAAAAAGTAGGGAAAATCAAAAAGGTTTTTCATTTTGAAATGGGCTTTAGCATAAAATTCTAGTAACGTATGTTATTTCAAAGGTCTCTGATGGGCAAATACAAAAAAGAGGAGAAGTCAATTTTACTACCTTCAAACATTTTCAATTTGGAGTATTTCCATGATAATTACTTATCAAGAAGCAAAGAAAATTGCAGTATCTTTTTTAAGTCAAATAGAGCAAGAAATAGGAATGTCATTATTAATAGTTGAATCTCATATACGAGAAAATGATGATGGGTGGTTTTTCCCATATCAGTCAAAAGAATATTTAGAAACAATGGATATAAACAAATCTATTATTGGAAATTGGCCTATATTTGTTTCTAAAAATAGAGGAGTTCCTTCTTTTCGTTGATGCTAGCTCATTAGTTAAGTCGTATCTCACCAAACTTGAAACTATCTATATAGAATAGAAATAAATTTATAACAGCTGAAATATATGATCTAACAGGGTATTTTCGAAAACCATAGTCTGCATGAAATTTTCTAGTAGGATATGTGCGATATGGTACTCACGCTAACTTGTAAAGTTTACAAGGCTGAGCATGTCTGTATTCCCTATTGAATGACAAAAGGCCGTCTGAAAACTAAAAGAGATCCAGTTGCTAGACGGCATTATGTGCAAAGCCCACCGCAACCGCTCGCTGAAGGAAGCGCAAACGAAGCGTAACCGACATTTTTCGAAACCCGTTATGTGGTCGAACAGAGCTTTGGGACGAAATTCCGCTATGCTCGGGCAGCCTATTTTGTTCTGAGCAAAGTGAGTACGCAAAGCCATCTGAAGGCGAAGTGTTTGAACCTGTTGAAAGCCGCCAACAGGATAATTGCGTCCGTTGCCGCCTAAAAGGCATCCCGGATGCCCGATTATGGGGTGTCCGGGGAGAAAAAAAGGGGAATTTGTAACAAAAAACAGCTGGCATCCTGGGTTTGGGCTTCGGCTGTTGGGGGAAATGAGGAAGAGGGGTATTTTGCAAAGGTCTCTAAATAACAGTCCTGAAGAAATCGGCACGTGTTTAAGGCTGACATTGAGCCGCTCAACGAAGATAGTCGATAGTCATTCAAGAAAATATTGGTCATAAAAAAGTAAGGCAGATAAAATCTACCTTACTAACACACTTCAATCAATCATATTTTAAAACACAGCATTATCAAATTTTCTTATTCCTTCCTTGTAACTCTGTCGACTATATCGTTTTAAAACGTATAACCTACCTGAAAACCGCTTGCCCATTTCCTTGATTGGAAAGATTCTGGCTTTTTCAATGCACGGCTGGTAAATATATCGTAGTGCAGGTTGCCGCCAAGCTTCATCTGCCCGCGTATCCCAACTGCTGTACCGGCTAAGGTTTGTCCCGACAGCCATTGGGCGGATTGTCCTGAAACATGTCCTACATCAGCCCCAAGATAAAGCTGATGGCCTGGTTTAAATTGCCAACTCAAATCGTTTCGCCAATACCATCCCCGTTCGGCAGACAAACTCATTTCACCGTCGAAGCCACGCACAGTGTAGCGTCCGCCGATGGCCAGTTTGTCTTGCGATGTTAACGGGGTTTTGTTCCATTGTGCGTGAACAGATGTATCGTAGGCAAATAGCTGGCTACCGATTTGAAAAGGAATGTTTACATCAGCCGAAGCCGTCCAAATTTTCATACGTGACGAGCCTTCGTTAAAGGCTTCTTCGGGTGCACGCAGAGCATCTTTCATACCAGTACCACGTTTATATTTCAACTTAAAATCTGCTATGCTACGGCCGATATATTCTTTGTGGGAAAGTTCTGCCAACCAACCTGCAGTTTTACGCCTTTGTACAGTCAATTCGGCATCATCAATATAGCTTTTTGTTTCCCTTGTCCACAGTTTCACACCGAGATAAGTTTTGCGTTTGGCATCACGATACAACAAGCGGTTGAAACCGAAATCAGTATTGTAACTTTTCCCATTATAATCATACACTTCTGACAATCCGGCAACTGCCTGATGGTAACGGTAGCCGTTGTGATTGAATGCCCATGTCCATTTACCGAAAGGAACTGAATAATGTACTGCGTAATTGTTCGATCCGCCTTCTTTGCGATGACCGTCAAAATTTTCTTCATTGGGTGTATCGCCAATTGAACGTCCATAATTTACATAAAACATATCACTCAGTCCAAAAGGATTGTCGACAGAGAAAGTGATATTTCCTTGATATTTCCCCGTCGCTTTACTGCCTGAATTATCCACGCCTACACTTACACGGTATGGCAACAAACGTTGCCGCCATTGCACCACAACATCACTTTGGTTTGGTTCGTCCTCTACGGGAACGATTTGAATATCGACTTCTGCTGTTGGGAGCCGTTTGAGATTTTCCAGCCCTTGTTCTAAATCACGCAGATTCAACAGATTGTCTGAGCGGGTGGGAAATTTGTTTTGAAATGCTGTAATGCGTTCAGCATGGGTTTGAGCATCATTAGATCTATCGATTCGTATGAAGCGCAGATAGCCCGGCATCAGTGTTAATTGAAGCTTGCCACTATTCAAATTTTGTGGTGCAGCCAAAATACGTGTCGTGGTATACCCCCTACCGATTAAAGCATTTTGCGCCAAAGACATGATTTGATTGATATCGCCCGCATGCAAACACTTGCCGGGAACAAAATGTGTTTGGCGCAAAGCCTGATTGAGCGCAAATCGAAATTTAGCGGCTCCTTTACCCACCAATTCCACTTCAGAAATAGGAAAGCATGGGCTTGCTTCATCCGAATTTACACTACCTGCCTGTGTTGCCATCTTCTCCCTACCTGTATCAGCATCATCTAAACGCACATCTTGTTCAGGCAACATCTGTTCACGCAGCTGCTTCTCCCGTTGACGCTGGAGAATATCCTGTTGTTGTGAAATGGCTTCAGGGGTGGGAGCGGCTGATGTTGGGACAGGAAAGGCAGCTATCAATGATAGGAATAATAGTGATAATGGAGGAAATATGGCTTGGGAGTAAACGAAGGATTTCATAGATTGGGCTAAGTAATGTAAATGGACAATTATAGCAATGAACAAAAAAAAGAGAAAAAGAGACCTTTTATTAGCTCTAGTAGATAAAAGCTCGGTTGGATGTTTATTCGTTTTCCATTGGACGATGGCATATGGAAATTTCAAATGAAGTGTTACGGCATATTTCATTTATCCGGTAAATTTCCTGCCATGCCTTATGCAATAAAATGTTCCGCACAATTGGGGTAGCTTTCAATATCCGGTATCGGTAAAAATAAATTTTTCGTTGGTTACACCAAATCCTCAAAAGCTCGTCTGCATCATTAATTACGATATGTTTCAGAATCAGTCCTTTTGAACCCACAGGAAGCAGGTAACGTGGATCAGGGTTATCAAAGTGCCTT
>NZ_AEPF01000032.1 GCF_000193735.1 Neisseria sicca 4320
CGGGTGTGTACGGATGGCGGCCGGACGGTTTGTTGCTATGATACTGGAGTTCCGATATACAAGGGTGTGTGTGGTACGCACGCACGCGTTTTCATCATTCAAAACATTGTTTCAAATTTTCAGACGACCTCAAACGTCATCTGAAAATCTCTAGCATAAAGGTCGTCTGAAAACCAATTTTGAGTTTTCAGACGACCTTTTGCTGATTTTGGGCTGTCGATACGGTTGTTTAAGAGCTGATTTCCTCCAGCGTCCTGCCTTTCGTTTCTTCTCCTAAAGCCAAAATCACCAATACAATCAGCATCATCACGCCGGCGAACATCATGAATATATTACTGAACCCGCTGCTGCCGCCAATCATCGCGGCAACCGCCATCGGCGCGAGGATGCCGCCGATGCGTCCGATTGCGCCCGCCCAGCCGGAGGCGAAGGCGCGGAAGCGGAGGGGGTAGAGTTCGGGCGTGTAGGTGTATAAAACGCCCCATGCGCCGAGGTTGAAAAAAGACATCAGGCTGCCCCATGCCATGACTTCGGCGGCGCTGCTGCTTTGCCCGAAAAACCACGCGCAGACGGCACAGGCGGCGAGAAAGCCTGCCAAAGTCGCTTTGCGCCCGATTTTTTCCACCAATGCCGCCGCCGCGATGTAGCCGGGCAGTTGCGCGACGATCATCACCAGCACATATTCAAAGGTTTTAACCACCGTATTGCCCTGTTCGACCAAGAGTTTCGGCAGCCAAGTAAAAATGCCGTAATAGGAAAAGACGATGCCGAACCAAACCAACCACAGCATCAACGTGCGCCGTGCGAAAGACTGTTGCCAAAGTTGCATAAAACGGATGCGCTGTTTTTGCTGTTGCGGCGGTGCTATGGCTGTTGCGGCGGGCGTAATCCCCGCTTCTTCTTCCAAGCGGCTGACCAGCCGGTGCGCTTCGTCCGTTTTGCCTTGCGAGAGCAGGTAGGGTACGGATTCGGGTATGAGTTTCAACACCAGCGGGATATACAAAATCGGCAGCGCGCCGATTAAAAATGCGCTGTGCCAGCCGAATTTTGGGATAAAGAAATAGGAAGCGAGTGCTGCGGCAAGCCAGCCCAGCCCCCAAAAACTTTCCAGCAACACGATAAACCGACCGCGTACTTTCGGCGGCGCATACTCGCTGACCAAGGACACCGCGACGGGAAGCTGTCCGCCCAGTCCTACGCCGACAAAGAAGCGGCAGGTGAGCAGTGTTGCAATGTCGGGAGCAAAGGCGCATAGGCCTGTCGCCGTGCTGTACACTGCCATGGTCGCGGCAAATACGGTTTTCCTGCCGAAGCGGTCTGCCAGCCAGCCGCTCGCTACCGCCCCCAGTGCCATGCCGATAAAGGCGATGCTGACTATCCAGCCCAGTTGCGCCGGCTGCAATCCCCATTCTTTGCCCAATGCGGGCAATATAAACGACACGATACCGGTATCCATTGCGTCAAACAGCCAGCCGATGCCGACCAATACCAGTAATTTGTAGTGGAACCTGCCCGACGGCAATGCTTGCAGGCGGGAAAGAATGTCCATCTTGATTCTCCTTTGGGGTTTTGAGGAAGTATATATAGCAGATTCGCTTGATTTTTGATACGGTACCTAACGACATAGATGCTTTTGATTTGGACTTACAGTAGAGTTTTTGCGAAATTGGGTGTTACCGGAAAGCAAGCCCGGTGCTTGAGCGTGTACTGAAAATGGTTTGAGGTCGTCTGAAAAGCAAAAAACAGTAAGTGAGGTCGGGTTGATAAGCCCAACGCTTTCTGACAAGCTGTACACACTCGGCTGATTCTGTCGGAACGATAGGTTCGCCCAATCAACTTGGGTTATGAAGCCCTTTAGGTTATGTTTAAGATTGTTACTGGCCTCCCGGTTTTTGATAAAACTTTTACTGACACAGCTCAGTGCAATATTCAGGTTATTGACCCGAAAAAAGCTCCTAATCCACCTGCGCGGGTTAGTGGGGCAGGAACGGGTAAAACAGCAGACGCTGCTTGTACAGCTGCAAAAAAAAGATGCAACCCAAAAAGCGCCGGCCGGAACTTATGCCAGACATTGCCAATGTAAACCTACTTAAATTGGAGAATCAAGAATGCTGCAATATTCAGAAGTAGTGAAAACTGTTGTTGTAAATCCGATTGCCCTAGAAGATGATGAATTGAATTTTAAAATTGAAATTCTCAAAAACAGTAATGATGAGTTTCACGCACGCTTGTTTAGGCTGGAAACCTATTTAGTCAAACCGTCTTTTGTCGAAGATATATTCGCAGATGAGTTGCAGTATGTACTGGATTTGCATACTGTGCCAGATCTTATTGCAGCATACAGATCTTCGGTTGAAGATTGTTTGCAATCCGCATTGAGAGAATTAGAAAAGAAATTCAGTAAACAGTCATTTTAAAATGGTCTAAATGCCTTTTGAATGGCTTCCAACCGGAATCATAGGGCAAGCAAGCTGAAGAGAAGTAAAGCCGAATAAATCAGTATCTTCATTTTTTACATCTGTTTGATGGTAAAGGTCGTCTGAAAACGATTGGGCAAAATCCGATATGTCCGTTTTCAGACGACCTTTTCTAATTTTCTTCTTTTGCCCAATGCTCCCTTACCCGCGCTTTGCCGTCCGCGTCCAAACGGCGGTAAAGATTGATGACCTCGTCGGCGGAGGCGGTGTTTTCCGGCTGCGCCGCGCCGAACAGGGAGCGCACATAATCATCCGCCGGATGGTTTTGAATATCCTGCGGCGTATCGACTTGAACCAGCCTGCCTTGGTGCATCACGCCGATACGGCAGGCGAGCTTGGCGGCTTCGTTCATGTCGTGAGTAACGAAAACAATGGTGGTGCCGAGTTTTTTATGAATTAGAGACACCGTTTCCTGAAGGGAAGCGCGGGCGAGCGGGTCGAGGGCGGAAAAGGGTTCGTCCATCAGCAGGATGTCGGGTTTGGCGGCGATGGCGCGCAGGATACCGATGCGCTGCTGTTCGCCGCCGGAGAGTTCGTGCGGATAGCGGTTTAGGTAGGTTTCGGGCGGCATGCCGACCAGTTCGAGCAGCTCGTTCACGCGCGATGTGCGCTTCGGTTTGTCCCAGCCCAAAATGTCGGGCATCAGTTCGATGTTCTGCCGCACGGTCATGGTGGGGAACAGGGCGATTTGTTGCAGCACATAACCGATGCGGTGGCGCAGCCCGCGGATGTCGTAATCTTTGATACGCCTGCCGTTGAAATAAACATCGCCGTCGGTCGGCTCGGTCAACGCGTTAATCATGCGCAGCGTAGTGGATTTGCCGCTGCCCGAGCCGCCCACCAATACGAAAAACTCGCCTTGATAAATGGTGAGGTTCAGTTCGTTTACAGCGGTGTGGTTGTCGTAGCGTTTGCTGACGTTTTTGAATTCGATTAAGGGAGTATGTTCAGGCTGCATCATAAATATCCTTTGCAACTTCGACAAAACGGCGCGGCTCACGTTCCAATAATTTTGGCAGGTCGTCTGAAACGGCGGCAGATTAGGCAGTGGTTTTGGTAGAAGTTGGGTTTTTAATCTGACCTACTTGCTGAAAGTTACACAAATTCAGGGAAATGCCGTTGCAGTTGTTCGGGCGTGAGGCTGGGGGTAATCAGCTCTTCGTCTTCATCGCAGGCAACGGCGACAAAATCGGGGGCGACGAGCTTGGCGCGCAGCAAATCTTCAGTTGTGCGGCGGCAGGCGCGTGGAAAGCATTGGCGGAAGCGGTCGTATAAGTCGTCCCAATCGGTTTCTTGGTACACAGTAGCCTGCACGCTTTGCGCCACCGCATTGCCCGCCGCGCCGCTGTCAAACAGATATTCTGCCAAATCCGCCCCCGACCAGGCAACGACTGTTCCAGCTCGGTACGGCTTGCGGTGGAACCGTATTCGCTTTAGTATTTTTCCACCACGCGCGCGAGTAGCTCTTCCGTGCCAACCGACAGCGAGGGGAAATAGAGATAGGTATTGTCGCAGTAGAAATTGTGGAAAATGGCGGCGTACACGGTTTCGTGCGGGCGCTGCCTGCGGATGCTATGCACGGCATCGACGATGATTTGATAGGCGATGTTTTCGATAGATTGCCAATCCGGCTGCGGCATGGGGCGTCCTTTCAGGCTGCCTGAAAATGATGGGGCGGTGTTCGAGGGCATCGGGTTTGATATTTTAGTGGCGTTGGCGGAATTCGGGAATCCGATTTCATCGGAAAGGGTAAGTTTAGACTGTTTTAGGGTTTCAGACGACCTCTTTAAGCCATAAGGCCGTCTGAAAAGCAAAAAACAGTCCGCAGCTTCATTTTGAAGGTGCGGACTGTGTTTGTTTGGGCTGGGTTAGGGCTGTTTTCTTACGCTGCCCTATATCTGCAACCGTTTAGCGGAATTCGAAGAACTCCATATGCTGCGACCGTGTTTTCAGGTTGTCTGAAATGCTGAGTGTGCAACTGCGGCTGTCTCAGAGCCACAGGCTGCGGTTTGCGCTATCGCGGACGGTCTGCCCGATATGTTCGGCGGTAAGTCTTTGGGTTTCGGAAGGAATATAGCGGAAATTCACGTTGGCTTGTTGCGCTAAATTTTGCCAGTGGGCGAGCGTTTCGGCGGGCAGGTTTCTATCGGCGTGAAACCAGTCTATCGCTTGGGTGACAGGCTGTTTTGCCAGTTCGTTGAGGCGTGCGAGGAATGGGGTAAAACCAATGCCGTTGCTGACCCAGATTTGCGCTTGCTTGTCGGAAAAGTCGAAACGTCCGTATGCGCCGTCGATTTGCACGGTGTCGCCGATGTTCAGGCGTTGTGGCAGGCGGTGGGTGTAGTCGCCCAAGTCTTTGATCACGAGCGTGAGTTGTTGGTTATCAGGCTGCCAGTCGGAGGCGATGGTAAAGGGGTGGCTTTCGCCGTGCGTGCGTAAAAAGAGGAATTGTCCTGCGCGGTGTCCCTGCCATTTCGGGGCGTTCAGGGTCAGGGAGAGCAGGTTGCCGTTTTGGTTCATGGCGGATACGGTGGCGTTTTGCGGTTTGCCGATGCGTTTGAATAGGGCAATCAGCGAGCAGGCGATACCTGCAACTAAGGCGGCGATGATTAGCCAGCCCAGCGGTTGCGACCAGTAGGAAAAGTTTACCAGCACGATGGTATGCCACACGAGCGCGAGATAAACGGGTACGACCAGGATGTGGAGTTTGGCAAACCAGCGGTAGGGTATGCGTTTGATGAGGGCGGCGACCAGTAGGACGATGATGATATAAAAGGCGATTTCACCAACTTCTTCTGCAAAGTGGCGTTGGGTAGCCAGCCAATCTTTTAACGTTAATATTTCCTGCATTGGCGGGCGCGGCGGCTTTTTGCCGTCAAACAGTCCGAGCTTTACCAGCCATTTTGGGAATTGCTTGCTGGTCCAGTGCAGGATGCTGCCTGAAAGGGCGATGATGCCGAACCATTTGTGCAGGCGGTACATTTTGTCCAGCCCGCCGAGCGGGGTTTCCAGTATTTTGGGGCGCACGGCAAGTATCAGGCAGCTACTCATCGCCAGTATGCTGATGGCGCCTGTGAGTTGCAGCAGTAAGCCGCGCAGGGGATATACCCCTAATTTTTCCGGAAACGGAGTGGCAAGCAGCCATAAGGCGAATATGCCGCCGAAAAACATGGCTAAGGTCAGTTTGATGATCCGCTGTTTGTGCGAGCGCAACGGGGCGTTGTGCCGACCAATCGTGCGTTAGAACTTGCTCCACAAGTGAAAAAGGTGCTGAACGAGGTGGAGCAATTATTACAACCACCACAGTTTGAACCGCAAACAGCAGAATTAACTGTACGCATCGCCTGCGCCGATTATGCAATGCGCGCTGTGATTGTGCCGTTTCTGGGGTTGCTTAAAATTCAAGCCCCGAAAATTAAAGTAGCGGCAAATCGATTTTGCGCTGGTGACACCAGACTTCCAAGCACCGGATATTAATGCAAAAAATTTGTATGACGAGTGTTATATCTGCGCCGTTCGCCACGATCACCCAATAGCCCAACAGGCGCAACTTACCCTTGAGCAGTTTTGCCGGTTAGAGCAAGCTTTGATTTCTTATTATGGCGGCAGCTTCAGCGGTATTACAGACCAAGCCCTTCAAGCGATGGGATTACAAAGGAATGTCAGCCTGTCAGTACAAAATTTTATCGTTTTGCCTGAATTGCTGGTGCAAAGCAATCTATTGGCAGTCGTGCCTGAGCGTTTAATTGCCAACGCGCCCAACCTCAAACGGTTTGAACCACCCCTTAAAATTCAAGGCTTTACCAAAACACTGATTTGGCACGAACGGACCCATAAAGATCCTGCGTATCGCTGGGTAAGGGAGTTGATTGAAAAGGCTTGTGCCGCAAGCGCAGCATAGGCAAAGGGATGGATAGATAACATGTGGGGAAAAGGTTATCTGAAAAATCTTTGCAACAATTATATTGCTCCTTAATTCACTAATTTTCTTAACGTAATTTATTATGATAAAATCACATTTAATGTAATTGCATAAGGAGAAAGCTATGCTAAAAATAGATATTGCAATAAAAGAAACTGCTTCCGTTATTTCTAAGAATATTGATAGATTTGATGATTCAGAAAGAGGCTTACTTTCACAAAATATTCTTGCCCAGTTAAGAAACTTAGTCGAATATATTGCACAAAAAATATATAGTAATGGTCAGGATATTGATCCTAACAGCTATTCAGATAAAAAAGAAGCATGGGAATATATTAAATCACAAGGCAGCTTTGATTTCCTACATAAATTCCATAGCCTATTACAAAAATCCGTATCGCACTATACTATAGATGAGAATGGGTCTGAAAGGTTAATGCTAAAATATTATGAATACTTACTAAAAATAAAATCATTATTAAGAAAAAATATGGGTTAGATATTTTATATAATATAGAAGAATTTCCTTTAAATTTAGATGAAAAACTAACTGAGTATTATGAAAAAATATCATTAAAAATAAACGCAGACTATATCAATAATACCTATTATGATTATAATGATAGATATTATATTCAAAAAATAAAACCTTTCTTTGTGAGACAAGAAATATATTATGAAGTTACATTTACTATTGCAAATGATAAAGTAAGTAAATTTGATAGGATTATAGCCTTTACACGCCATGATATACTGGATAATTATGCAGTAAAATTAAGAATAAGAGAAGATTTTATTGATATACTAAACAGTAGGATGTTAATTAAAATTATTGATAACTGGGAAGTGTCAATACGTAATTGTGAATTTAAGAATTTCTCAAAAATTTTCAACATGCAATCAGTTCATTCTAATAGTAATGAATATTCTTTAATAATGAAGTATTTAACTTATAATAAGATTAATTTTGTTGATATTGTACGATTATCAGACAATTATTTTTATGATTTTAAAAATCAAATAACTTCACAAGTAAGAACTGCTAATTTTATCAATATATTGGAAGTTTGTAGACACCTTATAAGAAATAATTTAGCAGGAGGAAATGTTATTAGTTATTTGCTGTATAAATTAAATAACAAAGTAATTAAAAGTCAGTTTAATAATGCTTTATGTCATAAGTTATCCAACTTAAATCTTAGCTGGGGGTGTATTCCATTTGATAAAATGCCATTCACGACATCTTTAATAAGTCACAACCCTAAAGTGCATGATTTATTTAATTGTATTAATCCATCGAATCGTGAACATGAGTTCCTATCAAGACTCATTAAGAATAACGCAGAGAAAAAAGGAATCTTATTTACAAAATTAGAAGAAATATCTGGCTTCTCTAATATTCAAGAATTAATGAAGAAGTATAATTCCAACGTATATCACAAACACACTAATCGTAACTTGATTGAATATAAAGGATTTATCTATATAAAAGAATATGTAGATAATTGCATTGATATTATCCTGGAAATAAAAAAATATGCAAATGAAAAGATAGAAGGTTATACTAATTCAGTTATTTCTTGGCTAAATGATGTTTCATATAAAATTGATTGTAATGAGAAATTAGAATTACTAAAAAATATGTTTTCTCAATCTAGAGTCGCATTAATCTACGGTGCAGCAGGGACAGGTAAGTCTACAGTTATAAACCATATATCTAACTTTTGGAATGACAAAGAAAAAATATATTTAGCCAATACTAATCCTGCTGTAAACAACTTAAAAAGAAGGGTAACCACTAAAAACAGCTATTTTATGACTATTTCAAAGTTTCTATCTAAAAGAAATAATCATGTATCTTGTGATTTATTGGTTATTGATGAGTGCAGTACTATTAGTAATCAAGATATGGTAAGTATTCTAAGGAAAGTAGATTGTAAGATGCTTGTTTTAGTTGGCGATGTTTTTCAAATTGAATCTATTTTGTTTGGGAATTGGTTTGACATTATTCGTAGATTTGTCAATCAATCTGCAATTTTAGAATTGAAAACACCATATAGAACAACTAATGAAAATTTATTAACGATCTGGAATAGAGTTAGAGAGTTAGATATAGCGATATTAGAACCGATGGTAAAAGAAAACTATTCTGTTAGATTAGATAAATCAGTACTGGATCAGCCAAATGATGATGAGATCATTTTGTGCCTGAATTATGATGGTATTTATGGTATTAATAATATTAATCATTTTTTGCAGAGTAATAACCCAAACCGGCCTGTTTTATGGGGAATACACGATTACAAGGTAAATGATCCTATTTTGTTTAATGAGTCAGAAAGATTTACTCCACTTATTCATAACAACATGAAAGGAAAAATTGTTGATATTAACAAAACAGAAAGTGAAATATTTTTTACTATTGAATTAGATATTACCATAAATGAAATTGATGCGGATGGATATGATTTTGAACTTTTATCAAATAAAAATAGTAAAAATTCAATAATTAAATTTTCAGTTAAAAAATATCCAGATACCGATGAAGATGATGATTCATTTGATAAATTAGTTCCATTTCAAGTTGCTTATGCTGTATCTATCCATAAATCACAAGGTTTAGAATACAAGTCTGTCAAAATCATTATTACGAATGAATTAGAAGAATTGGTAAGCCATAGTATTTTTTATACGGCTATTACAAGAGCAAAAGAAAATTTGAAAATTTATTGGTCTCCGGAAACAGAAAAGGTCATTCTATCGAGTTTTGAAAAGAGAGATTTTTCTAGAGATATTGGGTTATTAAAGGGGATGATAAATTCCCAAGGCAACACTAGAGAATTATAGACATCATCTACGAATAAGGTCGGCATGGCAGGTTTTCAATACGGCTTTGCTTTATCTTTTCAGTCGAGGCAAGAAATCTGGAATTTGAATGCGGCGGATGAATAAATCGACACTGGTGTATATTGCTTGCTATGTTTATTTGGCAGGTGGCGAATTGGTGGAGCTTTTTTCTGAACTCCCCCATAAGCATTGAACAGCGTACGTTTTACCTCCCGCAAAGAAATATAATTCACACCAGTGTAAAATATAGTCAGTAAGCACAGTCGGATTCTAGAATCCGACTGTGCTTACGCCGTTTTCAGACAACCTAAAACCATGTCCGATTTATAACGCCTTTAAGCCGAACGATTTTTCATTTAACCAACAACCGTCCCTGTCTCGCCAAATTCAAAGTCGCCAGCAACAGCAACATCACCAAGCCGGGGCCTGGGATGGAGAGGAAATAGCCTAAAAACAGTAAACGCTGTTCGGCAATCAAATGGAAACCGCAGCCCGTCATGGCCGCCAAACCGAATGAGAAACCCCAAAAGCTGGGGCTGAAACCCTGCTCCAGCATCCAAGGCAGAAGGCGCAGCAGTAGCAGGAATTGCAGGCAGCCGTAGCCGATTAAAAGCAGCGCGAAGGCATCGATGTGCCCGCCCGATACGGCAAAATAAGCGCCGCTGCCGACAAAAGCGGGCGCAAGCTGAATGCCGACAATGCCGCGCACAGGGGGGTTGACAGGTGTGCCGATGCGCAAACGGCTCAATATGGCGGCTTCCAAGCTAAGCCATGAAAACAGCCCCGCGCCCAAAAACAGCTAAGCATAATCGGACAAACCCAATGCTGCCATTGCGGTCGCGCTGACAAAATTGGTGGCAACAGTGGGCAGGTACACAATCGGAGTAGTGGCATCAAGGGTATGGACGCCGCGCCACAAGCCGCCTGCTCGGTACATGGCAAATGCCAACTGCCCCGCTGTTCCCAGCAAAATCAACCCTTTTGCCAGTGGCGTTTGATAGGGTAAGGCTGCCAAACCTGCCAGCATCGTGGTAATCGGAATCGCGCTGATGAAACAGCATTGCACCAAATCCTGCAAAAATTCGGGGCGGAAAAAATGGATTTTGATGATGTAGGCAATGACCAGCAGCAGCCAAAGCACAAATGCTGCGGCTAACAGCGTTTCCGCAGCCCAATTCGGCAAAAGCCCGATATGTGCGCCGTAACGCCACGACAAACCGAGCGCGAAAAGCCCCAACGGCATGCTGAAATAGCTGAGGGGGACGGGAAATTTTTTGGTACTCATGACAATGTGTGTTTTAGGGAAAGGCGGTAGTATAGCCGATTCAAATCGGTAAGCGCAGCTTGGGTTGAGACTCGATAAAGACGTTAAATTTGCCTGAGACATTGGGTTTCAGCACGAGCCGTATTGGGTATGGATATTCTGATGTTTGAGTTTATAAATGTGGTTTTCAGACGACCTTTTCAGATTTCAAGGTCGTCTGAAAAAGTAAATGCGGCGGCTGTATCAAACAGGTTTGCGGAAGGTAATACAGTAAAAGCGGTTGCTCCACAGCAGCCGCGTTTTCTTTTCCCGTACGGTTTCGGGAATGCAGTTTTCGATTTGTGTTAGGTCGAAATCGGTGTCTTGGAAATAGCTCCGCGTGAATAGGCTTTTTTTGTATTGTTGTTGGATGAAATCGGTGGTTTCGTCTGCAATCATGATTTTGGTGCCAGACTTGGCAACGCGCAGCATTTCGTTGATGGCTTTTTGCTTGTCGCTGAAAAAATTGATGCCGCCCACATGGAATACGACGTCGAACATATTGTCGGCAAAGGGTAAATCTTCGGCGTTGCAGTGTACCAAATCCAAGCCCGCCGCTTTTTTCCGCCATACGTCGCGGCAGCGTGCCAACATGCCGAGCGACAGGTCTGCTCCGGTCAAATCCAGTGCGGCGGGGTCGATGTCGGCGGGCAGGTGGTTTAAATCGGTACCTGTGCCGATGGAGACGTAGAGCGCGGTGCAGTCCTGCCGCCATTCCAGTTCGTCCATCAGGCTGCGCCGTGTCTCGTTGATGCTGTTGCCGTATCTGAGGCGGGCTATCCAGCGTTCGCCGAAATCGTACCAACGGGCGAGGCGGTTGTACATGTTCATGTATTTGGCGTTGTCGCCCGTTACGTTGTCGGAGTCGAGGCACAACAAGATACCGTCTTGTTCGGGCGGAAGCTGATTTTGCAGGGCGAGCTTGAGCTTTTGGATGAGCTTGGCGGAAGGCATGGTGCTTCTCCTGTCGATGATTGAACTAT
This sequence comes from Neisseria sicca 4320, assembly GCF_000193735.1. GTDB lineage: Bacteria > Pseudomonadota > Gammaproteobacteria > Burkholderiales > Neisseriaceae > Neisseria > Neisseria sicca_E. Next base: position 11,533 of record NZ_AEPF01000032.1, read on the forward strand.
AATATGGGTTACTAAAATTATATGCTCAATCTCATTTTCAAAATGCAAAAATTTTCTGATTTTTCCTACTTTTTGCTCAATATTAGGAAAGTTTTAGGCAATTGAAAATTTTTTGGCGCATTTTTATGCGTTAAATTTCGTTAACAGACTATTTTTGCAAAGGTCTCTGAAAGCCCGATTTGATGGGAAACAGGCGATTTTGGGTGGCTGCGCTGCCTGAAATAAAGGCCGTCTGAAATCGTG
>NZ_AEPF01000031.1 GCF_000193735.1 Neisseria sicca 4320
TAGAGCAGCGGCAGATTGCTCATCAATGCCCGACCTGCCGGAAAGGAGAAATACGAATATGAACCTGAAAAACCGCCATTTCCTGAAACTTTTGGACTTCACGCCCGCAGAAATCACTGCCTACCTCGACCTTGCCGCCGAGTTGAAAGCCGCCAAAAAGGCAGGGCGCGAAGTGCAGAGGATGAAGGGGAAGAACATCGCCCTGATTTTTGAAAAAACATCGACCCGCACACGCTGCGCGTTTGAAGTCGCCGCGCGCGACCAAGGGGCGGGGGTGACTTATCTGGAGCCATCCGCCAGCCAAATCGGGCATAAGGAAAGCATCAAAGACACTGCCCGCGTGTTGGGCAGGATGTACGACGGCATCGAATATCGCGGCTTCGGGCAGGAAGTGGTCGAAGAATTGGCGAAATACGCCGGCGTGCCCGTGTTCAACGGTCTGACCAACGAGTTCCACCCGACCCAAATGCTCGCCGACGCGCTGACCATGCGCGAACACAGCGGCAAACCTTTGAACCAAACCGCGTTTGCCTACGTCGGCGACGCGCGTTACAACATGGCGAATTCGCTGCTGGTGTTGGGCGCAAAGCTCGGCATGGACGTGCGTATCGGCGCACCGAAAACCTTGTGGCCGTCTGAAAACATCGTCGCCCGCGCACGCGCCGTTGCCGAAGAAACCGGCGGAAAGATTTTGCTCACCGAAAACGCGGAAGAAGCCGTCAAAGGCGTCGATTTTATCCATACCGACGTGTGGGTCAGCATGGGCGAGCCGAAAGAGGCATGGCAAGAACGCATTGATTTATTGAAAGATTACCGCGTTACTCCCGAACTGATGGAGGCATCGGGCAACCCGCAGGTCAAATTCATGCACTGCCTGCCCGCCTTCCACAACCGCGAAACCAAAGTTGGCGAATGGATTTACGAAACCTTCGGCTTAAACGGCGTGGAAGTAACGGAAGAAGTATTCGAAAGCCCCGCCAGCATCGTGTTCGACCAAGCGGAAAACCGGATGCATACGATTAAAGCGGTGATGGTGGCGGCGCTGGGGGATTAATCTCAACGTAATGCCGAAATAGCAAACGGTTAACCGCGGCTGTCCACACATAGATGGAGATGGCGGCAGCGGGGTATCCTATTTTTTATAGTGGATTAACTTTAAACCAGTACGGCGTTGCCTCGCCTTAGCTCAAAGAGAACGATTCTCTAAGGTGCGAAGCACCAAGTGAATCGGTTCCGTACTATCTGTACTGTCTGCGGCTTCGTCGCCTTGTCCTGATTTAAATTTAATCCACTATAGAATCACCATTATTCATTACATAGACAAAGGTCGTCTGAAAATCCGTTTTCAGACGACCTTTGCTTATGGAAAATGCCTACATCACATCCAACACATCAATGCCCAGCAAATCCAAGCCTTGTTTCAGCGTGTCGCCGGTGAGTTTTGCCAGTTGCAGGCGGCTGTTGCGGGTTGCGCCTTCTGATTTCAGAATCGGGCAGGCTTCGTAGAAGCGGCTGAACAGGGTGGCGGTTTGGTAGAGGTAGGCGGCGAGGTAGTGCGGATACGCCGTGTCCGCCACGCTTTGCAGCACGTCTTCGAATTTCAGCAGCTCGGCGGCAAGCTGTTTTTCCAGCGGTTCGGTTAAAACGGTTGGCGCGGTCGCGTCCCATTCGCCGGCTTTGCGGAACACGCTTTGCACGCGGGTGTAGGCGTATTGCAGATAGGGGGCGGTGTTGCCTTCAAACGAGAGCATGGCGTCCCAGTCGAACACATAATCGCTGGTGCGGTTTTTGCTCAAATCGGCGTATTTGACAGCGCCGATGCCGACGGTTTTGCCGATTTTCGCCGCTTCATCCGCGCCCAATTCGGGATTTTTCTCTTTCACCAAAGCAGTGGCGCGCTCGACGGCTTCGGTCAGTAGGTCAACCAGTTTTACAGTATCGCCACTGCGCGTTTTGAACGGTTTGCCGTCTTTGCCCATCATGGTGCCGAAGCCGATAAACTCGGCTTTTGCATCCTCAGGCAGATAGCCTGCTTTGCGGGAAGTGGTGAAAAGTTGTTCGAAGTGCAGGGCTTGGCGGTGGTCGACGACGTACAGCAGGCGGTCGGCTTTCAGACGACCTATGCGGTAGCGCAGACACGCCAAATCGGTAGAGGCGTAGAGGAAGCCGCCGCCTTGTTTTTGCACGATAAATGCGGCGGGTTCGCCTTCTTTGTTTTTGAACTCGTCCAAGAACACGACTTTCGCGCAGTCGTCTTCAACCGCCAGACCTTTTTGAACCAAATCGTCGACCACGGGTTGCAAATCGTCGTTGTATTTCGATTCGCCCGCCACGTCTTCAGGGCGCAGTTTCAAGCCCAGTGTGTCATAAACGGCTTGGGCGTGCGAGAGCGAAATATCGACAAACTGTTTCCACAACGCCAACACGGTTTCATCGCCGCCTTGCAGTTTCACAACGTATTCGCGCGCGGTGTCGGCAAAGGCGCCATCTTCGTCAAAGCGCACTTTGGCGGCGCGGTAAAACTGCTCCAAATCCGCCAGCTCGAACGCGGCATTGTCTTTTTGCTGCTCGACCAAATAAGCGACCAACATACCGAACTGCGTACCCCAGTCGCCGACGTGGTTTTGGCGGATGACGGTGTTGCCCATAAATTCCAATACGCGCGAAATGCTGTCGCCGATGATGCTGGAACGCAGGTGGCCGACGTGCATTTCCTTCGCCAGATTGGGCGAAGAGTAGTCGATAACGACGGTTTGCGGTTTGTCGGTTTTCGCTATGCCAAAACGCGCGTCGTTCAAAGCCGTCTGAATGTTTTGGGCGAGAAATTCGGGGCGCAGGCGCAGGTTGATAAAACCGGGACCGGCGACTTCCGCGCTTTCAATCACGGCATTGTCCGCCAATGCTTCGGCGACCTTTTGCGCCAAGTCGCGCGGATTTTGTTTGGCTTTTTTCGCCGCACCCATCACGCCGTTGATTTGGAAATCGCCGTGTTCGGCGGTTTTGGTCGGCTGCAAGACAACGGGGCTGTCGGTGATGCCTGCGGCGGCAAAGGCGGCGGCGGCTTCGCGTTCGACGGTTTGATGTAGGTTCATGAAGTTCGGTCTTTCGGTTAAATTCAAATCAGGCGGTATTTTAAAAGAATTTGGGGTGTTGAAACAGGGCTAAGGTGAAAGGTCGTCTGAAAAAATGTGGATGGTTTCGGCGTAACCTGCCATGCCCGTTTTCAGACTACTTTTTAATGATGGCAGCGTTTGGGAAAATTCAACGGATAAGGTTCCAAGCCATTTTTATGGCAATCAGCAGCAGCATGATGCCGAAGGAGATTTTGAGCCGGCGGGCGGGGAGTTTGTGCGCCATTTTGACGCCGAGCGGAGCGCAAATCATGGTGGCGATGCTCAGGATGGCGACGGCGGGCAAATAGAGGAAGCCGCCGGAGCCGCGGGGCAGGTCGGGAACGTTCCAGCCGGTAACGAGATAACCGATTGTGCCGGCGAGCGCAATCGGCCAGGCGAGGCCGGATGATGTGCCGATGGCGCGGTGGGCGGGGAAGTTGCAATACATCAGGAAGGGGACGGACAGCGAGCCGCCGCCGATGCCGACCCAGCTCGAGGCTGCGCCGAACAATGTGCCGACCGCGCTCAAGCCGGGTAGGGCGGGCAGGTGGCGCGAGGCTTTGGGTTTTGAGTCGGCCAGGGTTTTGAGGGCGATAAGGGTTAGGAATGCGATAAAGAAGATTTGCAGGGCGCGGGTAGGCATGTATTTGGCGGTGACCGCGCCGACCAGTACGCCGAATATCATGGAGGGGGTCATACAGCGGACGGTCTGCCAGTCGATGCCGCTTTTTTTATGCTGGGCGTACATGCTGGAGAAGGTGGTGAACACCATAACGGCGAAGGATGTGCCGATGGCGAGATGTTGGGCGTAGGGGTGGCTGCTGATGCCTTGCAGTTGCAACGTCCACAAGACGACGGGGACAATCAATGTGCCTCCGCCTACGCCGAACAATCCTGCAATAAAGCCGGCCGCGCTTCCGACGGCGAGCAGGGAGAAAATGATGTCCCAAGTCCACATTTTTCAGACGACCTTTTTGGTTTTACGGTGTTTTTTCAACCAGCGCCAGGCCGCCATGATGTAGCCGGAGAGGCTGTAACCCAGGAAAAACAGGAAAAGTACAAGCGAAGGTTTCCAGTTGATGAGCAGCAAAACCAACACGGTAAGTACCATGCCCATAAACGGAACTTGGCGGCGGATATTGATTTCTTTAAAGCTCCAAAACGGGATTTGGACAATCATGGAAATGCCGGCGAAAAGCGTGATGCCCAAAGCCCACCAATGTACGCCGGGGAAGCGTTCGATGCTGTGGTTGACCCAAATCAGGCCGACAATCAACGCTGCGGCGGTCGGACTGGGCACGCCGATGAACCAGCGTTTATCGACTTTGCCGATGAGTGTGTTGAAGAGGGCGAGACGCAGGGCGGCGCAGGCGCAGTAGATAAATGCGGCCGAATAACCGATTTTGCCAAACTGCCAGAGCTGCCATTTGTAAATAATCAAGGCGGGCGCAACGCCGAAGCTCACCATATCGGCAAGGCTGTCTAGCTGTTCGCCGAACGCGCTTTGGCTGTTGGTCAGCCGCGCCACGCGACCGTCCATGCCGTCGAGCAGCATGGAGAGGAATACTGCGATCGCCGCCGTCTCATAACGCCCGTGCATGGATTGGGTGATGGCGAGAAAGGCGCAGAACAACGCGGCAATGGTGAAAGAGTTGGGCAGCAGGTAAATACTGTTGCGGCGCAGCGAATTTCGCGGCGGGATTGGCGGTTGGTTGTGCGTATCGTCCATAATCGTTTGATGATGCAGTACAAGGCAGATAGAGAGATTATACCGTATTGAGATGAAAATGATTCCTGAATGTGCAGGAGGTCGTCTGAAAATGTGTGAATACCGCTTGGTTTGTTCATTTTTCAGACGACTTTTTACCGAAATATGGGTTTTGTTGTTTTTCTAAAAACAGGAACAATCAGCCGTAAATTGCCGTATTTTTATAGTGGATTAACTTTAAACCAGTACGGCGTTGCCTCGCCTTGCCGTACTATCTGTACTGTCTGCGGCTTCGTCGCCTTGTCCTGATTTAAATTTAATCCACTATATCAAATCCGAACAACCAAACAACAGCGTGTAGCATGAGCTTTGCCCGCGAGGATCATGATTGGCCTGCGGACTCGGCATTCGTGCCATATCGGAAAAATGGACTCGTGAGAGACGGGTCGTCTGAAAAAAACAGATCAAATTTTATCAAAGCGAATATTTGAAGAGCGGAGTCAAAGAAAAAGCACCGGAACCGTTATTCATCCAGATTTTTGGTTTTCGGAAGGATTCGGAACGCCATTATCCCAAATCTCCGGATTCACGCCTGCGTGAAGATGACGGTAAGAGCAGTTTTTATTTTAATCGACCCTGTTTTCAGACGACCTTCGTCAGTCAAGCCGACGATTAATCAAACAATTCCCGCTGCGCCTGCTCTTTGGTCACGCGCACGTCGGTTTCGCCTTCGGCAAAAGTGATGTGCAGTTTCTGCCCTTGCTTCAACGCGTCGGCGTTGCGGATGACTTGTCCGCGTGTGTTTTTGACGACGGAGAAGCCGCGCTCCAGAATCTGCTGCGGCGAGACGGCTTCGAGCAGGGCGGTTTGGGCGGTCAGGCTTTGGCGGCGCTGGGCGAGCAGTTGGCGGAAGGTGTGCGACAAGGTCGTCTGAAAGCGGTCGATGTCTTGCCGGTAAACGGAAATATCGGGGCGGTAATGTTGCAGGGCTTGGGTTTGGCGTTCGAAACGGGCGGTATGGGCGCGGACGTTTTGCGTCATCGAGTAGGACAGGGTTTGCGCCAGTTTTTGGATGTAGGTGCGCTGTTCGTCGAGTTTTTGGCGCGGGTGGCGGATTTGCCGCGCGAGCCAGTCGAGCTTTTGGCTGGCATCGAAATAGCGTTGTTCCAAAACGGTTTTCAGACGACCTTTGGCTTGGGCGAGGCGGTGCAGCGATTCTTGGCGGTTGGGGCTGACCAGTTCAGCCGCGCCGGTCGGCGTGGGCGCGCGCACGTCGGCGACGAAATCGGCAAGCGTGAAATCGGTTTCGTGTCCCACGCCGCTGACGACCGGAATCTCGCAGGCTTCGATGGCGCGCACAACCGGTTCTTCGTTAAACGCCCACAAGTCTTCAATGCTGCCGCCGCCACGACAGACAATCAACACATCGCATTCGGCGTGTTGCGAGGCGGTTTTAATCGCCTGGGCAATCTGAAATTCGCTGCCCGCGCCTTGAAGGGCGGTCGGATAAACGATGACGGGAATTTCGGGCGCACGGCGTTTCAAGGTGGTTACAACATCGCGCAATGCCGCCGCCGCCAGACTGGTAACAATGCCGATACATTGCGGTCGGGCAGGCAAAGGTTTTTTGCGTTCCGCCGCAAACGCGCCTTCCGCCTGCAACTGTGCCTTCAGACGCTCGTAGGCTTCATAAAGCTGCCCCAAACCTTTGAGCCGCACCTCGTTCACGGTAATCTGAAATTCGCCCCGCGCCTCGTAAATACTGATTTTGCCCGCCACTTCGATATGGTCGCCTTCTTTCAAAGGTTTCGCCAAACGCTGCGCCGTGCCTTTGAACATGGCGCAGCGCACCTGCGCGCGGCTGTCTTTGAGCAAAAAATAATAGTGCCCGCTGGCGGCACGGGTGAGGTTGGACACTTCGCCCGCCACCCAAAAGCCGGAAAGGTGGTCGTCGAGCAGGGTTTTGGCAAGCGAATTGAGCGCTGAAACGGAAAGCGGCTCGGTGCGGAACAGTTCGGTCATGGTTTTTCAGACAGCCTGAAACAAAAAAACGGTGGTGATTATAATCGAAAAGGCCGTCTGAACGTTTCAGACGGCCTGCTGTTTTACCAATTAAGCTGTTTTGCAAAAATGCCCAATGTAACAAGCGTAGGCCGTATTAGCCTCTAGGTTGTGCAACACGAAAACCATAATTTTAGACGGCCGTTGAAAACTTCAACTGCCGTCTGAGTGTTTCAACGAAGTTACGTCGCATTACACTTGTGTCTCTCTAATACGATCGATGTTTGCTTACTCATAAGGATTAAGGTGCATCAATGATGCACCTTAATTAAGCTTTAATTAGCGGTTAGTTACATAGCCAAGGTGATAACCTGCAATATAAACCACACCAGGAGTTCCAAATGCAAGACCCCACCATACATTTGGATTGTAACCTCCGCCGGCAATTTGTTCCAAATCGTGGGGTTTTAATTCGTGCATATTTACCATATTTCCGGCAACTTGAATATCCATTCAAATTTTCCTTTCAATTTTTCAAAATTCGGTTAATGAAATCCGGTTATGATTTTGCGTCTTCACGGCCATGATTTATTGCTGCAACGAAAATAGCACCGAGAACACCTATTGCAGCTGCAGCTATAGCTGCTCCACCTGCTACATTTTCCAATTCATGTTGATTCAGTTCTTGCATCATAATCTCCTTAAGATTAAAAGTTTAAATTACTCCTGATTGTTAAGACTCAAAAACAATGAAGAAAGAAATTTTTACTTTCTCCATATCTCGGCAAAAGAAACAACTACACATCTTCAATAGCTGCGTATCTTTCGCCCAAATTCTTCAATTGTGCTCTTTAAGCCGGCCGATGCTGTATGTCCGGCGTGGATAAAAACCGAGTTGTGCAGGTATCCATGCTTCGCGCCCGCTACTTTTTCCAATTCTTTCAAGCTCAATGGTTTCATAACTAATAAACGTTTAGCTGATTTTTTTGCGCATATTTTTCAAAAAAATTATCAGATTTTTTAATCTGGTAAATAATTTGCCGAACTGTATGCGGCGTTTTTATGTAAGGCAGCAGTTTTCTAACTTCGTTCCCCCTTTTTGAGTTAGGTTTCAGTAAAGGCGGTTTAAATTTCTTTTACTGCAAAATCATAAAATAATTTGATAATTTCATAATAGAATAAGAACCCTTTTTCATAGAATAAGAACTCTTTTTCTAAATTTACTGTATGTCAGGGTTTAGAATGTCGTGGTAAAAACATAGTCATGTTAAATTATTTTATGGTTATTGCTTGATAAGCTAAGAAAAGGTGTGTTTTTGTTAATCCCGGTCAGATTTTATGCTGCTTTGCTGTCAATACATTGTCAGGTTGTCTGAAAATCCGTTTGTCGGATGCGGTTCGGTTGCTCCCGCCAGCTGTCAAAGTGTTCAGACGGCCTGAAACCAAAAACGGTGGTGATTATAATCGAAAAGACCGTCTGAATGTTTCAACTACGATTGATGCGTGCTATTTTTTAATCAATTTATCCCCTGTGAAAATCATGACAAAACTTAAAGTCATAATAAACAAACTCAGTAGAAGTGAGTTTGTCAAGCCGCGGCCAGAGAAGAAATAGCTTACTGAGAATAGTATTAGAAATAAGATTAAATATGTTAATATAAGTAATCTCATGTTGATGCTGCTTGTTTGTTTTTTATTCATTGACTACTCCTAAATTATTTAAAGAAGTTTTAATAGAAAATTTATTTATTCTTCAAGCGTTTTTTGGCTATATTAAATACAGATATTCTGATAGCAAGACATATTAATATGGAACCTGCACTGAGAAGTACTGAGTTTAAGAGACTGTACTCTGACCCAAAATAATACATGAGAAACAATGCTATTGATATTATAACAAACGTCATCTTTTCAATGGGTTTGAACATTTTTTCTTTTTTACTCATAGTAGTCTCCAATGATACAACCTAATTTTTGATATAACTGAGGAAAATGAAAGCAATATTTCACATTTTCCTCAGTTGGTTTTTAAGGTGAAAATATTTTTAATATTTCTACCATGTTCGAGAGGCTCCTCTGGGGTTCCCGTTAGTTATCTGTCCAACGCTCGCCAAGTAAACCTCCAGCGACACCTCCAACCACAAGTCCTATACCAGCACCGACAGGGCCTCCGAAAGCACCACCGCCACCTAAACCTGCACCTCCACCAAAAACGGCACCTTTCCAACTCCAGCCGCCAGTCACTTGTTCAATATCTTTAAGTTCTAATACATTCATGTCAATTCCTTTTATAATAAATTACATTGTTAATCAAGTAAAAATTAATCTAAAAATTAATCATTCCAAGTAGCTGCCGCCCCTAATGCACCACCGGCAAGGCCACCTAAGGCAGCAGCACCTGCTATGCCCCATGGACCTAATGGGGCTCCCCATTTAGCAGCACCAGCAGCTCCACCAAGAGCACCAGCAGCCGTGATGCCCCAATCGATACCGCCAGCAATCAAATCTAATTCTTCCATAGTTAATTCACGACCAAAATCATTCATAGTCAAAGTTTGCATCATAATCTCCTTAAGATTAAAAGTTCAAGTTACGTCTGATTGTTCAGACTCAAAAATAATGAAGAAAGAAATTTTTTACTTTCTCCATATCTGAACAAAAGAAACAGCTGTGTATCTTTCGTCCAAATTCTTCAATCGTGCTCTTCCAGCCGGCCGATGCTATACATCCTGTGCGGATAAAAACCAAGTTGTGCGGGTATCCATGCTTCGCCGCCCGCTACTTTTTCCGACTCTTTCAAGCTCAATGGTTTCATAACTGTATAACTGTCTGGTTAATTTTTTGCGCATACTTCTGCACATATTTTTCAGAAAAAATTATCAGATTTTTTAATCTGGTAAATAATTTGCCGAACCGTATGCGGCGTTTTCATATAAGGCAGCAGTTTTCTAACTTCGTTCCCCTTTTTCAGGTTAGGTTTCAGAAAAGGCGGTTTAAATTTCTTTTACTGCAAAATCATAAATTAATTTGATAATTTCATAATAGAAAATAAGAATTCTTTTTCTAAATTTGCTGTATGTCGGGGTTTAGGACATCGTGGCAAAAACATAGTCATGTTAAGTTGTTTTATGTTTGTTATTCATAAAGCAAACAAGATATATTTTTTGTTAACCCTAGTCGGGTTTTATGCGGCTTTGCTGTCATGAAAATCTGTTTGTCGGATGTGGTTCGGTTGCTTCCGCTCACTGTCGAAGTGTTCAGACAGCCCGACTTTCCCTACAATACCGTTTTCCTTTATTTCATTGTGAAATCAGCCATGCCCAAGCTCCATCAGATTGTTGAACGCCACTGGCAGCACCCGTATCCGCTGCTGTCTTTGCTGCTCAAGCCGTTTTCTTGGCTGTTTGGGAAGATTGCGGCCAAGCGGCGGCGGGATTTTTTGGCAGGCCGTCTGAAAAGCGAAAAACTGCCCGTGCCGGTGGTGGTGGTGGGCAATATCCACGCGGGCGGGGTGGGGAAAACGCCGGTTGCGGCGGCGCTGGTAAACGGGCTGACGGCGCGCGGGATACGGGCGGGCATTGTCAGCCGCGGCTACGGGCGCGAAGGCGGCGGCACTTATGTGTTGAACGAGCAGAGCACGGCGGCGCAGGCGGGCGACGAGCCTTTGCTGCTTTACCGCCAAACCGGCGCGCCCGTGG
>NZ_AEPF01000030.1 GCF_000193735.1 Neisseria sicca 4320
CTTCTGTGCCGCATCATCAAACCGTCGATTGGAAAAGTGCTGCCCTGCCGCTGCACTTTTTCAGACGACCTTAAACCGTTTCTATTAAAATACCGTATTCCTACTTTTTTTCATGCGGTATTTATGTTTTCCGAATCCTCTTCCGCAGCCCTCCTGCAAGGCTTGAACCCCGAACAACTTTCCGCCGTAACCTGGCCGCCGCAATCCGCCCTTGTGCTGGCGGGCGCGGGCAGCGGCAAAACGCGCGTGCTGACCACGCGCATCGCATGGCTTTTGCAAACCGGTCAGGCAAGCGTACACAGCATTATGGCGGTAACGTTTACCAACAAAGCCGCCAAAGAGATGCAAACCCGTCTCGGTGCGATGATTCCCATCAACGTCCGCGCCATGTGGCTCGGTACATTTCACGGCTTGTGCCACCGCTTTCTACGGCTGCACCACCGCGACGCAGGCCTGCCGTCTTCCTTTCAAATCCTAGACAGCGGCGACCAGCTTTCCCTCATCAAGCGTCTGCTCAAAAGCCTCAACATCGCCGAAGAAATCATCGCACCGCGTTCGCTGCAAGGCTTTATCAATGCGCAAAAAGAATCCGGTTTGCGCGCTTCCGTGTTGAGCGCGCCCGACCCGCACACAAGCCGCATGATTGAATGCTACGCCGAATACGACAAAATCTGCCAACGCGAAGGCGTGGTCGATTTCGCCGAACTCATGCTCCGCAGCTACGAAATGCTGCAAAGCAACGAAATCCTGCGCCAGCACTACCAAAACCGTTTTAACCATATTCTCGTTGACGAGTTCCAAGACACCAACAAACTGCAATACGCCTGGCTCAAACTCATGGCGGGCGGCAACGCGGCGGTATTTGCCGTCGGCGACGACGACCAAAGCATCTACCGTTTCCGCGGTGCGCACGTCGGCAACATGACCGCGCTGATGGAAGAGTTCCACATCGACGCGCCCGTCAAACTCGAACAAAACTACCGCTCCGTCGGCAACATCCTCGCCGCCGCCAATGCCGTGATTGAAAACAACGACGAACGCCTTGGCAAAAACCTGCGCACCGACGCCGAGGCAGGCGACAAAATCCGCTACTACTCCGCCTTTACCGACCTCGAAGAAGCCCAATTCATCGTTGACGAAACCAAAGCCCTCGAACGCGAAGGCTGGGATTTGGACGAAATCGCCGTCCTCTACCGCAGCAACGCCCAATCCCGCGTTATCGAACAAAGCCTGTTCCGCAGCGGCATCCCCTACAAAATCTACGGCGGCTTGCGCTTTTACGAACGCCAAGAAATCAAACACGCACTCGCCTACCTGCGCCTCGCCGTCAATCCCGACGACGACAACGCCCTCTTGCGCGTGATCAACTTCCCGCCGCGCGGCATCGGCGCGCGCACCGTCGAAAACCTTCAGACGGCCTCAAACGAACAAGGCATCACCCTCTGGCAGGCAGCCTGCAACGCCGGTGCAAAAGCCGCCAAAGTCGCCGCCTTCGTCCGCCTCATTGAAGCCCTGCGCAACCAAGTCGGACAAATGCCCCTGCCCGAAATCATCGTCGGCATCCTCAAAGACAGCGGCCTGACCGAACACTACCGAACCCAAAAAGGCGACAACCAAGACCGCCTCGACAACCTCGACGAACTCGTCAACGCCGCCATCGAGTTCAAGCCCGAAGACAGCAACTTTGAAATCCTGCCTGAAAACATTTCAGACGACCCCGCCTTCCCCATTCTCGCCTTCTTAAGCAACGCCGCCCTCGAATCCGGCGAAAACCAAGCAGGCGCGGGCGAAAAAGCCGTCCAACTCATGACCGTCCACGCCGCCAAAGGTCTGGAATTCAACGCCGTCTTCCTCACCGGCATGGAAGAAGGCCGCTTCCCCAGCGAATACTCCCTCGCCGAGCGCGGCGGCCTCGAAGAAGAACGCCGCCTCATGTACGTCGCCATCACCCGCGCCCGCAAACGCCTCTACATCACCATGGCGCAACAAAGAATGCTGCATGGACAAACCCAATTCGGCATCGTCTCCCGCTTCGTCGAAGAAATCCCCCCCGAAGTATTGCACTACCTGTCCGTCAAAAAGACCGCCTACGACAGCTACGGCAGCCCGCGCCAAACCGCCGCGCCCAAAGACAAAATCATCAACGACTACAAACAGCCCCAAACCTACGCAGGCTTCCGCATCGGACAAAACGTCCGCCACGCCAAATTCGGCACCGGCGTGATTATCGATGCCGTAGACAAAGGCGAATCCGCCCGACTGACCATCAACTTCGGCAAACAGGGCGTGAAAGAGCTGGATACCAAGTTTGCGAAACTGGAAGAGATGTGAAAAGGAAGATGGCAGAGGTCGTCTGAAACCCGTAGCGTGGGCTTTGCCCACGAATCAAACCCAAAATTTCAGACGGCCTCTTTTAGCCGTCATTATTGTGGGCAAAGCCCACGCTACGATGTACATCGACGGGGCAAATAGTCGTCTGAAAACGAGAGCAACGAACTTTGCTGAAACCTCTGCCGTTATTCCCGCGTAGGCGGGAATCCAGAAGTAGAGATGTAGGTTGGATACTCGTATCCAACAAAAACATTTGTGCGTCTATCGTTTCCGAAAAAACCGCTGTTGGAAAAATGTCGGATTCGAGAATCCGACCTACGGCAAAAAACCGTAGCAGGAGAGAATAGAAGCCCGTAGCGTGGGCTTTGCCCACGAATCAAACCTAAAATTTCAGACGACCTCTTTTAGTCATTACCCTGGGCAAAGCTCTCGCTACGATGTACACCGACGAGGCAAATGGTCGTCTGAAAACGAGGGCAGCGAGCTTTGCCGAAACCTCCGCCGTCATTCCCGCGCAGGCGGGAATCCAGAAGTTTGAAGTCGCAGCAGCCTTGAAATATTTCTGAAATGCCAAAGTCTGGATTCCCGCCTGCGCGGGAATGACGGCGGTAGAATGCAGGCTAGGTTTGGCATTCATACATTACTTACTATTGCATTTCAGTATTATGTGAAATTATTTTAGGTGATTAATCTTATTAAACCTATAATTCTTGTTCATAGGCTTTAGGGAAGCATAGATTTAAGGAAAGAGAATATTTCGTGGAAAATAACGATATGCAAATAGATGAAGAAACCTTTTTGTCCATTTTAAAGGAGCATCAATTATGGGTTGATAGTAATGGACAGAGTGGTAAACGGGCTGATTTATCTGGGCAAGATTTTGCAGGTATATCTTTCAGATACTATGCCTATCTTCCAAGTGCATCACCTTGGACTGTGAATTTACGGTTCGCAATTCTCAGAGAAATAAATTTCAGTCATGCGGATTTGAGTGAGGCAAATTTAGAGGCTGCAAATCTAATAGAAGGAAATCTCAATGGCGCAAATCTTAATAGGGCAATTCTTAGTAAGGCAGCAATGATTAATGCTCATTTAAGGGGAGCAAATTTAAGAGGGGCAGATTTAACGGCAACGAATTTGACTGGTGCGGATTTGACTGGTGCAAATCTAACTGGTGCTGAGTTAAGAGGGGCGAATTTAACTAGAGCAAATTTAATTGGGACAGACTTAACTGGAGCAGATTTAAATGGAGCAAATGTATATGAAGCTAGTTTAGATGAATCATTAACTGATTTTCTTCTTCCTCCACAGGGTTGTATACAATTCATCGCTCCTATTCATTTCTCTACTGATAACTGGGGAAAAAAATTCCAATCTTTAGAGATAATTACCCAAGGTTTACAAGCAAAATTAAATCAAGCCGAATCGAAGACAGAAAAAGATGAGAAAGAAATTAAAAAACTTAAGGATCAACTAGAACGAGCAATAGAAAACTTAAGGAAACTAAAGTTAAAAGGGCGGATTAAAGATGCACAAAAATCCTTGTCAGAGGCTTTAAAAAATACAGATAAACAAATTAACAATAATGATCGTTCGGCGTGGCTTTTCAAATGGTTGGGTATTGTATTATTCAGTATGGGCATATTTTTGATTATAAGTTTTGGTAGTTTTGTTGTATGTCTTCCTGAATTTTTGGTTGAAAAAAATCTAAATATCCTGTTTTACACATTCCCTATCGTCGCTTTGATGCTAATAGGTACCACCTGTCTGCGCCATCAGAAAAACTTGTTGAGGGAAATACGTCATTTTTCCAATATGAAACATCAAATCGAGCTTTATAGCGGTTTGCTTGAAGCCTCTCAACACGCTGCTGCCAGCTTCAATGATTCAGAAAAAGCGGATGAATATGTGCAGGAAACCTTTACCCAAATCCGCAATCGTCTGCTCAATAGCCAATACCTGCCTGACAATTCATCGGCAGATAAGCACTCGGACAATGATTTTGGGTCGGATAAGGTGCTTGATTTGTTAAATAAGATTGCTGATTTGTCCGGCAAGAAATCTATGGGGAATTAGCCAAGAGACAGTTGTTACCCGAAAGGTCATCTGAAAACGTTTTAGCGAAACTGGTTATCTGTTTTCAGACGACCTTTGCTTTGAAACGGTCATTGTCCGTTCGGGTTTTATAGCTATTCTTTGGTTCAAGGTTTTCAAACGGATTTCGTGGGCAAAGCCCACGCTACGGTGCGGCAGTGCGTCGATACTGCCTTGCCGATCGGGTTCGATTGTTTAACCTGCCGCTGCCATTCCCGCGCAGGCGGAAATCCAGACCTTGGCATTTCGGGAATATTTCAAGGCTGCTGCATTTCTAACTTATGGATTTTTGCGTATTTTCCTTGCGTCGGTGGGAATGGGAATAACGGCAACGGTAACGGTAGAGCAAGGCGGGCGTTTGAGGTAATGTGGGTCAAGATTCAAAAAGCTGTTGAATAGTGGTTCAAGCAAATTATTCGAAAGGTCGTCTGAAAGCCTAAATCTG
>NZ_AEPF01000029.1 GCF_000193735.1 Neisseria sicca 4320
TTTGCCGAAAACGGGGCGGAGCCGACCGTTCAAAGCGTTACCGTCAAACCGGAACCGCTGCAAGCCTACAATCTGACCGTTGCCGACTGGCATACTTACTTCGTCAAGGGTGATAAGGCGGAAACGGAAGGAGTTTGGGTTCATAATGAGTGTCCGTATGGAGAAAAATATAGGACAGAAGTTGGTTCTTATACTAATACTCATGAAAGTGGTCGAACTTATTCTGGAAAGGGCACAAGACAACGTTCCCAAATCTCTGGAGCAAGAGAAGCTAGGGTTAATAATGACCCTCATATAGCTACAGATTTTACTCCTGCCAAAAATAATCGAGAGGCATTCAAAGATGAATCTAGAAGAATTGATGCTCACGGTGGTTCTAAAAGTACCAATAATTACAATCGAATTGAAAGCCCGGGGAAAAAATATCGAAAACAAGATGGAGATTAAAAATGGTTGTTGACGAAAAATCTACTTCAGATGTACTGAAACAATATCAAGAACTAGGGTTTGATTTGACAAAATCGATGATAATAGAGTTTTTTATAGAGGGTTCTCAAAAGAATCTGCAATCAATAGAAAGTCAACTCATTTCTTATCGGCAAGATTTTCAAATCAGTATTGAGCAAAATGAATTCGGAGGAATGTGGACTTGCTATTGTTCCGTCAATATTATCCCTTCTCTTGAAAACATTTTAGCTATTGAAACTACGTTATTTGATATTGCACAAAAAAATGATTGTAATTATGAAGGTTTTGGTTCGTATGGGAACTAACAGGAAGTTTAGATTGGGTTGAAAAAACCAACAATCAAAAGATCGTCTGAAACCATGTTTGGTTTTTCAGACGACCTTTCCGTCAATAAAAAATAGCGATATTGGAACCCAAACCAGCCTACGGCTTGCTGGAATAGGGATGAAAAGTTTAAGAAAAAATGATTATAGTTGAACATTTAGAGCATTATTTGGGTGAAATCGAAAGCGGTATAAAATGCTTGGATCGGCGTTATCATCTCAGCGTTTCCGTATTCCCATCACAACCATATAAAGGGGTAACTACTTTTTCTACTTTAGGCTTGAATCGATATGACTTGAACTATAAGAGTAGGTTTGAATTAATTTTTACCTGTTCTGAAGAATGGAATAAAGAAAATATTGCAGCTTTTCTATCAGGAGTAGCTGAATATTTGATTGACAACAGAAAACCTATTTTAAGAGGTGAAATTATTCAATTACCTAGGGTAATTATCGAAGGTAGCAAAATGGATGCATTGTATGTTTCCGCCCCATTTTATTTCGATGATGATTTTCAGGTCTGTTATGGCGAACACTACAATATCGTTTTCCCTTTGCTTGTCCCATTGTATAAACAGGAAGCAGAATTGGTGGAAAAAAAGGGTTGGAATGCTTTTGAGCAGTTCTTGCTGGATAATGAAGTTGACAACCTTTCGGATATGAATAGGAAACCGTTTGTTTGGTAAATACCGTTCTTCAAATGGTCAAAGGTCGTCTGAAAAACCTTGTTTCTAGTTTTCAGACGACCTTTCCTTCATTTGAAATAGGATATTGAGAACTGAGTTCTTCAAAAATCCTACGCCTACTCCTTCCATGGCAGCACCTTGGTCAAAACGGCAGACGGCTACAAAGCCATTGCCCGTATCCGGGCCGGCGACCGCGTCTTTGCCAAGGACGAAGCAAGCGGGGAAACGGGATACAAACCCGTTACCGCCCAATACGGCAATCCGTATCAAGAAACCGTTTACATTGAAGTTTCAGACGGCCTCGGTAAAATACAGACCCTTGTTTCCAATAAAATCCACCCGTTTTACAGTCAAGGAAAATGGATACAGGCAGGTCGTCTGAAAAAAGGCGACACCCTGCTTTCCGAAAGCGGTGCAAAACAGACGGTTCAAAACATTACCCTCAAACAGCAGCCGCTCAAAGCCTACAATCTGACCGTTGCCGACTGGCATACTTACTTCGTCAAGGGTGATAAGGCGGAAACGGAAGGAGTTTGGGTTCATAATTCTTGTCCTCCCAAAAGAGCTCCTGAATACCATGCAGGAACTGTATCTGAATCTAATTTTTTAAATGCAGCTGAGAAATGGCTAGGGGAAAACTATAAGTCATATCCAAATGGTCGATATGTATCACAAGATGGAATGCGACAGGTACGATATGGTCATCATGAAACAAATTCATCTACACATCATGGTCATTTTGAATCATATGACAAACCCAATGGACGTGTAATAGAAAATAGTGTAGTAACAATTATTCAGGATTAAAAAATTATGAGTGTAAAAGAATTATTCAAAGTTATCTTAGATAAAAATAAAGATTTTCCTATTAGAACGATTCATCGCACTTCAATGGGGATACTTCCCAAGCCTGTTGCTTTAAGTATTGTTCAATATGAAGATGACCAAGGATTTTATTTATTTTATTTGGATGAGACCGGTCGGGAACAAACGGATACTTATCATGACACATTAGATTCGGCATTTAAACAGGCTGAATTTGAATTTGGAATTAGAAAAGAAGAATGGATACAAAGATCTTAGGTATCAAACGTAAGATGGGTTGAAGAACTCAACAATCAAAAGGTCGTCTGAAACCGTGTTTGGTTTTTCAGACGACCTTTCGTTTTCCTGCTGATTATAGTGGATTAAATTTAAATCAGGACAAGGCGGCGAAGCCGCAGACAGTACAGATAGTACGGAACCGATTCACTTGGTGCTTCAGCACCTTAGAGAATCGTTCTCTTTGAGCTAAGGCGAGGCAACGCCGTACTGGTTTAAAGTTATCCACTATATCACGCGACCTGCGGGATGGCTTCAATGTCGTGCAGGCTGCGGTAGCAGGGGTCGAGCTGGTTGGCGATGAGGGTGAGCTGCCGGTGGAGGATGTGGCTTTGGCGTGCGTCGCCTGCTTCTGTTTGTAAGGCTTCCAAGTCGGTTCGGATTTGGGAGAGAGTCGTCTGAAAATCTTGTTCGCTTGTTTGCGGGAGGCGTTCGAGCAGGTCGGCGATGCGGTAGCCGCTTTGGTAGAACTTGCGGACGAAGTCGGGGCTGTATGCGCCGTCCATTTCGCTGCGGTATGCGCCGAGCGCGGAGATGTAGCCGGTCAGGGCGTAGCTGGTTTTGAGTAGGTTGAAGCCGCTTTGCAGGTTGTTGCCGTATTTTTTGGGTTCGCTGCTCATGTCGGAAAGGGTGCTGCTGAGGGTGGCGGTGCGCTCGTGGGCCTGGCGGCGGACGGTGCGGTATTCGACGTCGTCGGCGATGCCGTATTGGAGCTGGTCGAGGATTTTTCTGAGGTAGGCGCCGTTGCCGCCGACGGCTTGGGCGGCGGTTTTTTCGAGGGTGAGGTAACGCCAGTCCGGCCAGAGGTAGGTGACGGCCGCCCACGCGAGGACGGAGCCGACGATGGTGTCGATGATGCGGACAGGCATGGCGGCATAGACGTCCAGCCCGGCGAGGGAGAAGCTGGTGAGGGCTTGGATGGTGATGAAGAAGGTGGAGAAGCTGTATTTGTAGCTTCGGGTCATGAAAAACAGGGTGGTGCTGGCGATGACGATCCAGAGTTTGGTTTCGACGGACGGGGTGAAATAAGGCACAAGGGAGCCGACGATGACGCCGAGGATGGTGCCGGCGATGCGTTGGTACACGCGGCTTTTGGTGGCGGTGTAGTTGGGTTGGCAGACAAAGACGGCGGTCAGGAGTATCCAGTAGCCGAGGTTGAGATGGAGGATTTCGACGATGATGCAGGAGACGGCAACGAGGATGGAGAGGCGCGTGGCATGACGGAACACGCCCGACTCGAAGTTGAGCTGGCTGCGGACGGTCTGCCAGACGTTTTTCAGGCTGCTGTTTTCGAGGGCGGCAATGCGGGTGTCGCTGCTGTTGTCGTTTTCGGCGGGGGAATCGCTGTGTTGGAGTTGGCGCAGTTGGTGATCAACGCTGCCAAGGTTGTCGAGCAGGCGGCGGATGTGGTGGATGTTGCGGCTTTCAGGGTGGTCGTCGGTGTAGTGCGAGAGGGATTGGCGGCAGCCTTCCATCGCGCGTCCGAGGCGTTTGCTGTATGTGTAGTCTTTGCCGTTCCTTAGGGCGGCGGCAACGTTGCGGCACGCCTGTCCCTGCATTTCGAGCAGGCGGTGGATGCGGAAGATGAGATCGGTGTTTTTAAGGGTGTCGGTCAGCTCGGTATAGTCGGCATGGGCGGAGCTGACGCGTTCGTGTATGTCTTGGGCGGTGAAGTAGTAGCGCAGCATTTTGGCGGTGCGCGGGTGGCGGTGTTTGCCGCGCAGGCGGTAAAACAGGGCGGCGCGGCATTGGTTAAAGGCGCTGATGACGCCGGTGTTGCTCATGGCGAGGTCGATTTGGCGGTTGCCGAGCCAAGCGGCTTCGTCGGGATCGAAAAAGTCGGCTTTGGCGTCAAAATATCCGCCGAGCGCTTCGTAGGCGTTGGCGACGCTTTCTTGGACGGGGCGGTGCGGGAGGATGATTTGGAAAACGAGTGTGCAGGTGCTGTATAACACGGTCCCGAGCAGAATCATGACGGGATTGGTCAGCCAGAAGTTTTCGGGGGTGTAGGTGAGCGTGGTGTAGGTGGCGACGGCAAGTGCGCCGAACGCGAAAGTGCGGTATTTCAGCCCGACCGCGCCCAAAATGGTAAAGCCGAAGGTCATCAGGGTCAGGGCGAGAATAAAGGGCAGACCTGTGCCGAGCGTGCTTTGGGCGACGAGCGATGAAATGGTAAACAGGGCGACGGTGATGATGATGTTTTTCAGGCGACCTGTCAGGCGGTTGTCCAAATCGACGAGGCCGCCCGCGATGATGCCGAGTACGAAAGGCATGGCGAGCTTGGGCGTACCAAACCGCCAGACGAGGGTCGCGGCGATAAAGACGCTGGCGAAGACGGGCAGCGAGGTGATGATGAGGGGTTTGAGCGGCGGGAGTTTCATCGTATTGGGCACAGCTTTAAATCGGAATGGTTTGATTATAGTGGATTAAATTTAAACCAGTACGGCGTTGCCTCGCCTTAGCTCAAAGAGAACGATTCTCTAAGGTGCTGAAGCACCAAGTGAATCGGTTCCGTACTATCTGTACTGTCTGCGGCTTCTTCGCCTTGTCCTGATTTAAATTTAATCCACTATATAAAGTTTCTATCAATCCATATCATTTGAGTTTTCATCTTCATAATATGGATGATCAAACAGCTCTCCTTCCCAGATACATTCATCCGTTATACCTTGGGATTCCATGAAAGGAACATAAGAATAAAAATCTTTTTCATATTCTCCATAAAATATATTCACTCCTTTGAGCCATACTGCATCGCATTCATCACACAGAATAATTTCATCATGAAGATATTTAGGTTTTGAATGGTAGAGATAGCCTTGTTGACAAGCGGGACATATTTTTATTCTCTTATTCATGATTACTCCATATAATCGATTTATTTTTGTGGTAAGCAGTAGTGATTTGATTGCTGCCTTTAGTCTGTACAACAATGCGTATTTTGGTTTCACCATTTGTACCAATTACTCTTTTCATATCCACTAAATAAGTACGAGGATCATTGGCAAGAGGCATACCTTTCTTTTTCCAAGCCTCATCAATTAGTGGAAGCACCTCTTTTCTGGATACGCTAAACACAGTGTGTAACCGTTTATCAATGTTGGGGACAGTATGCTTATGAATGAAATGAAACGGTATTCTAACAGGATTTTAGGGCGGGACGGGGGCTGCGGGGTCGTCTGAAAGCGCAAACTGTCGCCATTTTCAGACGACCCATGTGCGCGAAAATCCGCAGCCTAGCCCCGTCAAATATGCGATAATACCGCCACCTCAAACCGATTTCAGACGACCCATGTGCCTTAACGCCCGCCCCGCCCGTTTTGCCCGTACCGCACGCCGCGGCGCGTTGGTCGTTGTTTCGTAAAACCCCGCTTTTGCGGGGTTTTTGCCGAATTGAAGAAAGGAAGCCGAATGCCCAACCCGCTTTACCGACAACACGTCATTTCTATTTCCGACCTGACGACCGAACAGCTCGAGCTGCTCCTGCAAACTGCCCTCAAACTCAAAGCCGAGCCGCGCGACGACCTGCTCGAAGGCAAACTCATCGGCTCATGCTTTTTCGAGCCCTCCACCCGCACGCGCCTGTCGTTTGAAACCGCCGTACAACGCTTGGGCGGCAAAGTTATCGGCTTTGCCGACGGCGCGAACACCAGCGCGAAAAAAGGCGAAACCCTCGCCGACACCGCCCGCATCATCTCCAGCTACACCGACGCCATCATCCAACGCCACCCCAAAGACGGCGCGGCGCGCGTGTCCGCCGAGTTTTCCAAAGTCCCCGTCATCAACGCCGGCGACGGCACCAACCAACACCCCAGCCAAACCCTGCTCGACCTCGTAACCATTTACGAAACCCAAGGTCGTCTGAACAAGCTCAAAATCGCCATGGCGGGCGACCTCAAATACGGGCGCACCGTCCATTCCCTCTGCCAAGCCCTCAAACGCTGGGACTGCGAATTCGCCTTCGTCTCCCCGCCCAGCCTCGCCATGCCCGAATACATCACCGAAGAACTCGAAGCCGCAGGCTGCCGCTACCAAATCCTGCCCGACCTCGAAGCCGCCGTCGAATGGGCGGACATCCTGTACATGACCCGCGTCCAACGCGAACGCTTCGACGAACAAGAGTTCGCCAAAATACAAGGCAAATTCAACCTCAACGCCGCCATGCTCGCCAACGCCCGCCCCAACCTGCGTGTGTTGCATCCCCTGCCGCGCGTTGACGAAATCCATCCCAACGTCGATGCCACGCCGCACGCCTACTATTTCGAGCAGGCGACCAACGGCGTTTACGCCCGCATGGCGATTTTATCGCTGGTGTTGAACGAAGAAGTATAAGGAGCAAATATGGAAACCCCTAAACTCAGCGTCGAAGCCATCGAAAAAGGCACCGTCATCGACCACATCCCCGCAGGCAAAGGCCTGATTATCCTGCGCCAATTCAAACTGCTGCACTACGGCAGCGCCGTAACCGTCGGCTTCAACCTGCCCAGCAAAACCCAAGGCAGCAAAGACATCATCAAAATCACCGGCGTATGGCTGGACGACAACGCCGCCAACCGCCTCGCCCTCTTCGCCCCCGAAGCTGTCGTCAACACCATCGACCACTTTAAAGTCATCAACAAACGCCGGCTTACCCTGCCAGACGAAATCGCCGAAGTGTTCCGCTGCCCGAACACCAACTGCG
The DNA here is from genome assembly GCF_000193735.1 of Neisseria sicca 4320. Classification (GTDB taxonomy): domain Bacteria; phylum Pseudomonadota; class Gammaproteobacteria; order Burkholderiales; family Neisseriaceae; genus Neisseria; species Neisseria sicca_E. The sequence goes on from NZ_AEPF01000029.1 coordinate 7,260, forward strand.
CCAGCCACGGCGAGCCGGTGAAAAGCCGCTTCTACGTCCGCAAACAAAGCGGACAGACCAAGCTCAAATGCCACTACTGCGAAAAAACCTTCAGCCGCGATTCTGTGGCGGAGGCTTAGTTTTAGTTATAAAGCCGGACCGGCATGAGTACGAAAGGTCGTCTGAAAACTTGAAAATCAGGTTTTCAGACGACCTTTTTACATTTGGGAAGTGTTGTCGGTTTCACAACAAACGATAATTCAAAGGCATGAAAGAGAAATGACTTCCCTGCAACAATCGAATAGGGTTAAAACCGTGCAAAGAATCGAAAAGATTAGGCAAAAACGGTAAGGTGGTATAGAATCGAGCACCTATACTAATCGGATAGAGGCGTTTGTTTCAGACGACCTCTTTATTATTTGCATGCAGGTATAAGAAAATGACGAACTCACCCATCAAACAAACCGTAATCTTACTCAGCGCAGTCTTCTTCTCCGGCGCAGTCCACGCTTCGGGCTACCACTTCGGTACGCAGTCGGTCAACGCCCAAGGCACCGCCAACTCTTCCGGCGCGGAAGCAGCCGACGCATCGACCATCTTCTACAACCCTGCCGGTCTGTCCAAACTCGACAGCAGCCAAGTTTCCGTCAACGCCAACATCGTCATGCCCAGCATCCGCTACGAAGCCGATTCCGCCCAATACTATCAAGGCGGCGATGTTTCCGGCTCGAAAAGCGGCAAAATCACCAAAACCACCGTCGCCCCGCATCTCTACGGCGCATACAAAGTCAATGACGACGTAACTTTGGGTTTGGGCGTTTACGTCCCCTTCGGTTCTGCCACCGAATACGAAAAAGATTCCGTACTGCGCCACAACATCAACAAACTCAGCCTCACCAGCATCGACATCGAACCGGTCGTCGCTTGGAAAGCCAATGAAAACCACGCTTTCGGCGCAGGCCTGATCGCCCAATATTCCAAAGCCGAATTGCGCAAATATTCCGACTGGGATGCCTCCGGTTCCATCAGCCAACTCGCCAGCGGCCTTGCCTCACGCGCCGCCGGCCGCCCTGTCTCCGTCAGCGCGCAAGGCAAATCTGACGGACACGCCGAAGTTAAAGGTCACGACTGGGGCTTCGGCTATCAACTTGCCTGGATGTGGGACATCAATGACCGCGCACGGGTCGGCGTGAACTACCGCTCCAAAGTAACCCACACCCTCAAAGGCTCGGCGGAATGGGAAGCCGACGGTGCATACGCCCGCCGTGCTTGGGATTTGGGTGCGCTTGCCGCACGCGGCTACGTTCCGCGTGAAAAAGCAAGCGTCAAAATCGTTACTCCTGAATCCCTGTCCGTTCACGGCATGTACAAAGCCACCGACAAATTCAACCTATTCGGCGATGTAACGTGGACCCGCCACAGCCGCTTCAATAAAGCGGAACTGGTATTTGAAAACACCAAAAACATCGTCAACGGCAAATCCGACCGCACCGTCATCACGCCCAACTGGCGCAACACTTACAAAGTCGCGCTCGGCGGTTCTTACCAAGTGACCGACCCGCTACAACTGCGCGCAGGTATCGCCTTTGACCGCTCGCCCGTCAAAAACGCCGGCTACCGCATGAACAGCCTGCCCGACGGCAACCGCATCTGGTTCTCGCTCGGCGCGAAATACCATCTGGGCAAAAACCACGTCTTGGATGCCGCTTACAGCCACATCCACATCAACGACACCCGCTACCACACCACCCGCGCCACCGGCAACGATGTGGACAGCAAAGGCGCATCCGGCGCACGCTTCAAAAACCACGCCAACATCGTTGGATTGCAATACACTTACAAATTCAAGTAAGCCGTTTGGTGCCGACATCAAAAGGTCGTCTGAAAACCTGAAACGAGGGTTTTCAGACGACCTTTTGCCGTAAATTGACATCAGAAATGCTTCCTTCCGCCTCCCATCGGACGGATACACAGAATAAGGACGCCGTCTCAGCCGAACGCAGACAGTATCAATAAAAATTCTCCCTGTTCTGAAGGCTGGGGATAGGTGCTTGATTTATAGTGGATTAAATTTAAACCAGTACGGCGTTGCCTCGCCTTAGCTCAAAGAGAACGATTCTCTAAGGTGCTAAAGCACCAAGTGAATCGGTTCCGTACTATCTGTACTGTCTGCGGCTTCGTCGCCTTGTCCTGATTTAAAGTTAATCCACTATATCAAATTGATAATATGACGAACTTTTTACCCCTGCCCCTGCCTTAAGAAATAAAGCAGTCCAATTATGCGGACTGTCCGCCATAAACGATAAAGGGCTTCAAAGTGAATGAATAATTTCCAAATACTTTTGCTTCTAGGCATCTTTATGATGCTTCTCACCATCCTTCTCTACAAAAAAGGCTGGGTAAAACCCGTCAAACCTGCCGAATCCGACAGCCGTCCTCCGATTTTCTGGATTTCGATAACGGTCGTCGTCATGCTCGGTATTATTTCTTTAATCAGGTGGATGGGATGGTAATTGGCGTGAAGGGAAAGGTCGTCTGAAAACCAATATCAAGGTTTTCAGACGACCTTTTTTAATATACGGATTCAAAGAAATGTTTGGTCAACGGCGTACATAGTGGACAAAGGCGTATCCGATACCTTTCTCGCTTATGTATGTTTCACGCAACTGCTCTTTCCATTTATCCGATGAAAATTCAGGGAAAAAAGCATCTCCGGATACATCGAGCGACACCTCGGTCAGGCGCAAATCGGTCGCATGCGGCAGGGCTTGGGCGTAAATCTGCGCGCCGCCCATGATGATGATTTCTTCGGCATCCGCACACAATGCCAATGCTTCTTCCAGCCCGGGGACGGTTTCCGCCCCTTCGGCAAGATAATCCGACCGACGGGTAATAACGATATTGCGCCGGCCGGGCAATGGTTTCTTAGGCAGGGATTCCCATGTTTTACGCCCCATGACGACCGGTTTGCCCGTGGTATAGGTTTTGAAAAAGGCAAAGTCTTCGGGCAGATGCCAAGGCATGGTGTTGTTGATGCCGATACAACGGTGGGCGGCATAAGCGGCAATCAGAGTGATTTTTTGCATGAGCATCCTTGTTTGAGGCCGAAAGCCAATATTGTAAACGATATGGCGGACAGGTTGGTTTTTCTATTAATATTCTAAATAGAGATTATTCCAATGGGCATATAGACAATAATAAGGATACCGTTTATCATTTTAAAATGCCGTTTGTCTTGCGGCCAAATTATATATAAGTAAGCAGATTTTCATTGACGGATATTCAAGGGAGACAGTATGCCGGGTTCTTATGCTTTGTACCGCTGTGCGGTTTTATCGACATCCAGCGGTTCGGTTGACAGTATGGCCGGACGCGACAGCACCATACATATTTTGCATTTAAACATTTCGTTCAATCATCAATGGTATGCAGACGGTTCAGATGTTAATAACCATGATTATTGCGAATGGCGCGCCAATCATCTGGATGAACCAATCAGCACGCTGCCGCCTTGCGAAGACGAATTGTCCAAAACATTCCATTATCTGGTGGAACAGGGCTATCACGAAGCCATCGTTACGACGTTGAGCAGGAAATTGAGCGACTCGGCGGATGTTATCCGCAAAATGGCGGCGCAGTTTCCACAACTGAAAATCCATGTTGTCGACACAGGTACCTGCTGTATGCCGGAAGGCTTTTTCGCCATGGAGGCGGAGCGGCTGCTTCGGGCAGGCCTGCCTCCCCAAACGGTCGTCGCACACTTGGAAAGCCTCAAGCCTTATTGCCACATCGTATTCGGGCTTTCTTCGCTCAAGTCCCTTTCTTTGGGCGGTACGCTTTCCCGCGTCGGCGCGTCTTTCGGCGATTGGCTCGGATTGCGCAACGTCCTGCACTTTTCGCAAGACAATTTGGAACGTTTAGAAACCGTTACCGACGATGTCAAAATGTTTGATTCCATTATTGCCAATACCGTCAGCCTGATGGGCGGCAAGCCGAAAGACCAATTTATCCTCGGCGGCCTATACAGCGGCGACGAAGAACGCTACCGGCTGTTTGCCGAACGTTTTTTTGAAAAAACCGGAAGGCGGCTCGGGCAGGGCGTACCCGTATCACCCGTTGTCGCCGCGCACGTCGGCATCTGCGGGGTCGGCGTGGGCATGGTGGAACGCATTGCCTCCCCTGCCTGAAAATTCCGCCATAAAGCCATACCATTAAAGGCTATGGGTATTGCTTATTTGAATTGACGGCAAAGGTCGTCTGAAAACCGAAATCTCTGGTTTTCAGACGACCTGATGATTAAATTGATGTCGGTTGGAAATCATCTGAATATTCAGTGCGCTCTTTGCCGAAAGTCTCCCATACCGATACGAATCAGGTTTTATGCTCATTTATAGTGGATTAACTTTAAATCAGTACAGCGTTGCCTTGCCGTACTATCTGTACTGTCTGCGGCTTCGTCGCCTAGTCCTAATTTAAAGTTCATCCACTATATTTCGCAGGGAAACCCCATGTGTTGCGGTCAGTTATGCCATGACTTTGTGTCAGGGGTAATTTCACGGGTAGGAAACAAAAAGGTCGTCTGAAAACCAAAATCTTTGGTTTTCAGACGACCTTTTGATATTTTGAGGTTTACACGCCTTGTTTCAGGCTCTCTTCGATGAAGCCGTCCAAATCGCCGTCCAATACGGCTTTGGTGTTGCCGACTTCGTAGCCTGTGCGCAAGTCTTTGATGCGTGAGGAGTCCAAGACGTACGAACGGATTTGGCTGCCCCAACCCACATCGGATTTGCCTTCTTCCAACGCCTGTTTCTCTTCGTTTCGTTTGCGCATTTCCAATTCATACAGTTTGGATTTCAACATTTCCATCGCAGCCGCTTTGTTGGCGTGTTGCGAACGGTCGTTTTGACACTGCACCACAATACCCGTCGGCTCGTGGGTAATACGCACGGCAGAGTCGGTTTTGTTGATGTGCTGACCGCCTGCGCCCGATGCGCGGTAGGTGTCGATACGCAAATCGGCGGGGTTGATTTCGATTTCGATGGAATCGTCGATTTCGGGGTACACGAACACGGATGAGAACGACGTATGGCGTTTGTTGTTCGAGTCAAACGGCGAGTAGCGCACCAAGCGGTGAACGCCGGTTTCCGTGCGCAGCAAGCCGTAGGCGTATTCGCCTTCCACTCGGATGGTGGCGCGGTTGATGCCCGCGATTTCGCCGTCGTCTTCTTCGAGGATTTCGATTTTGAAGCCTTTGCGCTCGGCGTAGCGGCTGTACATGCGGAACAGCATACCCGCCCAGTCTTCCGCTTCCGTACCGCCCGCACCTGCGGTGATGTCGATAAAGCAGTTGTTCGGGTCGGCGGGCTGGTTGAACATCCGTTTGAACTCCAAGTCCGCCATCTGTTTTTCCAGTCCCGCCACGTCTTCCTGCACGGCGGCGAAACCTTCTTCGTCGTTTTCTTCGACGGTCATTTCAATCAGCATTCGGTTGTCTTCGATGCCCGATGCGATGTTGTCGAGCGTCAACACGATGCCTTCGAGGATTTTGCGCTCTTTGCCGATTTCTTGGGCGCGTTTGGGGTCATTCCACAGCTCAGGGTCTTCGGAAAGGCCGATGACTTCTTCCAATCGGTCTTTCTTGCCCTGATAGTCCATATAGACGCGGATGTCTTCGCTGCGCTTTTCCAAATCGTTCAGGATGTTGTTAAGCTGGTTGATTACTTCGGCTTCCATGATTCTTGTGTGCTTTCAAAATTTTAGGGGCGTATTGTAAGGGATTTGCGGGCTTTTTTCTATGATAAAGGTCGTCTGAAAACCTGAATCTCAAGTTTTCAGACGACCTTTTTGACACAAGGCCCTTAACCGCGTACCCGTTCGATTTTCGCGCCGACTTTACCAAGCTTGTCTTCGATGTGTTCGTAGCCGCGGTCGAGGTGGTAGATACGTTCGACGATGGTTTCGCCGCCTGCGACCAAGCCTGCCATGACGAGGCTGGCGGAGGCGCGCAGGTCGGTCGCCATAACGACGGCGCCGGAGAGTTTTTCCACGCCTTTGACGAAGGCGGTGTTGCCTTCGGTGGTGATGTCCGCGCCCATGCGGTTGAGTTCAGGAACGTGCATGAAGCGGTTTTCAAAGATGGTTTCGACGACGCGGCTGTCGCCTTCGGCAACGGCGTTCATCGCCATAAACTGCGCCTGCATGTCGGTCGGGAAGCCGGGGTGTTCGGTGGTGCGCAAGTTTACCGCTTTGGGGCGTTGCTGCATGTCGATGGAAATCCAGTCGTCGCCCGCTTCGATGATCGCGCCGGCTTCGACGAGTTTGTCCAATACGACTTCCATGGTTTTGGGGGCGGCTTTGCGCAGGACGACTTTGCCGCCGGTCATGGCGACGGCGCAGAGGAAGGTACCGGCTTCGATGCGGTCGGGCACGACGCTGTGTTCGCAGCCGTGCAGCTCTTTCACGCCTTCGACGGTCATGGTAGAAGTACCGATGCCGCTGATTTTTGCGCCCATTTTGACGAGGCATTCCGCCAAATCGACGACTTCGGGTTCGATGGCGCAATTTTCCAAAACGGTGGTGCCTTCGGCGAGGGTTGCCGCCATCAGCAGGTTTTCCGTACCGCCGACGGTAACGACGTCCATCAGGACGCGTGCCCCTTTCAGACGACCTTTGGCTTTGACGTAGCCGTGTTCGATGGTGATTTCCGCCCCCATGGTTTCGAGGCCTTTGAGGTGCTGGTCAACGGGGCGCGAACCGATGGCGCAGCCGCCGGGCAGGCTGACTTGGGCTTCGCCGAAACGCGCCAGCGTCGGGCCGAGCACGAGGATGGAGGCGCGCATGGTTTTTACCAGTTCGTAGGGGGCGCGGGTATTGTTGACGGTAGCACCGTCGATTTCGAATTCGTGAACGTTGTCGGTCAAAACGCGGGCGCCCATGCCTTGCAGCAGTTTTTGGGTGGTTTTGACGTCGGCGAGCATGGGTACGTTTTTCAGGCGCAGGGTGCCGGAGGTCAAGAGTCCGGCACACATCAGCGGCAGGGCGGCGTTTTTTGCGCCGGATACGATGATTTCGCCGTTGAGCGGGCCGTTGGCGGTGATTTTGAGTTTGTCCACAGTGTTTCTTTCGTTGTTAAGACAAGTCCCGACGGCGCTGCCGGCAGGACGGGATTCGTTTAGATTCCGAATTATAGGGGATTTTGACGGTTTTTGCGGGCGGGCGGGAAGAATTCTTCCGAAGGGCGTTTACGGGGTATGAATGGTCGGAAGGGTCGTCTGAACATATCAGACGCAACCTTGCGATGTCTGTTTCTACGTTTTCAGACGATCTGTAAATCCAGTTTCATCACAGAGACGGTTTCGCCATTGTGCCATTGCGTCGCAATTTCCCGCCAGCCGTATTTGGCGTAAACCGCCTGTACATCGGGCGTATAGAGGTAAAGGGCGGGCAGGCGTAAGGAGCGGGCGGTTTGCAGACAATGGGTGATGAGCGCGTGTCCGATGCCTTTGCCTCGATATTCGGGCAGGACGAATACGTCGCCCAGCCAGTATTCGTATTGCGGAAATTCTTCCATGTCGAAGCGTTTGAGCGCGGCGGAACCGAGCAGCCGTCCGTCTTCCGCAACTGCGGCAAAGGCGAGCGGCAAACCGTCCCCGTCCAGACATTTCCGGTAATAGGCACGGATTTTTTCAAGCGACGACCACGGGGCGAAGTCGTGCCATTCTTGGTAGAGCGCACGGGAGAGCGGTTCGATGTGGCAGGCTTGCAAGGGGGTGATGTTCATGACGCGTTATCGTGTAGAAAGGTCGTCTGAAACTGTTTTCAGACGACCTTTTAACGTTTAGCCTACTTTATCTCCGGGCTGCGCGCCTGCATCGACATCCAAGAGCTTCAGTTTGCCCTCGGCGGTGGCGGCGGAGAGGATCATGCCTTCGGATACGCCGAATTTTGCCATTTTGCGCGGGGCGAAATTGGCGACGGCGATGACCATGCGGCCGTTCAATTCGGCGGGGTTGGGATAAGACGCGGCGATGCCGGAGAAGATGATGCGTTTTTCAAAACCGAAATCGAGGTCGAATTTTAAGAGTTTGGTGCTGCCTTCGACGGCTTCGCAGTTCAATACTTTGGCGACGCGCATGTCGATTTTCATGAAGTCGTCGAAGCTTGCCTGCTCGGCGACTTTTTCGTATTTGCCCTCTTCGGCGGCAGGCGCGGGGGTCGTCTGAATGCTTTGTTTGTTGGCTTCGATTAAATCGTCCACTTGTTTTTGCTCCACTCGTTGCATTAAATGTTCGTATTTGTTGATGGCGTGTTCGCCCAAGGTTTCGCGCGTGTTCGCCCAGGTAATCGCGTCCAGATTGAGG
>NZ_AEPF01000028.1 GCF_000193735.1 Neisseria sicca 4320
TGCTAACAGCGAAATGGTGAAGGAAATGCTCGAAAAAGCCGCACCCTGTCTGACTGATAAGGGAACGATGCTGCATTCCGACCAAGGTGTGCTGTACCGTACGGCGGGGTATAGGGAATTGCTTGCGGAGCATTCCATGGTCCAAAGTATGTCGCGTAAGGCGAACTGTTGGGATAACGCGCCGATGGAGAGTTTCTTTGCGGTGTTGAAGACGGAGTGTTTCTATAACGCAGGAGAATTGACGGTGGACGAATTGATGAAGCAGATAGATGACTATATGGATTACTACAACCGGGAGCGTTGCAGTTTGAAATTGAAAAAGCTGAGTCCTGTCGCATACAGAACCCAGCTTGCACAGAGCGCCTGAAAAGGCTTTTATGAGTGTCCAAGATTTGGGGGGCAGTTCAAACGGATTTCAGACGACCTTTTGACAAACAGGGAATGCGGATTATGCGTTGCCTTCTTGTTGTTGCTGGTACATGGCTTCGAAGTTGATCGGAGCGAGCAGTACGGGCGGGAAGCCGGCGCGGGTTACGCTGGTGGAAATGGCTTCGCGGGCGTAAGGGAAGAGGATGTTCGGGCAGGCTACGCCTAAGAGCAGTTGAACGTCTTCTTCAGGGATGTTTTCCAGACGGAAGATGCCGCTTTGGGTTACTTCGTTGAGGAACATGGTACGCTCGGCGTTGAGTTTGGCGGTTACGGTTACGGTTACGTCAACGTTGTAGTAGCCTTCTTCCAGCTTCTCGCTGTTGGTGGAAACGCGCATATCGACTTCAGGCTCGCCTTGTTCTAAGAAGATTTGGGGGGCGTTGGGCACCTCCAAAGACAGGTCTTTGACGAACAGGCGTTCGATGCTGAATACGGGTTGCAATTCTTCGCTCATTTTGTTTTCCTAGTTGGGTTTAAAGTTACGGGTTTAATAAAGAATCCAGCCTGCCTTCGCGGTGCAGGCCGTACAAATCGGTGAAACCGCCGACGTGGGTATCGCCGATGAAAATTTGCGGTATGCTGCGCTGCCCTGAAAGCTGCTGCATTTCGGCAAAGGCTTCGGGGCTGCGGTCGACGCGGATTTCGTTGATTTCGGCGACGCCCAGCGAATGCAGCAGCTTTTTAGCCATGGTGCAGTAGGGGCAAAACGCGCCTGTGTACATCGTAACGGTTTGCATGATTGTTTTTTAAAGTTCTAACGGGGTTCACTATATGGGCATATGGTTTATTTTACAATACTTGAAATCGGCTATTTTGCCTGAATCTTTGTTTTTAGGGCGTAAGGGCTGCCTGCCGCCCATGTGCCAAAACGCCGTTTTTAAAGTATGATAAACGGCAATCCGAACCGCTTTTGCCATTTATAGTGGATTAACAAAAATCAGGACAATGCGACGACGCCGCAGACAGTACAGATAGTACGGAACCGATTCACTTGGTGCTTCAGCACCTTAGAGAATCGTTCTCTTTAAGCTAAGGCGAGGCAACGCCGTATTGGTTTAAAGTTAATCCACTATATTTTCCACAAAACCGACGGCAAGCGGATGGTAGATTAAATTTGAGTCAGAACAGCAACACAATCAGCCGATCATTTTTCAGGTTTGGGCAAAGCAAAACCGGACTGGTTCAAATTTAATCTACTATATTTCTTATTAAAAATCAGGAACTAAAACAATGCTTTCAGGAATCCCTATCCCGAAGGACGCTATCCGTCCGCCCGAAACCGTGCTCGTCAACATTACGCCTCAGGAAACGCGCGTGGCGGTGTTGGAAGAAAACAATATCTGCGAGCTGCACATCGAACGCAACAGCGGTCATAGCTTGGTCGGCAATATTTATCTGGGCGTGGTACGCCGCGTCTTGCCGGGAATGCAGAGCGCGTTCATCGACATCGGTTTGGAACGCGCCGCGTTTTTGCACATCGTCGATGTTCTCGAACAACGCCGCAATCCCGAAGAAACGCAGCGCATTGAGCATATGTTGTTCGAAGGGCAGTCGGTTTTGGTACAGGTCATCAAAGACCCGATCAACACCAAAGGCGCGCGCCTTTCCACTCAAATTTCGCTGGCTGGGCGTTTCCTCGTCCACCTTCCGCAAGAAGACCACATCGGAATTTCCCAGCGCATCGAAGACGATGCCGAGCGCAACAGTCTGCGCGAACGCTTGACCAACCTGCTGCCCGAAGACGCGTGCCACGGTTATATTATCCGCACCAACGCCGAAAACGCCACCGACGAGCAGCTTCAGTCCGACATCCACTACCTGACCAAAGTGTGGGAACACATTCAAGAACAAGCAAAAATCCAGCCGCCGGAAACCCTGCTTTATCAGGATTTGCCTTTGAGCCTGCGCGTGTTGCGCGATATGTTCAGCCTCGACACGCAAAAAATCCTGGTCGATTCAACCGAAAACCACCGCCGCATGACCCGCTTCGCCGAGCAATACGTCCACGGCGCATTGGGCAGGATAGAGCTGTTCAAAGGCGAACGCCCGTTGTTTGAAACCCACAACGTCGAGCAGGAAATCAGCCGCGCCCTGCAACCGCGCGTCAACCTCAACTTCGGCAGCTACCTGATTATCGAGTCCACCGAAGCCATGACCACGATAGACGTAAATACCGGCGGCTTCGTCGGCGCGCGCAACTTCGACGAAACCATCTTCCGCACCAACCTCGAAGCCTGCCACACCATCGCCCGCGAATTAAGGCTGCGCAACCTCGGCGGCATCATCATCATCGACTTCATCGACATGGCGCAGGAAGCACACCGCGAAGCCGTGTTGCAAGAGCTTGCCAAAGCCCTCGCCTTCGACCGTACCCGCGTTACCCTCAACGGTTTCACCAGCTTGGGTTTGGTCGAGCTGACGCGCAAACGTTCGCGCGAAAACCTCAGCCAAATCCTCTGCGAACCCTGCCCGTCCTGCCAAGGCAGGGGTCGTCTGAAAACGCCGCAGACCATCTGTTACGAAATCCAGCGCGAAATCGTCCGCGAAGCCCGCCGTTACGACGTGCAGTCCTTCCGCATCCTCGCCGCGCCCAACGTCATCGACCTCTTCCTCGACGAAGAGTCGCAATCGCTGGCGATGCTCATCGACTTTATCGGCAAACCGATTTCGCTGGCAGTCGAAACCGCTTACACGCAAGAACAATACGATATTGTGTTGCTGTAAAGACAAAAGGTCGTCTGAAAACGGAATCGGGGTTTTTCAGACGACCTTTTGGCAAGATTGGCAAACCATTCAAGTGCAGTATTCCTTTAGAAAAAAATGTCCAACATATAGTGGATTAACTTTAAACCAGTACGGCGTTGCCTCACCTTAACTCAAAGAGAACGATTCTCTAAGGTGCTCAAGCACCAAGTGAATCGGTTCCGTACTGTCTGTACTGTCTGCGGCTTCGTCGCCTTGTCCTGATTTAAATTTAATCCACTATACTAAGTAGAACTCACTCCCAAGGAACCCGATAAAGTACGGAAAAACAACAAAAAGGTCGTCTGAAAACCCGATTCCGTTTTCAGACGACCTCCCGCTAAACCCTTCCTAATTTTCCCCTGCTATCCTCCCGTTAATTAAGGAGAACACCATGCGCGTATTGCTTGCAGAAGACGACAACATGATTGCCCAAGCCGTAGCCGCCAACCTCAAAGACAGCGGCTATGCCGTCGATTGGGTCAAAAACGGCAGCCAAGTTTCTACCGCCCTTCAGGCGCAGAACTACGACTTGCTGCTGCTCGACCTCGGACTGCCCGGCAAAGACGGGTTGGACGTTCTCACCCAAATCCGACACGAAGGCAGCAAAACCCCCGTCCTCATCGTAACCGCCCGCGACGACCTCCACAGCCGCCTCAACGGACTGGACGGCGGCGCAGACGACTACATCGTCAAACCCTTCGACATGGCGGAGCTGCAAGCCCGTATGCGCGCCGTCCTGCGCCGCCACGGCGGCCACAGCCAAACCCTGCTGACCAACGGCGCACTTACCCTCAACCCCGCCACCTACCAAGTCGAAGTCAAAGGACAAGACAAACCCGTCCCATTGAGCAACAAAGAATTTGCCGTCCTCCAAGCCCTGATGATGCGTCCCGGCATCATCCTTTCCCGCAGCGACCTTGAAGACAAAATCTACGGCTGGGGAGAAGAAGTCGAAAGCAACGCCGTCGATTTCCTCATCCACGCCTTACGGAAAAAGCTCGGCAAAGAACACATCCAAAACGTACGCGGCGTAGGCTGGCTGGTCGCAAAAGAGGTCGTCTGAACCTCAAACCGCGTATCCATACCCGCCTATGCCATCATTAATAACAAAACCTAAAACATGCTCGCCAACACACCCAACACACTATGCATCACTTTATCCAGACCCTCAAACAATCCCTGCAAGTCCGTATCAGCATCGCCCTGATACTGATGTTCCTGCCTTTGTCCATCATCGCAGGCGCGTTCTCCTATTACCAAACCTACCATGAAGCCGAAGAGCTTCAGGACGACCTGTTGCGCCAAACCGCCGCCTACATCAACCCCAAAACCACCGACTACACACAAATAGGCAGCGAAAACCACATCCTCATCCAAACCTTCGGGCGAGAAGACACCGTCCCACTGCCAAACACACTGGGCGAAGGATTCCACACCATCCAAGGCGGTATTGATTATGACGATGATGATGATGACGACGAATACCGCGCCTATATCCGCCAAACCCCGCAAGGCAAAATCGCCGTACTCCAAGAAACCGAATACCGCGACGACCTCGCAGCCACCGCCGCCTACCAAAGCGTCCTGCCGCTGCTCATCGCCCTGCCGCTCATGATTATACTGACCGTATGGATTACTTACCGCGCCATGCGTCCCGTTAAGACGCTTTCCGCCTCCCTCGGGCAACGCCGTTCAGACGACCTCTCGCCGCTGGATGGAGAAGGTGTGCCCAGCGAAATACAAGGCTTCGTTACCGCCATCAACCAACTGCTGCAACGAACAGGCGAAAACATCCGCCGCCAGCAACGCTTCATCGCCGATGCCGCCCACGAACTGCGCAGCCCCCTGACCGCCCTCTCCCTTCAGGCAGAACGGCTCACCAAGCTGCCCCAATCGGACGAAGCCCGCGAACAGACCGGACTCATCCTCCAAAGCATACAGCGCAACCGCCACTTGCTCGAGCAGCTCCTGACCCACGCCCGCGCCCAAGGCTCCGAAACCCAACGCAACCTGACCGACATCAGCCTGCAAGCCCAGTTCCGCCGCGTGCTGCAAGAACTCATGCCCCTTGCCCTTAACAAACAGCAAGACATCGGCGTCGCCGTTGAAAACGACCTGCGCATCCGAGCCGACGACACCGAAATCTACACCCTCATCAAAACCTTCACCGACAACGCCATCCGCTACACCCCCGCAGGCGGCCGCATCGACATAGGTTTCAGCGAGACCCCGACCACCCTCACCATCTGGGTGGAAGACGACGGCCCCGGTATCCCCGCCGCCGAACGCAGCCGCGTAACCGACGCCTTCTACCGAATACTCGGCACGGAACAGCAAGGCACCGGACTCGGACTCTCCATCGCCGACGCCATCGCCAAACGCTACGGCGGCAAACTCATCCTCGCCGACAGCCGCAACTTCGCCCACGGCCTGCTGATACAGGCGGAACTCAACAAGCAACTGCTAGAAGCAGACTAAGCAAACAAGAAGGTCGTCTGAAATCCGTTTTCAGACGACCTTCTTTATTTTCCAAGCCAAATCAAGGCATCAACATGCCGCCGTTGACGTGCAGCGTTTGACCGGTGATGTATTTCGCTTGGTCGGAAGCGAGGAACAATACCGCATCGGCGATGTCCTGCGCTTCGCCGAATTTGCCCAGCGAAGTTTGCGCTTCGAAGGTTTTGCGGGTTTCTTCGGGCAGCGCGCGGGTCATGTCGGTGTCGATAAAGCCCGGGGCGACGCAGTTGACGGTAATGCCGCGGCTGCCGACTTCGCGCGCCATGGATTTGGAGAAACCGATCAAGCCTGCTTTTGCCGCGGCATAGTTGGTCTGACCGGCATTGCCCATCACCCCGACGACGGACGTGATGTTGATGATGCGGCCGGCGCGTTGCTTCATCATGCCGCGCAAGACGGCTTTAGAGGCGCGGAACACGGATTTGAGGTTGACCTGCATGATGTCGTCCCACTCTTCTTCTTTCATACGCATCAAGAGGTTGTCGCGGGTGATGCCGGCGTTGTTAACCAGAATATCCAGCTTGCCGAACGCTTTTTCGATGTCGGCAATCAGGTTTTCGATGGTTTCGGGTTCGGCGGAATTCAATGCACGGCCTTCGCCGCCCCATTGCGCCAGACGCTCGCTAATCGCCGCCGCGCCGCTTTCGCTGGTCGCCGTACCGATGACTTTGGCACCTGCCGCCGCCAACGTGTCGGCAATCGCCGCGCCAATACCGCGCGATGCGCCTGTTACCAATGCGATTTTGCCGCTTAAATCTTGTGTGCTCATGTTTACTTCCTTATTTGGGAATGGAGTCTGTTGATTTCAGACGACCTTATAGCATAAATAGTGTGATGAATCTAATTTTTGAGGTCGTCTGAAACAAAATAAAAAGCCTCCTTATTGTCATTCCCGCGCAGGCGGGAATGACAGTACGGGCATTGCCTATTTTATCTGCTATATCGGCAAATTTCAGACGACCTTTCCGTTTATTCGGGCAGGGTTATTTTTTGATGGGGCGGTATGTCCAGAATATAGCGCAACCAGTTGCCGAAGCTGTATTTTTGGTAGATTTCGGGTGGCAGCTCGCAGTAGGGTTTGGCGACAAATTCTGCCAAACCGTCCAAACTTTTACCGTCCCAAACAAAGATGTTGTCGGGGTGGTAGAAATCGTATTTTTTGATTTCGGCGTTGGTGGTAATCAGTTTTTTGCGGTAGCCGAGGGCTTCGAAGGAGCGGAACGAGAGGCCGTTGTGAACGGGTGTTTTGAAATCTATTAGGATTTTTGCCTGCTTGGCGGCTTTGAGGTTGTCGGCGAAACTTCTGATGCCGATGAAGACTTTGATGTTTTCCGTAGGATAAAAACGGCGGAGGTTTTTTACATTGGTATTCAAACAGCCGATATTGAAGTCGAGCTTCCAGCCCAGCGTTTCGGCCGCTTTGCCGAACGCGGAAATAATCGGGGCGCGTTCGGGTATATGCCAGCCGATGAAATAGAAATCGTTGGGCGGGTTTTCAGGCAGGTTGACGTCGTGGTCGAAATAGAAGTTGGTGGTCGGCAGGAAGGGATGTTTCGGATTTCGCATATCGGCGGGATCAAAAACGTAAATACGGTCAAACCGGTCGGCGCAATCCCAAATGGCGGGGAAACGGTCGATGCCGTCCCATTGGTAGTTGACCATATTGCCGGGACGGGTATGGCGTTTAATCATATCCAGAAACTCAGGCGAGTAGATGTCGCCGCGAATAAACAGGGCATAATCCGCCTTGCCGTGCGCTGCCAGTTTGTTTTCGACGTCTCGGATCAATTGGGCAGATTTAAAGTCTTTTTTGGCGTTTTTGTCCCGCAGCACCAGTTGTCTGAATTTGACTTTCAGACGACTGGAAAGGGAAGGATAGCGGAAATTCAGGTTGTCCATGACGACGCTGACGACGTTGAAGCCGTGATGATCTAGGGCGGCTTCGATGACGCGGTAGATTTGGTTGTCCGCGGGCATCCCAAGGATAATCTTTTTTTGTTCGGTCGGCATGGTATCTGTTTATGCTTCGTCTGATATGTCGAGGATTCGGCGGACCCAGTTGCCGAAGGCGTATTTGTTTTTTATTGCTTCGGGAACAGGATGGTAAGGTCGTCTGAAAAAGTCTTCCAATCCATCAAGGCTTTCCCCGTCCCAAATGAAGATGTTGTCGGGATGATAGAAATCGCATTCCGTTACTGCCTGATTGCTGGTAATCAGTTTTTTGTCGAAACACAGGGCGTCGAATACGCGGAAAGACAAGCCGTAATTTTCAAATTGGACAAAATCGACGACTGCCAGGCAGTTTTTGACCTTTTGCAGGTTTTGCTCGAAGCTCAGGATGCTTTGTCTATTTAAATAGATAATGCCGTCGTTACCGAAAATTTTGCTTGCACGGTCGTCTTTGCAGTAGATATGAAAATCCAAAGGCAATCCCAGCTTGCGTGCTTCATCGAGAAAAACGGAGGTTTGATGTTCCCTGCCTGCTTCGTAGCCGCCTAAAAAATAAAGGCCTTCCGTTTTTCCGTTTCCCTCAATGGGAAAATCGAAATAGAAATTGGTGGTCGCTTTAAAACGGTGTTGGGGGTATTTCTCCACATCGTTTTTATTGAACACCCAGCAGCGGTCAAAATAGGGCAGATATTCGATGATGTCGGGGAAACGGTCGATACCGTCCCATTGGTAGTTGACGCATACTTTGCTATGCTCACGAACAGCAGAAATGATTTTTTTGGGATAAATATTGGCGCGGATGCAAAGGGCGTAGTCTGCTTTGTTTCCTTCCAACGTAGCCAATTTTTCTACTATCTGCCCCTGGTAGCGGGAATATTTCAGTTTCTTCTTATAATCACCGTCTTTTTTGATATGTTTATGGTACATACCGAGAATACGGGAACCTATGTGCGGATAGTATGAATCCCTGTCATCGTAACAGAGATTGATAACATTAAAGCCGTGGAAGCGCAGATTTTTTTCTATGCACTTATCCAACCCGTACATATATGGGGCGACCAGTATGATGGTTTTGTTCATGATTAAGATGTGATGCGGTTAATCAGGAGAGATTTTGCTTTCAGACGACCTTTAGGCAAAAAGGTCGTCTGAAGACACATTTCATATCCCTTAATATAAAAAAGAAATATGAGTTTGTGGAAATTTATTTTTTGAGTATTTTTTTTAGAAATTGCTCTACACAATACAAAGGACTTAAGATTAACCAAGCTGGAGAAAAAACGATCTTAAGTAATTCAGCTCGTGCCAAGCTTTCAGTCTCCGGAATAATGTTTTTCTTTTTAGGACGCCTCCTGAAAAGCCAATTGATTTTTTTACCCAAGCGGAGAATTTTCCAAGTGTAGGAATGATAAATCTTTAACAAGTAGACTTTTGCAGAAGCATGACCGCCTACATCGTTGGAAGAAGGATTGGAAATCGAAGCAGTATCAATTTCTTTAATCCACCATCCGAATTGTTCCGTTTTTAGTTGGTATAGTTGTCTGTCTGCCTCTGCCCATTCTTGTCTTTTTTGTACCGCTTCTGTATGGGTTAATGTTCCATGCGATAGGACTGTATTAGTGCCATCTGACCGAATGCAATATTCGGCACTATAATTCGGGATATGTAATGGTTCATATTTAAATGCCAAGCGTAGTAGAAAATCATAATCTTCATTCTTACATAGAGTCTCATTAATGAAACCTATATCTTTAGCTCGCTCCCTATCTACAACAAAGGCATGGATAGGGATAAAATTTCCCCTAATATGATCATGAAATGAATAGTCCCCTCTCCTAAAAGGATAGGAACGGGATACTAACTGACCATCTTTATTAAAGTCTGCTCTGACAATTTCACAATATACCCATGAAAACTTACTTTTTTGTAAAGCCTGAACCATTTGTTGATAATGATGCGGATAAACTTTGTCATCATCATCCAAAAAGGCAAGATAGCGTCCGGAAGCATATTTCATGCCCATATTCAGACTTTTGGCACGCGCATCAGTATCGGAAGTGTGGTGCAGGAAACTTATTTTAGGAAAATGTTTTTTCCATTTCGCAATAAGCACATCAATTTTTTCAACAGATTCCGAATCTGTTTTGCATTGCGCAACGACAATAGGCTCTAAATCTTGGTATTGCTGACCCGACAAAATGAAAAGACATTTATCTAAAAAATGCTCCCTTCCCGGCATAGTACGGATGACGATAGAAACGGTCTGGTTCATGGCTTAACCCCACATTGGTTGTGCAAAATAAAGGCCATTATTAAAATTCGGATTAGCCTTCAATACTTCTGTTACGGAATGCTGAGACAGGTGCTCCAGCTGCTCCAATAGATCGTTTTTTTTCATATCCACATGTTGAAGCCACATTTGCATTGCTGTTTCTTGGAATTTTTCAGAACGCCATTTATAAGCAAGAAAAGTTGCAGCACGCCAAATTTCAGATTCTCTCGATTGTCTGTCCATTGCATAATGGAAGAAAAAGGCATCGGCACAGGTGTAGCACTGATAACCTGCGGCTTTGACGCGCCATGATAAATCTACATCTTCACAATACAGGAAAAAGTCATCATCAAAACCGTTTATCTGACGATAAATAGCGTTCGGTATAAGCACACACGCACCGGAACACCAATCAGTCAAACCTGTTTTAGGGTTGAAAGTTTTGGGATGCATAATTGGTTCTTGTATTGCTTCTACGATACCGTGCCAATCATTTTTTTGACTGAAAGACACTAATTTTTCGAGACCTTCGTCATGTAAAAATCCATCCGGATTCATGCAAAGATATGCCGTAGATTGGTTTGAAATCTCAGAAAAAATTTGATTATGCCCTGCACCAAACCCAATATTCTCCCCATGATAAACTTTAATCTCCCAACCTTTTCCTTCGGCTAAAGATTTAATTTGCTCAACTAATTTTTTATTTCCCTGATTACGGATGATAACTTCTATGCTCTCAAAGCCGTATGTTTGGCTGAAAATACTTTCCAAACATCTTTCTATCTCGGACATTGGATTATTGTAAGTTAATATACCTATGCTTATGAAAGGTTTCATTTTTATCCCTTTTGGTTGGTTTAAATACAATTCACATAAAAGCAGAAGATACTTAAAGTAAGTTTTGCTTTAAGGTCATCTGAAAACGAGTAAAGCAGGTTCCGTTAAGATTAATTCACTGCCTGCTTCGGCATATTGCGCAGCATGGCATAGTAGCCGTTTTGAGCCATCAATTCATCGTGGGAACCTTGCTCAACGATATGACCGTCGTCCATGACAATAATGCGGTCGGCTTGCTCGACGGTGGTCAGGCGGTGGGCGACGATGATGCTGGTGCGGTTTTCCATCAAGCGTTCGAGGGCTTGTTGGACGAGGCGTTCGGATTCGTTATCCAGTGCGCTAGTGGCTTCGTCTAAAAGCAGGATGGGAGCGTCTTTCAAAATGGCGCGGGCAATGGCGACACGTTGACGCTGACCGCCGGAGAGTTGATTGCCGTTTGCACCTATCTGTTGGTTCAAGCCATGTGGCGAGCTTTCAACCAAATCTTGCAAGTTCGCGGCTTTGAGGGCTGCCAATACTTCTTCTTCAGTGGCATCGGGACGGCTGTAACGGACGTTTTCCAAAAGCGTGCCTTCAAACAAAAAGACATCTTGGGAAACAAGGGCGAATTGGGAGCGCAGGTTGTCGAGTTTGATATCTTCGATATTTACATCATCCAAATAAACCGCTCCGGAGCTTGGTTCGACAAAACGCGGAAGCAGGTTGACGGCAGTAGATTTACCGCTGCCTGAGCGACCGACCAAAGCTACGCGTTCGCCTTGGCGAATGTCAAGATTGAAGCCGTCCAAGGCTTTTTTACCGTCTGCGTGGTAGCGGACATCGACGTTATCAAATTTCAGACGACCTTCGACATTGGTCAGGATTTTTGTACCGTTATCTTTTTCAGGCTCGGTATCGAGGAATTGGCAAACGGCATCAGAAGCAATAAACATGGTCTGCATGGGGATGCTGATGTTCGCCAAGTTTTTAATCGGACTGAGCATTTGCAGCATGGCAACGATAAACGCCATAAATTCGCCGATGGTGGTATGTCCTTGTTGGCTCTGCCAAAGGGCGATAAAGATGACAATAGCCAAAGCAAACGACGCAATCAGTTCGCTGAATGGAGAACGGGCGGCAGTGGCTTGGGTGATTTTTTTACCGAGACGGACGATGGTGTCATTGACAGCAGTGAAGCGTTCGGCAGCCTGACGTTGGCCGCCGAAGAGTTTGACTACACGATGTCCTTGATGGACTTCATTGACGACATTGTTCATGGTACCGATACTGAGTTGTGCTCCCGCAATAATGTCTTTCAGACGATTACGGTAATAACGGGACAACAAAGACAGCAGCGGGAACATCAGGGCAACAACCAAGCTAAGCTGCCAGTTCAAATAAAGCAGGACGCAGACCAAACCGATGACAATCATGGTATCGCGGGTTAAAACGATAAAGACATTGCTGGCGTTGCTGATGGATTGTTCCGCCATTTGCACCATGTTCATCAAAACCGTGCCAGACGGGGTTTCCTGATGAAATTTGGAAGAGAGTTGCAGCATCTTGGCAAACATATCGCGGCGCAGATGACTGATTGCCATAACGGAAACCCAAGTCAAGAGATATGTGCTGACATAGCGGCTGATGCCTCGAATAATGACCAAAAAGATAAAAAATATCGGCACAACCCAGACTTTGTTAGGCGTACCCCAAATCAGGTAGGTAAATTGGTCTTTCCAGTTTTGCAGCGTGGCGATGATGCCGCCTGCGGTATTGAGTTCGGGCGGTGCAGAAGGCGGGGCGAAGCCTTGGTTGACCAGCGGGGCGATGAAGGCGGCAAGATAGCTTTCGGTGGCGGCAACGCCGAAGATAGCAATTAAAGCAAAGATGATGCGTGTTTTATAAGGGCGGATATAAGCCATCAAGCGCATGAAGCTGCGCGAATCTTCTTGGGTAAACAGGCCGAAGGTCAGTTTTTCTATCATTGGCTCGGTGTTCCGGGGTAATGTAGATCGAACGTTTTGTCAATCTGTCGGATTGGTAAAGCTTATGATTATATCGCAACGAAGTTACCGATGCGACGAAATTGCTGTTTTTAAATAAATAATGATTTTTATTTCTGTAATTTCTTTTTAGACAACCTTAAATGTTCAAAATAAATGGATAGTGAACTGAAATGAAAAACATCTTCCTGCTGCTATTCCCTTCCCTATCCGAACACAACCGACAGACATTAAAAAACGACCCTTCATTAAGAAAGGTCGTCTGAAACATACAAGGCGGCAAGTTTAATGCGCTTCGATAAAGGCAGCGACTTGTTCGGAATGGGTCAAAGCGCTGCACACGGCTTCTTTGTTGATGCGCTTTGCCAAACCTGCCAACACTTTGCCCGGTCCGCATTCGGCGGATTCGGTAATGCCTTCCGTAACAAGCGCGTTGACGGTTTCCGTCCAACGTACAGGGCTGTAAAGCTGGCGGACAAGTGCGTCTTTGATTTTCTCTGCGTCGTCGTAAGCGGCAACATCGGCATTATGGATGACGCGGATTTGCGGTTGTTTGATTTCAACGGTTTTGAGTGCTTCGGCAAGTTTCTCTGCGGCAGGTTTCATCAGGCTGCAATGCGAAGGAACGGATACAGGCAGCGGCAGCGCGCGCTTGGCTCCTGCTTCCTTAGCAGCGTTCATCGCGCGCTCGACGGCGGTGGCATTGCCCGCAATCACGACTTGTCCGGGCGAATTGAAATTGACGGCTTCGACCACTTCGCCTTGCGCGGCTTCTGCGCAAATGGTTTTTACCTGTTCATCTTCCAAGCCGAGAATCGCCGCCATCGCGCCTACGCCCTGCGGCACGGCGGACTGCATCAGTTCGGCACGCAGGCGGACGAGTTTGACTGCATCTGCAAAATCCAATGCACCGGCGGCGACAAGTGCGGTGTATTCACCCAGGCTGTGGCCGGCAACGACAGCAGGCGTTTTGCCGCCCGCTTCAAGATAGGCACGGTAAACGGCAACGCCGGCGGCCAGCATGATAGGCTGCGTATTCACGGTTTGCCCGATGAGGTCCGCATCCGTGCCGTTAATCATCGCCCACAAATCCTGACCCAAGACGGCAGAAGCTTCATCGAAGGTGTTTTTTACGACCGATTGTCCTGCGAAGCCGTCCATCATGTTGAGGCTTTGCGAACCCTGACCGGGGAAGAAAAATGCAAAAGACATGATATTCCTTTGTTTCAGTTTAGTTTTTCAGAAAATTCGTCAGAGGATTGTCGGCGTAATGTATCAGCAGGGCATAGGTAATAGCAACATTTATTGCCACTGTCAGCCAGAAAATCTGAACAAAAGGAACTTTCTTGGTTTTGTGGCGGAACGCGGCGCGCGCAACCAATGCGCCGGGCCAACCGCCCAGCAGGCTGAATGCGTGCAGCTTGTTTTCAGGGATGCGGTTTTGGTATTCGTTTTTACGTCTGATCTTGCGCGCGGACTCAATCGCCGTCTGCTTGTCCTGTTGATAGAGAATGAAGGCGGCAATACTGATAAGGACGTAAATGAAAAACAGCTTATTGGAAAGCGCGGCGACAACGGTCAGGAAAACGACGGCAATGACGCTGTTGATAAGGAGTGCCTGCATATCGATGTTGAGCCTGTTGTAGTCGGGTGGCAATTCGTCAAACAGGAATGCTTCATCGCCCAACCGGACAACCTTGATCGCTTGTTGGCGGTTGCCTTCTATCGGGCGGTTGCAGTAGAAACTGACGCGCTGACCTGTTTGCGGACGGCTGGTATTGTAATGGTACGCGCTGATGTGGAAGAAAATATTTTGGGATTCGTCGCCGAAACGGATAAAGCCGTAGCCTTTGGCATCGTCCCATGTGGTAATCGTACCGCTCATGACCTGATTGGGCGGCAGCAGATTCTTTTGGGCGGATTTCGGAGCGGGATAACGGGTTTCGGCAACCAACGGCTGTTCGATTTTGGCTTGAACTTTCGGGCCGTGCTCCGGACGGAAAAAGTGTATGGTTTGAACATTTTCTTTTTTCGCGGCCGCAGCGTGTATCGATTCAGGCTCTGGCTCGGACTCAGGCGTACTGCGGATAACTGCATCGACCAGCAGCCATTGTCCGTTGGGATGACGGCGGAGCGTGCCTTCAAGACGGTCGCCCGCCCGAGGCGTACAGGTTTGGTCGGCAAGAAACTGTCCCAGCACAAACACCGGCTGCCCTTCATTTGAAACATCCATTCCATAACCACCATTCTTCGACCAATCCCAGTCGGTCAGCGTAATGACCGCGCTGTCATTGTTTTGATAACCCGGATTGACGCGCTCGACATCCCTTGCGACGGCGCGGTTGTTTTCCGTTTCAATTTGAAAGCTGACGCGGTGTCCGGTTTCAGGTTCTTGATAATCGGGGTGGAGGGATTGGCGGTTGGCAAAGATGCGTTGCGAAGACTCGTCGCAAATGATGGAGCCGCGGCTCATTTCCCCGAACCAATGGGCGATTGTCCCGTGATGTTTATTATGGTTCATTTTATTTTTATATTAGGAAAAAATGTATTGGATAATCATTTTTCCAATTATACCGATTTATCATAACCCATGTACATTTTAATCATAATAAATAAAAAGGTCGTCTGAAACGGTGTCGGTTTGAAGCAACTGCACGTTTTCAGACGACCTTTTAGGCTTGAGACAAAGGCAAAACAATTTACCCCACTCTGCATATTATCTGTTTATATAGTGGATTAAATTTAAACCGGTACGGCGTTGCCTCGCCTTGTCCTGATTTTTGTTAATCCACTATAATTTTGAATCCTCACATATCAAAAAGGTCGTCTGAAACCGCTCCGGCGCAGTTTCAGACGACCTTTTAAGTTTTAAACAGACAAAAAAATCAGTATTTCACCAACACCGCGCCCCACGCGAAGCCGCCGCCTATGCCTTCGAGCAGCAGGTTTTGTCCGCGCTTGATTTGACCGTTTTGGATACCGACGTCGAGCGCGAGCGGGATGGACGCGGCGGATGTGTTGCCGTGTTCCTGTACGGTCAGGATGACTTTTTCCATACTCAATCCCAAGTGTTTTGCGGTGGCGTCGATGATGCGTTTGTTGGCTTGGTGCGGCACGAGCCAGTCGATTTGATCGGCGGTATAACCTGCCTCGCTGATGACTTCGTCGGCGATTTTTGCGAGCATTTTGACCGCAAATTTAAACACGCCCGGCCCGTCCATTTTGACGTAAGGCGAACCGCAAACTTGCCCGTTGGCGATTTGACCGGGTACATTGAGCAGGTCGAGGTAGTTGCCGTCGGCTTTGAGTTTGCTGTGGATGATGCCCGCTTCGTCGGACGCGCCCAATACTACCGCGCCTGCGCCGTCGCCAAACAAAACGCAGGTCGTGCGGTCGTTCCAATCCAAGATGCGGCTGAACGTTTCCGCGCCGATGACCAAAGCCTTTTTCGCCATGCCGCTTTTGATGTAGGCGTTGGCGGTGGACAGGGCGTACATAAAGCCCGCGCAGACCGCCTGCACGTCAAATGCAGGACAGCCGTTTTCTATGCCGAGTTTTTGTTGAACGATGGTCGCGGTGGATGGGAACTGCATATCGGGGGTGGCGGTTGCTACGATAATCAAATCAATTTCATCGGCAGCGACACCCGCAGAAACGAGCGCTCGGCGCGATGCTTCGGCAGCGAGATCGCTGGTTTTTTCGGCTTCATCTGCAATATGGCGGAACTTGATGCCGGTACGGGTCGTAATCCACTCGTCGGATGTATCGACTTTTTTCGCCAAATCGTCGTTGCTGACACGGTTGGCGGGAAGATAGCTGCCGGTACCTAAAATTTTGGCGTATTGCATGTGAAGGCCTTTGAGCGTTGATTCGGATAATCGGCTATTGTAAGCGAAAACGGATGAATTGCCCAACGCCGCGAAGTCGTAAAACAGGTAAAGCGGGCAATGGCTTGAAAAACAAATATAAACATATGATTTCAATAAAACTTACTTTTCAAACCATCTAAAAATTTACGTTTCCATATCCCGTTTTCAGACGACCTCGATTACACAAAATCCCCCCAAAGCGTCTGCATCGCCGCAATCGCCGCCAGCGAAGCGGTTTCCGTCCGCAAAACCCGCTTGCCCAGCGTTACCGACTGGAATCCCGCCTCAAACGCCAACCGCTCCTCCTCGTCCGTCCAGCCACCTTCCGGCCCCACCATAAAAATCAGGTCGTCTGAAAACGGCTTGACGGCACGCAAACTCTGGGCGCGGTTCAAACTCATCAACAGCTTGGTCGTTTCAGACGACATCTGTTTCAAAGCCTCGCGGTAAGGCAGCAGCGGTCGCACTTCCGGCACAATATTCCTGCCGCTTTGTTCGCAGGCGGATACCACAATTTCCTGCCAGCGCGCCACCCGTTTGTCCGCCCGCTCGCCGCTCAGGCGCACGACACAGCGTTCGCTGATTACCGGCTGAATCGCCACCACGCCCAGCTCCACGCTTTTCTGCAAAGTAAAATCCATACGTTCGCCACTCGATACCGACTGCACCAAGGTGATTTTCAGCGGCGATTCGTTGTCCGTCTCCTCCTCGCGCAACACTTCCGCACAGGCACGGCGTTTTTCCAAAACATCCAAACGCGCGGGATACGCCTTGCCGTTGCCGTTAAACAAAACGACCTCTTCCCCGCAGCGCACGCGCAAAACATTTAAATGACGCACAACATTATCAGGCAGTTCAACGACTTGCCCCGCATATAAAGCATCAGGCAGATAAAATCTGGACATGGTTCTTCAAGTGAAAACGGATATAATAACGCGATTATACGATTTCGCACCCCAACCGCAAAAACAAGGACAAAAAGTGTTACACCGATTGCAAAAAGTCGTCCGGCACATCGCGCAAACCGAAGTCATGCCGCGCTTCCTGAATACCCCGTCGCACCGCAAAGAAGACGGCTCCATGCTCAGCGAAGCCGACCTTGCCGCCCAAACCGCCTTCGCCGCCGCCCTGCCCTTGTTGATCGACAGCCCCATGCTCGGCGAAGAAATGAGCGTGCAAGAACAAACCACCCTTTGGAAACTGCACGCGCATACCGACGGGCTGTGGGTCGTCGACCCCATAGACGGAACCAACAACTTCGTCAACGGACTGCCCCATTTCGCCGTTTCCGTCGCCTTCGTCAAAAACGGCCGCGCCGAACTCGGCATCATCTACAACCCCGTCAGCGGCGAATGTTTCTACGCTGAACGCGGCAAAGGCGCATACCTCAACGGCACACAACTCCCCCTGCGCACCGTCGACAAAAAACTCAGCGAAGCCATCGCAGGCGTTGAAATCAAATACCTGCGCTCCGGCAAACTCACCAGCCGCATGAGCACGCTCGCCCCCTTCGGCACCATCCGCAGCATGGGCAGTAGCACGCTCGACTGGTGCTACCTCGCCAGCGGACGCTACGACGTGTACGTCCACGGCGGGCAAAAACTGTGGGACTACGCCGCCGGCGCGTTGATTTTCGAAGAAGCAGGCGGCAACCTGTCCACTTTGGAAGGCGACGACTTCTGGAGCGGCGAACACGTCTTCAAACGCTCCGTCATCGCCGCCCTGCAACCCGCCCTGTTCGAACGTTGGGAAAAATGGATACGGGAAAACCAATAAACAGGGCATTACCCGTCTATCCGTACATTCGGTACATTCAAATCAAGAGTACCCTTCCCGTCATCCCCGCTTTACATCTTATAGTGGATTAAATTTAAATCAGGACAAGGAGACGAAGCCGCAGGCAGTACAGTATAGTGGATTAAAATTGCAATGATACGGCGTTGCCAACGCCCTTATGTACTACCCGTACACGGCGGGCGTTGCCGCCTTGTATCATTTTTATTTTAATCCACTATAAATATTCGACAAAACGAAAAGGCTGAGGCCTTTGCAAAACCTCAGATTTAAATACAGTTCAAAGCCATAGAGCATCACAGAGAGCACGGATAATATTGAAATATTTTCAAGCGTTCGAGAAGCGCATGGCGAAGAAATGTGCCAAAGATGAGGATTTTGCAAAGGCCTCAGGCAGCCTGAAACTTTCAGGCTGCCTTTTTTGTGCCAACACCCCTATTTCTTAAGAACCTGCGCTGCCGGCCGCTGCAGATGGCGCTGCATATAGCTTGCAAACGGCTCAACGTTTGGCAACACTTGGGCGCGGAACATACCCCAAGCCAAGAGGGCGGTCAGGTATATATCGAGCGCGCTGAAATGTTGTCCCACGGCGTATTCGCGGCCGTCGGCCAGCAGGGTTTGCAGGGTATGCAGCGCGGTATCGAAATCGCCGTAGCCGAGGGAACGGCGCCATTCCTCGCTCTGCGGCACTTGACGCCAGCGGTCGAGAATGGCGTATTCGAGCTGAGAACCAAACGACAGCCAGCGGTAGTATTGCCCGCGCTCCGGCGTGCCAGCAGCCGGGATCAGCCGTTTTTCGGGGAAAAGTTCGGCCAGATAGGTGAGGATGGCGGGCAACTCGGTAATCACTTGCCCAGCATGTTTGATAGCGGGTACTTTGCCCATCGGGTTGATGGCTAAATAGTCCGCCTCTTTGAGCTGCGGGTAATCCAGCACCACGGTGTCGTAATCCGCGCCGCATTCGGCCAGCATCCAGCGTACATTGGTGCCGCGTGAAGGATTTGCAGTATAGAGGGTGATTTTGCTCATGATGTTTCCTTGTCCAATTGTGGGTGAGGTGTTTGCAGGCTGTCTGAAACCCAGTAAGGATACCTCATGGCTGTGTCAGTTTCTGTCAGCAGCATGGTCTTGGTCAAACCGCATCGCGCTAGC
The DNA here is from genome assembly GCF_000193735.1 of Neisseria sicca 4320. GTDB lineage: Bacteria > Pseudomonadota > Gammaproteobacteria > Burkholderiales > Neisseriaceae > Neisseria > Neisseria sicca_E. The sequence continues at coordinate 19,548 of NZ_AEPF01000028.1, forward strand.
GGCTCAAATCAAACGCGCTCAAATCCAGCCCTTCCTGCTGCCGCCAGCGTTGCAGCAGCAGGCGGTGCGGCATGGGATAGGCTGCGCCGGTTTGAATCTGCGCGATGCGGTCGCAACGGAAATGGCGGAATGCCTGTCGCAAGGTGCACCAAGCCGCCAGAAGCCGCACGTTGTCCCAATAGCCCAACGCCACCGGCCACACCGTGCGTCGGCTGGCCTGCCCTTGCACATCGGTGTAGCTGAAACTGAGTATCTGCTCCTGCCGCAAAGCCTGCCGCACCTGCGCCAGAACGTGTTCTTCGTCGTGTCCGAACGTCGTCGCGCAGTTAATCGGATACACCGCATGGGCTTCTGCCTGCTCCGCCAAGCGCGCGGGCAGCACTGCGTGCACTTTACCCAACACCGAACGCGCCGCCTCCGCCATTTCGCCATCGGCATGCGCCGCCGCCCAACGCATACCCAACATCAATGCCTCCAGCTCGTTTTCGCTAAACATCAGCGGCGGCAGATTGCAGTCCTGCTGCAACACAAAGCCCACGCCCGCCTCCCCGCCAATCACCGCGCCCTGCCCGCGCAGTGTGTCGATGTCGCGATACACCGAACGCACGCTGATACCCAACTCCTGCGCCAGCAGCCGCGCACTTTTCGGATGGCGGCTGGCACGCAGAAGCTGCAAGAGTTTGAGCAGGCGGTCGGTGCGGCTGGGCATGGTGGGTCTCCTTGATTTCCTTTGAGGAAGGTGGGCAGTTTGTTTGATTTCTGAAATATGCGGATAACCGGGCAGCCTGATTGCCTACGCATTGTTGCATCAGGCATGGCCGTCATGGGAAGCGGAAGAGTAGCGGGTTCGGGCTTGAATGGGCAAGGGTTCCGATTCGATTTCGTTTACCACCAAGCGGTTAAGGAGTCATGGCAATTGCACCAAAGGTCGTCTGAAAATAGTTTTCAGACGACCTTTGTTCACATTATTTATTTCCCGAATCAATGCCTGAAATGGCGAACGCCCGTTACCACCATGGCGATGCCGTGTTCGTCCGCTGCATCAAAAACTTCCTGATCGCGCATCGAGCCTGCAGGGTGGATGATGGCTTTGATGCCCTGTTCGGCGATGACGTCCACGCCGTCGCGGAACGGGAAGAAGGCATCGGAAGCGGCACATGCGCCGTTGAGATCGAGATTGGCGTCCTGCGCTTTGCGGGCGGCGATGCGGGTGCTGTCCACGCGACTCATTTGGCCTGCACCGATGCCGTAGGTTTGACCGCCTTTGCCGAAGACGATGGCGTTGGATTTGACGTATTTTGCGACGTTCCAAACGAACAGCAAATCGTTCCATTCCTGCTCGGTCGGTTGGCGTTTGGAGACGACTTTCAAATCGGCACGGCTGATGCGGTGGATGTCGGGCGTTTGTACCAACAGTCCGCCGCCGACGCGCTTGAGTTCGAAGCGGTTTGCACCCGCTTCTAGAGGCACTTCCAATACGCGCACGTTTTTCTTGGCGGCGGCGATTTCGAGGGCTTCGGCGGTGAACTTCGGCGCCATCAGGACTTCCATAAACTGGTTGTCGGTAATCTGTTGCAAGGTTGCGCCGTCCACTTCGCGGTTGAAGGCAATGATGCCGCCGAACGCGCTGGTGGTGTCGGTGGCGTAGGCGAGTTTGTAGGCGGTCAAGGTATCGGCTGCAACGGCGACGCCGCACGGATTGGCGTGTTTCACAATCACGCAGGCGGGCGCGTCGAAGGATTTGACGGTTTCCCAAGCGGCATCGGCATCAGCAATGTTGTTGTACGACAATTCTTTGCCTTGGAGCTGTTTGTATGCGGCGAGGCTGCCTGCGGCGGGATACACATCGCGGTAGAACGCGGCGCGTTGGTGCGGGTTTTCGCCGTAGCGCATGTCTTGCACTTTGATCCAGCTTTGGTTGAACTGGCTTGGGAATTCGCCGATTTCGGGCGTGCCGCTCAACACGTCGTCTGAAAGCGAGGTCAGGTAGTTGGAAATCATGCCGTCGTATTGGGCGGTGTGGCTGAACGCTTTGCGCGACAAGTTGAAGCGGGTTTTGTCGCTCAACGCGCCGCCATTGGCTTCCATTTCGGCAGCGACGGCGGGGAAGTCGGCTGTGTCGGTAACGATGGCGACGTGTTTCCAGTTTTTCGCGGCAGAGCGCACCATGGTCGGACCGCCGATGTCGATGTTTTCAATCGCGTCTTCCAGCGTGCAGTTTGGTTTGGCGATGGTGGCGGCGAAGGGGTACAGGTTGACGCAAACGAGGTCAATGTTGCCGATGCCGTGCTCTTCCATCTTGGCGACGTGTTCGCCCAAATCGCGCCGCCCCAAAATACCGCCGTGGATTTTCGGATGCAGCGTTTTCACGCGGCCGTCGAGCATTTCGGGAAAACCGGTGTAGTCGGCGACTTCAATCACGGGAACGCCCGCATCGGCAAGCAGCTTCGCCGTGCCGCCGGTGGAGAGGATTTCGACACCGAGTTTGTGCAGGGTTTGGGCAAATTCGACTGCGCCGTTTTTGTCGGACAGGCTGATCAGGGCGCGTTTGATGGAAGGCATGGGGATTCCTTTTAAGCAGATTTATAACTGGAAACAAACACTTTCAGGGGCGGTATTATCCCCCAGTTTCGAAGTTTTAGCAGCAGTTTTCTGGAAAAATTGTTGACAATTTTTTCTATAAAAAAGGTCGTCTGAAAACCGTGTTCATAAGTTTTCAGACGACTTTCACATATCCAACCACTTAACATTTTTAAATAATTTTAAAATTTCATACAGTTAAATCTTGCATACATTAACAAACAGCCATAGAATGCAAAATTGGTTGGATTGCATAATCTGCCCTACAAAGTCCAAATTCCGAGTTACCCAGGAGTCATCCAATATGTACAGAAAATTCCTCTGCATTTTCGCAACCGCGGCCTTGGCAGCCGGCTGTGCGACCGAGTCTTCCAAAACCATCGAAGCCGTCAAAGTCAGCAGCTACAATACCCCTTATCACGGTGCGCGCGCACCTATTTCCATCGGCAGTTTCGACAACCGCTCCACTTACCAGCGCGGCGTATTTTCCGACGGGGAAGACCGTTTGGGCAGTCAGGCGAAAACCATTCTGCTGACCCACCTGCAACAGACTAACCGTTTCAACGTACTCAACCGTACACAATTGAGCGCGCTGAAGCAGGAAGCAGGCATCGGCGGCAAAACACAAGCCCTTAAAGGTGCGGATTATGTGATTACCGGCGATGTGACCGAGTTTGGCCGCAAGGATGTCGGCGACCATCAGCTTTTCGGGATTTTAGGACGCGGCAAATCCCAAGTCGCCTATGCCAAAGTAGCGTTGAACGTCGTGGATGTACGCACTTCCGAAGTGGTTTATTCAGCGCAGGGCGCAGGGGAATTTTCATTGTCCAACCGCGAAGTCGTCGGCTTTGGCGGCACTGCGGGCTACGATGCGACGCTGAACGGCAAAGTATTGGACCTGGCCATCCGCGAAGCAGTCAATAATTTGGTTGCCGGCATCGAAAGCGGTGCTTGGACGCCTGCACGCTGAAAGGTCGTCTGAAATGGACAAACTCATCAAAACAGGCTGCCTGGGCGCATTCTGCCTGCTGCTGGCCGCATGCGGCAGCCCTCAGCAAACCCTTTATTATTGGGGAAACAACAATGCCGATGTTTACGAACGCCTCAAAAGCGACGGCAAACCCCTAGGCGAACAAATCGACGCAATGGAAAAATATTTCCAAAAAACCCGGAGCGAAAATAAAAAAGAAGCACCCGGCACACACGCTCATTTGGGAATGCTGTTGAGCGAGGCGGGGCAGGATCGGTCGGCGGCGGAACACTTCGAAACCGAAAAACGCCTGTTCCCCGAATCTTCCGTCTTCATGGACTTCCTGTTGAAAAATAAAGGAGCCCAAAAATGAGCAGCCTGAAAACCGCCCTTTTTTGCCTCTGCAACCGCCGTCATACTGTCAGCCTGCTCCGCTACCGCGCCGCAGCCTTTCGACTATTCTGCATTCAGGGAAAGCAAACCCCGCTCCATTTTGGTATTGCCCCCCTTAAACGAATCGCCGGAAGTCAAGGCAAGTGCAGGGATGCTCGCTTCTTCCACGCGACCGTTGGCAGAATCGGGCTATTACGTCTTCCCGGTTGCCGCAGTGGCCGAAACCTTCAAGCAAAACGGTTTGGACAATGCGCACGACATCCATCAAGTCAGCCTTGAAAAACTCAATCGGATTTTCGGCGCGGATGCCGTACTCTATATAAAAATCAACCAATACGGCACCAGCTACCAACTCATCCAAAGCGATACCCGGGTTACGGCGGAAGCCAAACTGGTTGACGCGAAAACCGGAAAAGAGTTGTGGCACGGTTCTGCAACGGCTTCCAGCACCGAAAACAACAATACTGCCGGACAAGGCCTGCTCGGCGCAATGGTGAGCGCAATCGTCCAACAGATTGCAAGCTCGGTCGGCGACAAAGGATTCGATATTGCCCAAGTTGCAGGCACGCGCCTGCTTTCGGCGTCCGCGACGAACGGCATCATGTACGGCCCTTATTCGCCCCACTATGAAACCCAGCCGGGTAAATAATCCCCAAAGCAAAGGCCGTCTGAAAACAAGTTTTCAGACGACCTTTTTCTTAGTTTACATTTCAATATTGGATTGATCGCTTATTTTATAGTGGATTAACTTTAAACCAGTACGGCGTTGCCTCGCCTTGCCGTACTATCCGTACTGTCTGCGGCTTCGTCGCCTTGTCCTGATTTAAATTTAATCCACTATAGCAAGGCACTTATTCAAACCGACTGTCGTCATTGCGGCGATCAGGTTGAATCCAATTTAAAAATCAGGCATGCGTTGCTTTTAAAACAGATTCCCAAACGTCTTTCAAATCGGGTTTCCCTCCGGTTCAGACGACCTCTTACGCACTCTTTCCTCTGTTCGACAGCCATCCCACCACAAACGTCGAAGCGATGACGATGAACACGCCCGAAGCCGACACGGCGGATAAATGTTCGCCCAGAATCAGTACCGCCATAATGACACCGATGACGGGTTCGAGCGAAATCAAGAGACCGGAGACATTGGCAAGGACTTTGTTCATGCCCTTGTTCCATAAAAGATAAGCAAGCCAACTGCATCCGATCCCCAAATATAAAACCGACAACACGCAGCCCCACGACCAGCGGACTTCATAACTTTCAGCCAACACCAGCGAAAACGGCAGGCACAACACCGCCGCCGCTGCCATGGAAGCAGAAGTAAATGCGGGCGCGCCGATGCGGGCAATCATCTCTCGGCTCGGGCGCATCACACCGGCAAAACCGATTCCGGCAAGCAAAATCAGCAAACAGCCGAACCAATCGACCGCGCCGCCCTCTTCCGCACCGCCCAGCACCATCATCCCGATACCGACAAACGCCGCCGCACCGCAAATCCAGTGGTAAATTTTCGCTTTGTCGTTGAAAAAGAAATGCCCGACAAACACCACCAGCAAGGGTTCAAGCCCGACCATGGTAATCGCGCTGGCAGCGGACGTGTATTTCAAACCGATAAACTGAAGCAGCAAAACCACGACGTAATTGATAAAGGCAATCCACAACAACGGCTTCCACTCGCGGCGCGGAATCTTGCCGAAATGACGGTAACAGGAAGGCAGCACCATCAACGCAGCAATCAGCAGCCGCGCCTCAACCATCAACGCGGCATCAAGCATCTCGTAGGAATATTTGGCGGCGATAAACGAGCTTCCCCAAATAATCAAGGCAAGGACTTGATAGAACATTTCAGACGACCTCAGCCCTCCAGCAGACCGTGTTGCAAGAGTTTCTTACGCAGCGTATTGCGGTTCAGCCCCAAAATCACCGCCGCTTTAGACTGATTGCCGCCGCATTGTTCCATCACACACGCGAGCATCGGCTTTTCCACTTGGTGCAATACCATATCGTACACGCCGCAAGGCTCAGTACCGTTCAAGTCTTTGAAATATTGTTGCAAATTCTGTTCAACGCATTGCGCAATATCGGGGATGGGTTGTTTCATGACATATCCTCCTTCATTATTTTTAAAAGATGACAGGCCGGCTGAAACGGGATTCAGACGACGTTTGTTGAGTTTGTATAGTGGATTGTTTTTTATTTCGATGAAACTGTGTTTTCAGACGACCTAACCTTCCCGATATTCACACACCCAGCGGTCGGTTTTCTCCGAAAGCGCCTCAAGATAGGCGGCAAGGGTATCGTATTGTGCCGCGGCGCTGTCCAAGCGGTTGATGTCGCGGCGCGTCTGCTCGCCGTCGGGCATGGCGTCGATGTACCAGCCTATGTGTTTGCGGGCAATGCGTACGCCGGCAACTTCGCCATAAAACGCGTGCATGGCGCGGATGTGGTTCAAAATGGTGGCGTTGCATTCTGCCAAGCTCAAGGCAGGCGGCAAAACGCCGTGTTCGGCGAAATATTTCAAATCGCGAAAGAGCCACGGCCTGCCTTGTGCGCCGCGTCCTATCATGATGCCGTCAGCGGCGGTTTGTTTGAGGACGGCGGCGGCTTTTTGCGGCGAAGTGATGTCGCCGTTGACCCAGACGGGGATTTTCAGACGACCTTTGGTTTCGGCAATCAGATCGTAAGCCGCTTCGCCTTTGTACATTTGCGTGCGTGTGCGTCCGTGGACGGCAAGGGCGGCAATGCCGCAATCTTCGGCGATGCGGGCGATGGCGGGCAGGTTTTTGTGGTCGTTGTGCCAGCCCAAACGGGTTTTGAGGGTAACGGGAACGTCCACCGCGCGGACGACGGCTTCGAGAATGGCGGCAACCAGCGGTTCGTTCTGCATCAGCGCGCTGCCGGCTTGAACGTTGCAGACTTTTTTGGCGGGGCAGCCCATGTTGATGTCGATAACCTGCGCTCCAAGACTGACGTTGTAACGCGCGGCATCCGCCATCTGCTGCGGATCGCTGCCGGCAATTTGGACGGCAACGGTGCCGCCCTCATCGGCAAAATCGCTGCGCAGCAGGGTCTTTTTGGTATTTCTCAACGTCGGGTCGCTGGTCAGCATTTCGCACACCGCCCAACCTGCGCCAAAATCCCGGCAAAGACGGCGGAACGGTTTGTCCGTAATGCCCGCCATCGGGGCGAGTGCAATGGGATTGTCAATAATGTAGCCGCCGATGCGCATGGTCAAACCGCCGTATGGAAAGGGCTGCCATTGTACAATTTTTAAGCAGGGTTTCCAATGGGATTTACTTTGGAAACAGATAAAACAAAGGGCGCAATCATGCGCCCTGCGGGTGTGTTTAAGGTTTCAGACGACCTCTTCGCCGTCTTGCGGACGGTTCAGTTTAACAAGGTCATAAAGAGGTACACAGCCGTCTGTATCAGCGCAACGATAGGCAGGATGATTTTTGCCAGCAGCCCTGTGAACATCAATATTAGGACAATCCACATTCCGTAAGGTTCGATTTTGCGAAACTGCATGGACTGTTTGGCAGACAGGAAAGTATCGATAAAGATGCCGCCGTCCCAAGGCAGGATGGGAATCAGGCTGAAAGCGACCCAAATCGCGTTCACGATAACGCCGTATTGCGCCATTCGGACCAACGGCTCCTGATAGGACTCGGGCGCGTAAACGGCAAAGGCGGCGACAAAGCCCCAGAAAAACGCCAAAATCAGATTGGCAATCGGACCGGAAATGGAAACCCAGCGCCAAGCGCGGCGCGGATCGCGGAAATTGCGCGGGTCGATGGGCATCGGGCGCGCCCAGCCGAAAACGAACGGGGTCAGCAGCAGGCTGATTATGGGTACGACGATCGTACCTACCGGATCGATATGCGGCAGGGGGTTGAGTGTCAGCCGCCCGTATTGTTGGGCGGTACTGTCGCCCCAACGGCGGGCGGTATAACCACGCGCGACTTCGCGTATGGTCAGGGCAAGGAGGACGGGCGGAATCGCGAGTAGGACAGTGCCCAAGTCAAAGTTTTGAAACATGGTTTTCCTTTGAAAGGTCGTCTGAAAACGACGGTGTATGTGCGGATGGCCGATTTATCGGAAACGGGAAGATATTTCTGCCTCATTCAATATGTTCTTTTTTGTCGGGTTTTCAACCCCTCCCCAGTCTTCATCATGCCCGGGCAGGCTTTAAATAACGGGATGTGTCTCGCCGCAAGCGACCCGGCTATACACACCTTCACACCGCCAGCCCCGTTACCAACTGCTTAAATTCCGTCCACGCGTCGCCGTCTTCCGCGCCTTTGATGATGCGATCGATTTTGGCGCAGGTTTTGAGGGCTTCGATCAGGCGGACGGCGGGAATGCGTTTGACGGCAATCGGCGCGAGGGTTTGCTTGTCGCCCCACAGGCGCAGGCTGTTGCGGACGGATTGCACGCTTTGTCCTTGCTTGAGCGCGGCGGTCAGGCGGATGAGGGTGCGGATGTCTTCGGCAACCGCCCACAGCAGCAAGACGGGTTCTTCGCCTTCTTCTTCGAGTCCGTCCAGAAGGCGGGCGACGCGCAGGGCATCGCCTTTCATCCATGCGCCGGAGAGCTGGAACACGTCGAAACGGGCGACGTTGGCGACGGCGACTTCGGCATCGGCGATGTTGACGATATGGTTTTGCGGGTGCAGCAGGGCGAGTTTGTCGATTTCTTGGCGGGCGGCAAGCAGGTTGCCTTCGACGCGTTCAGCAAACAGGGCGAGCGCGTCGGGTTCGATGTCGAGTCCGACCTTGTTCAGACGACCTTTTATCCACTGCGGCAGGGCTTGCGCGCTAATGGCTTTGGCTTCGAGTACCGTGCCTTTGGCGGCGAGCGCGGTGAACCATTTTGCCTGCGTTTGGGCTTTTTCGAGCTTGGGCAGCAGAATCAGGGAAACGGTGTCTTCGGGCAGGCGTTCGGCGAAGGTTTGCAGCGCGTCGCCGCCGTTTTTGCCGGGCTTACCGTTCGGAATGTGGATTTCCAAAAGTTTCAAATCGGCAAAAAGCCCCGCGCTGCCTGCGCTTTGCAAAAGTTCGTCCCAGTCGGCGCCGTTGTCCGCCGTAAAGACTTCGCGGTTGAGATAGCCTTGTTTTTTGGCGGCTGCGCGCAGGGTGTCGAGGGCTTCGATGCGCAACAGGTCTTCTTCGCCGTGGATGATGTACAGCGGCGAAAGCGGCATATCCGCGTTGACCTGTTCGATATTCATGACCGCCATCAATACGCTTTCAAGAACGTCAGGCGGCGGACGATTTGGTCGGCGGCGTCGGCGCGCATTTCCGCCCAGATGGTTTCGCTTTCTTCCTGTTTGCCCAATACTTCGCTGTCGTTGTAGTCCATCGTGCGGTTGACGAGGATGGTCATCGGTTCGCCCACAGGCTCGCCGTTGCGCATGGCTTGGGCTTCGACGCGAAGGGTCAGCAGGTATTCGTTGACCAGCGCGGCGCGGGTGATGGTGTAGATGTCCTGACGGGTTTCAATGTTCTTGATGTGCAAAGTCATTTGCGCTTCGGCGGCGGAAACGGGTTTGCCGTCGGCGCGGCGCAGGGCGTTTTCCAAAGCCTTTTGCATGACGGAGGCGTTTTGGATGTGCCAAGCGGGATACGGCAGCGTGTGTGCGGTGCCGCCCATGCCTTTGAGGTGGAAGCCGCAGGCGGACAGAAGCAGCACGGCGGCGGTCATCAGGATTTTGTTCATTTCATTCTTTCTGTTGCGCGGGTATCGGGGAATTATAGCGGATAGTCGGGCGGTCGGGAAACGCGGCGGCAGAAGCGGATTTCAGACGACCCCTTGCCGTTTGTCGTTTACCGGCACGATGGGTACAATCCAAACGTCAGACAACAGGAGAAACATCATGCACCCCATCCGCGAACCCATCCGCAGCGGCCTGCTGCCCGTATCGGACATCCATCAAATCTACTGGGAAGAATCCGGCAATCCCGACGGCCTGCCCGTCATCTTCCTGCACGGCGGCCCGGGCGCGGGCGCATCGCCTGCCTGCCGCGGCTTTTTCAATCCCGACGTGTTCCGCATCGTCATCATCGACCAGCGCGGCTGCGGCCGTTCACTGCCTTACGCCTGCACCGATGACAACACGACTTGGGACTTGGTTGCCGACATCGAAAAAGTCCGCGAAATGCTGGGTATCCAAAAATGGCTGGTGTTCGGCGGCTCGTGGGGCAGCACCTTGTCGCTCGCGTATGCCGAAACCCATCCCGAACGCGTTGCCGGACTCGTTTTGCGCGGGATATTCCTGTGCCGCCCGTCCGAAATGGCGTGGCTCGACGAAGCGGGCGGCGTCAGCCAAATTTATCCCGCACAATGGCAGAAATTCCTCGCGCCCGTCGCCGAAGAAAAACGCGGCAGCCTGATTGCGGCTTATCACGAAATGCTGTTCGGCGAAGACGAAGCAGGTCGTCTGAAAGCCGCCAAAGCATGGGCGGACTGGGAAAGCTACCTGATCCGCTTCGAGCCGCAAGACGTCGATGAAGACGCCTACCAATCGCTCGCCATCGCCCGCCTGGAAAACCATTATTTCGTCAACGAAGGCTGGCTGAAAGGCGACAAAGCAATTTTGGCGAACACGGACAAAATCCACCATATCCCGACCATCATCGTGCAAGGACGCTACGACTTATGCACTCCCATGCAAAGCGCGTGGGAACTGTCGCAGGCGCTGCCCGACGCCGAGTTGCGCGTGATTCAGGCGGGACACTCGTCGTTTGATCCGCCCTTGGCGGCGGCGTTGGTGGAAGCGGTGGAAGATATGAGGGAACGCGCTGCGTGGTGATAATAAAGAATTGAAATCATAAAAGCATAACTTGCCGTTATAGTGGATTAACAAAAATCAGGACAAGGCGACGAAGCCGCAGACAGTACAAATAGTACGGCAAGGCGAGGCAACGCCGTACTGGTTTAAATTTAATCCACTATATTTCTGTTTGGATGGAAATAACGGCAGACAAACAATATCGTTTTCTTTGACTTTGCGACAGGAAACTCCACCTGCCGCCACCTTCCCACCAAATTCCGAAAATACTGTAAAATAGCGTTAATTACGAGATTCAAGGTCGTCTGAAAACCGACGCGGCAGGTTCTCCGAAACCAGCCTCCGTTTTTCAGACGACCTCCCACCCTTAATAAGGAACCACAACTTCATGGACAACCAAACCAAACTCCGCATCGGCGGCCTGCTCGTGCTGACCACCGCCGTTTTAAGCTTGCTCATCGTCTTAATCGTCGATTCATGGCCGCTCGCCATCCTGCTCGCCATCATCATCGTCGCCGCAGCCGCCGGCGGCTTTGTTTGGACTTCGCGCCGCCAACAGCGCCAGTTCATCGAGCGCCTGAAAAAATTCGACATCGACCCCGAAAAAGGCCGCATCAACGAAGCTAACCTGCGCCGTATGTACCACAGCGGCGGACAACACCAAAAAGATGCGGTAACTTTAATCTGCCTGTCGCAAAAATGCTCGGTTGACGAAGCGCACGCCATGTTCAAAAAACGCCCGACCCGTCAGGAAATGAACCAAATGGCAGCCCAGCAGACGCGCGGACAAAAACGTCCCCACCGCTGATTCCTCCCAACACATAAGGTCGTCTGAAAACGGATACGGCGGATTTGCCGAAACAAAACATTCCGTTTTTCAGACGACCTTTTTACCGAGCAGACCGCCATGACCGCCCTTCCCCCCGCCCCCGTCAAACGCCGCCTTGCCGCCCTGATGTACGAGCTGTTGCTAACCGGCGCCGTAACCGCCATCGCCGCCATCCTTGCCGGGATCGCCGCCATTTTCCTCAACCCCGTTTCCCACATCCTTTCCAGCTTGGCTACCTGCGTTATCTTCGTAGGAAGCTGGTGGCTCTACTTCAAAACCAACTGGACGAAGACCGGCCGCACCCTCGCCATGCAGACTTGGAAAATCGGGCTGCACGGACGTAACAGCGCGCTGCCGCCATTGTCGCAACTGCGCATCCGCTTTATTTGGGCGTGTATCTTCGTTGTCTTCATCCCCCTACTCGCCTACGCAGGCCTGCGCCACCTGCTCGCCATCCCGCCCGTGCCCGCCTTCGGCGCCGCCCTGATTTGGCTCATCCTGCCGTGGGGCTTCGCCCTGCTGAACCCCGACCGGCAGTTTTTATACGATTTTTTGGCGGGAACGCGATTGGTCGATTTGAAACAGGAAACATCCGAAAGCTGAATGTTTCGCTGTTGTTCAACCACATAAAAAAGGTCGTCTGAAAACCAAACAGGTTTTCAGACGACCTTTGTTCAACGCTCTTGCGTTTCTTCAATCCTTTTAGTCGGCAACGGCCATCAGGCTGGCGTTGCCGCCGGCGGCTGTGGTATTGACGCTGCAAGAAATTTCTTCAAACACTTGCAGGATGTCTAAGCCTTGTTCGGACGGGAGGATGCGGATGAGTGCGCCGTCGCGTTTTGCCAGCTCTTGCTTGCGGCTGCTGTCCAGCGGGCTTAGGGCGGCGACGTGGTGCACACCCGTGCTTTCAGGTTTGCTGTTGACTTGCAGCAGGCCTTCGAGGTCGGCGGTGTAGGAGGCAAGCGGGCTGTCGGGCTCGACGACGGTTACGATGCCTGCGGCGGCAAGTTCGGTCAGGGCGCAGAAGGCTTGCAGGAGGCTGCCGCCGTGTACCCAGACGCGTTTTGGCGCACGCCAGCTCAGGGCGTTGCGTTCGCCGGTCGGGCCGACCAAGACGGATTCTGCTTGGCGCAGGGTGCGGATGCGGGCGTGTCCCAATGCCGATGCCGCTGATTTTTTCTCTTCCGCATTAAACGGCAGCTTGTGAATCAGGGCTTCGAGGCGTTTGAGCGCGGCTTCGTCCGCTTGTCCGATGCGGCTCAGCGGCGGGGCAACCCATTCGGGGATGCGGGTCAGTTTTTGCAGGTAGAACGAACCGCCTGCTTTCGGACCTGTACCGGACATACCGTGTCCGCCGAACGGTTGTACGCCGACGACCGCGCCGACGATGTTGCGGTTGACGTAAACGTTGCCCGCTTCGATACGCTCGCGGATGCGTTTGACCGTGCCTTCGATGCGGCTGTGTACGCCGCTGGTGAGCGCGTAGCCTTTACTGTTGATTTGGTCGATGATTTTGTCAAGCTCGTCGGCGCGGTAGCGGACGACGTGCAGCACCGGACCGAAGACTTCGCGGGTGAGTTCGTTCAAGTTGTTGAGTTCGAACAAAATCGGCAGCACGAAGGTGGATTTCGTAGGGTCAACGTCGGAGGCGGCTTTGACTTCGTGGTAAGACTTGGCAACGCCTTTCATTTTGTTGATGTGCGATTGCAGGTTTTGCTGCGCTTCGGCATCGATGACGGGACCTACGTCGGTGGTGAGCTGAACGGGTTTGCCGACGACCAATTCGTCCATCGCGCCTTTGATGATGGCGAGCATCTTGTCGGCGACATCTTCTTGGACGCAAAGGATGCGCAGGGCGGAGCAGCGTTGTCCCGCGCTGTCGAAAGCGGAGTTGAGTACATCCAAGCAAACTTGCTCGGGCAGCGCGGTAGAATCGACAATCATGGCGTTTTGACCGCCGGTTTCGGCAATCAAGACGGGGCTGTCGTCGCGTTTGGCGAGGGCTTTGTTAATCAGTTGTGCCACTTCGGTCGAACCGGTGAAAATCACGCCGCCGATACGCGGGTCGCCTGTCAACGCTGCGCCGACATCGCCTGCGCCGAGGATAAGTTGCAAGGCGGAAGTCGGGATGCCTGCTTCGTGCATCAGGGAAACGGCGTAGCCGGCAATCAGGCTGGTTTGTTCGGCAGGTTTGGCGATGACGGTGTTGCCGGCTGCCAATGCGGAAACGACTTCGCCGGTAAAGATGGCGAGCGGGAAGTTCCACGGGCTGATGGCGACGATGGCGCCGACGGCTTTGGCGTCTTTGGGCAGGGTATTTTCGGCTTCGTTTGCGTAGTAGCGGCAGAAATCGACGGCTTCGCGCACTTCGGCGACGGCGTTGTTCAGCGTTTTACCGGCTTCGCGCACGGCAAGCATCATCAGCGCGGGAGTGTGCTGCTCCAGTAAGTCGGCGAAGCGGCGCAAGCAATTAGCGCGCTCGGCGGCAGGCGTCGCGCTCCATTCGGGAAACGCGGCGACGGCTGCGCCAATCGCTTCTTGGGCAAGCGCGGCATCGGCAAAGCTGACTGTGCCGACGATGTCGTCGTGGTCGGCGGGGTTTTTAATCGGTTGCGCTTCGCCGACATCGCGGGCTTTGCCGTTGATAATGGACGCAGCGTGGAAGTCTTGCACGGCGGAGCGGTTGAGTTTTTCTTGAAGCTGTTGCAACACGGTTTCGTTGCTGAAATCCACGCCTTGAGAATTCAGACGACCTTTGCCGTACAAGTCGCGCGGCAGCGGCAAGGCGTTGTGCAGATGGATGCCTTGTTCGGCGATGGTGTCGAACGGGCTTCGGATCAGCGTATCGATGCTGATGTTTTCATCGACGATTTGGTTGACGAACGACGAGTTCGCGCCGTTTTCCAACAGGCGGCGTACCAAGTAGGCGAGCAGGGTTTCGTGCGTACCGACCGGGGCGTACACGCGCACGCAGCGGCCTAAGTTTTGCGGACCGACCACTTGGTCGTACAAGGTTTCGCCCATGCCGTGCAGGCATTGGTGTTCAAAGTCTTTGCCTTTGCCCATTTGGTAAATCGCGCCCAAGGTGTAGGCGTTGTGGGTGGCAAATTGCGGGAACACGGCATCTTGCGCATCCAGCAGTTTGCGCGCGCAGGCGAGGTAGGATATGTCGGTATGGACTTTGCGGGTGTAGGTCGGATAGCCGTCCAGTCCGTCCACTTGCGCCCATTTGATTTCGCTGTCCCAGTACGCGCCTTTAACCAAACGAATCATCAGTTTTTGGTTGTTGCGACGGGCAAGGTCAATCAGATAGTCGATAACGAAGGGGCAGCGTTTTTGGTATGCCTGAACGACAAAGCCGATGCCTTTGTAACCTGCCAAATCGGGATCGGAAACGAGTGCTTCCATCAAATCCAAAGACAGCTCCAAGCGGTTGGCTTCTTCGGCGTCGATGTTGATACCGATGTCGTATTTTTTACCCAAAAGGAACAGCTCTTTCAGACGAGGTAAGAGTTCGCTCATGACGCGTTCGTGTTGGGCTCGGGAGTAGCGCGGATGGATGGCGGAGAGTTTGACGGAAATGCCGTTGCCTTCATAAACGCCTTGTCCGGCAGCGTCTTTGCCGATGGCGTGAATGGCTTGAACGTAGTCGTTGTAATAGCGGTCGGCATCTTCTTGGGTAAAGGCGGCTTCGCCCAACATATCGAAGGAGAAGCGGTAGCCCATTTTTTCGCACTCTTTGCCGTTTTGCAGCGCTTCTTCAATGGTTTGTCCGGTAACAAACTGTTTACCCAAGAGGCGCATGGCGTAATTCACGCCTTGGCGGATCAGGGGCGCGCCGCCTTTGCTGATAAGGCGGTTCAGGGCAGAACCCATCTGCTTGTCGTTCGTTGCGGTCAGTTTGCCGGTAACCAGCAAGCCCCATGCCGCGGCGTTGACGAACAGGGAGGGGCTGTTGTTCAAATGGCTTTTCCAGTTGCCTTCGGAAATTTTGTCGGCAATCAGGCGGTCGCGCGTCGCATTGTCGGGAATGCGCAGCAAAGCTTCCGCCAGACACATCAGCGCAATGCCCTCTTCGCTGGAGAGCGAGAACTCGTGCATCAGCGCATCCACACCGCTGGCTTTGGTGCGGCTGGCGCGAACCTGCGTAACCAAACGGCGTGCAAGTTCGGACGCTGCCCGACGCTCCTCATCGCTCATCTGCGCGCGTTGCAGCATGTCCTGAACGGCTTCGATTTCGTCGCGGCGGTAAGCATCGGTAATCGCTTGGCGCAGTGGCGTTTGTGTCGGAAAAGCAAAGTCAAACATTTTAAGGTTCTCCAAAGTTTTTATGATGATTTTCAGACGACCCCATCCCTTCGCAGGGTCGTCTGAAAAGATTTAAAGCAATTATTTAATATCGTAATAAATTTATACGGGGCGAACAAGTAATTTACCTTGAAAACAGGATTTTTTGCTTTGATAAAAGCAGATAAGGTCAAAAGACCGAATTATCGCGATAGGTCTCAAAATAAAAACAAAACCTGCCTTCCCGTATAAAAATTCAGACGACCTGCAATAGATGGCAGGTCGTCTGAAAACACTTATTTCGCCTCGCGATATTCCGCGTCCGATTTTTCAAAACGTTCTTGGACTTCACGAGACGGCTCTTTGTCGATAAGTGAAACCACAATAGCGACCACCAGGCAGGCGATGAATCCGGGGATGATTTCGTACATGGTCCAAATACCGGTTTCATTTAGAGCCAAAGCAGGCTCTTTGACACACTTCGCCCAAATCACCACAATCAGTGCGCCGGCAATCATACCGGATAAAGCGCCGTATGCCGTGATGCGTTTCCACAGTACCGACAGAATCACAATCGGACCGAACGCCGCGCCGAAACCTGCCCATGCATAAGACACCAAGCCCAAAACCTTGCTTTCAGGGTCGGAAGCAATCAGAATCGAGATAATAGCAATCGCCAATACCATCACCCGCCCAATCCACACCAATTCTGACTGCGGCGCGTTTTTACGCAAAAAGCCTTTGTAGAAGTCTTCGGTAATCGCGCTGGAGCAAACCAAAAGCTGGCAAGACAAAGTGGACATGACCGCCGCCAAAATCGCGCTCAAAATAATGCCTGCAATCCAAGGGTTGAACAATAAAGTAGAAAGCGCGATGAAGATACGTTCGTGGTTGCCCTTCATTGAAGCGACTTGGTCGGGGTTTGCTCCAAAATACGCAATGCCGAAATAGCCGACCGCTACTGCGCCTGCCAGACACAACACCATCCAAGTCATACCGATGCGGCGTGCCGACACCAGCGATTTCGCGCTTTCAGCCGCCATAAAGCGCGCCAAAATGTGCGGCTGACCGAAATAGCCCAAGCCCCATGCGGCTGTGGAAATAATGCCGATGAAGGTCGTACCGGCAAACAAGCTGCCGTATTCCTTGCCTGTACTTGCGGCGACGTTTTGGATCGCGGCAGACATTTGGTCTGCACCGCCCAAACCCAAATACACCATCACAGGCGTCAAAATCAGCGCAAAAATCATCAAAGAAGCTTGCAGCGTATCCGTCCAGCTTACCGCTAAGAAACCGCCCAAGAAGGTATAAGCAATGGTCGCACCCGCGCCTAACCACATGGCTTGGGTGTAAGTCATGCCTTCAAACAGGCTTTGGAACAAAGTTGCACCCGCTACAATGCCCGAAGCGCAATAAATCGTGAAGAAAAACAGAATAATCAGCGCGGAAACCACTTTCATCAAGTGTCCGCCCGCGCCAAAGCGGTGGAAGAAATAATCCGGCAGCGTCAGCGCGTTATTGGCATATTCGGTATGCACACGCAGACGGCCCGCCACCAAAAGCCAGTTGAAATACGCGCCGACTATCAAACCGATGGCAATCCAAGATTTATTCAAACCGTAAAGATAAATCGCGCCGGGCAGACCCATCAAAAGCCAGCCCGACATATCGGACGCACCCGCCGACATCGCTGTAACAAACGGGCCCAAGCTGCGGCCGCCCAAAATATAATCATCGAAATTGCGCGTGGAGAAATACGCGGCCAGACCAATCAAGAGAACGGCAATCAGATAGATTGCAAAAGTGATATACATGGGATTCATGTACTATTCCTCATCTAAAACTTCAAAATCACGGGCTGATGAAATTGCAGACAATCCACGCCCAAACATTTTTCTAATTAAAATACAGCGGAAATTCTCGCGTTTTTACTGACACGCGGAACAAATCATTTTCAATTACAACAAGATAAGTAAACAAATCCTATTGATTTGTAAATAATCCAATCCAGCATACCGTAAAAACTTCCACTTGCAAAGGCAGCGGAAACAGGTTCACCGCACAATGCAGACATACCAATCAAAATACCATGTAAAACAAAATATTATGAAAATCCATTAAAAAATCTTGTTTTTAAACACTGAAACTATCTTTCCTAATACTCAAACAATCCGCACAATTTTCCAGTAGTTAAACAACACCCAAAACAGATCAACCCAAATTCTACTTTAAAACCACCTTGCTTCATTTTCAGACGACATTTTCAAAAACCAGCCCGCCAACGGCCTGCCGTTTCCTATATAATCCCTGCATTACCGACTGTCGCGCAATATATTCTCATGAAACGGCTCAAACGCATCAAAACCATCCTCCGCACGCTTTACCTTTACCACCTCGCCGAACTGTTTGCCGCGCTTGTCCGTCCGGGCTGGGCGCGGACGCTGTTGAAAATGCTGCCGCAGTCGTCTGAATTTGAAAACGAACCGCCTGCCGTCCGCCTGCGCCTTGCCCTAGAGAGCCTGGGGCCGATTTTCATCAAGTTCGGACAGGTTCTCTCTACGCGCCCCGATTTGATTCCGCACGATTACGTGTTCGAACTGGCAAAGCTGCAAGACAAAGTCCCGCCGTTTGACGCGCAGCTTTCGCGGGAGCAAATCGAAAAATCGCTGGGGCAATCCATCGAAACGCTGTATGCGGAATTTGAAACCGAGCCTGTCGCCAGCGCATCCATCGCCCAAGTACACAAAGCCCGGCTTCATTCGGGCGAACAAGTGGCGGTCAAAGTCTTGCGCCCCAACCTTTTGCCCGTGATCGAACAGGATTTGTCGCTGATGCGTTTCGGCGCGGCTTGGGTCGAGCGTCTGTTTGCCGACGGCAAACGTTTGAAACCGCGCGAAGTGGTAGCAGAGTTCGATAAATATCTGCATGACGAGTTGGACTTGATGCGCGAAGCCGCCAATGCCAGCCAGCTCGGACGCAATTTCCAAAACAGCAATATGCTGATTGTGCCTAAAGTGTTTTACGACTACTGCACCAGCGACGTGCTGACCATCGAATGGATGGACGGCACGCCCGTATCGGACATCGCCAAACTCAAAGCCGACGGCATCGATTTGCACAAACTTGCCGATTACGGCGTGGAAATCTTCTTCACACAAGTCTTCCGCGACGGCTTTTTCCATGCCGATATGCACCCTGGCAACATTTTGGTCGCCGCCGACAACCGCTACATCGCCCTCGATTTCGGCATCGTCGGCACGCTGACCGACTACGACAAACGCTATCTCGCCATCAACTTCCTCGCCTTTTTCAACCGCGATTACCACCGCGTCGCCACCGCCCACATCGAATCAGGCTGGGTGCCCGCCGACACGCGCGCGGAAGAATTGGAAGCCGCCGTCCGCGCCGTGTGCGAACCGGTGTTCAACAAACCGATTTCGCAAATCTCCTTCGGCTTGGTGCTGATGCGTCTGTTTGAAGTCAGCCGCCGCTTCAATGTCGAAATTCAGCCGCAGCTTGTATTGCTGCAAAAAACGCTGCTCAACATCGAAGGCTTGGGACGGCAGCTTGATCCCGATTTGGACTTGTGGAAAACCGCCAAACCGTTTTTAGTGAAGTGGATGAACGAACAGGTCGGCCCGAAAGCCTTTTTGCGCAACCTCAAAAACGAAGCCCCCGACTGGGCGCAAATCATCCCTTCCCTGCCGCGCAAAATCAGCGCGCTGGTTGACGAAAACCGCCAGCAGGAAATGCGCGATGCCTACATCCATTTGGTCAAAGTGCAGCAGCGGCAAAGCATGTGGCTGGGCGTGATTGCGGTTATTTTGTTTCTGATTTTGCTGTTTGATTAAAAATATATGTACACAATAGGTCGTCTGAAAACGCAGTGGTGGTTTTAGAAAAACCCGCTACCTTTGTTTTCAGACGACCTTTTATTATGGATTTGAATAAAATACCCGCCGTAACCGTAGCGTAGGCTTCGCCCACGAAAATCAGGATATTTTGCCCATCGCACAAAACAGATTAGACCGACATATTTTTCAAGGGCAAAGCCCACGCTACTTTTCCACTCATTACCAAGGTCGTCTGAAAACACGGATTATGGCTGGGCAAGCCTGTTATGAGTGTTTTCAGACGACCTTTTTCCTTATACAATAGCCGCTTGAATTTTATATATTCTGATATAAAGGATACGGATTATGTTCGGCAAACAACTCTTTGAAGAAGTCAGCGCCAAAATCAGCGAAACCATCGCCAACAGCCCCGCCAAAGACATGGAGAAAAACGTCAAAGCCATGCTCGGCAGCGCGTTCAACCGTATGGACTTGGTCACGCGCGAAGAATTCGACATCCAGCAACAGGTGTTGATTAAAACCCGCACCAAGCTGGTCGAGCTGGAAGAGCGTCTGGCAAAACTTGAAGCCGCGCAAGAGCCGGAACAGACCGCATTGGAAGCCGCGCAAGCCGCAGCCCAAGAAGCCGTCGAAGAAATCAAACAGCAAACCGAAGCCGGCGAATAAGGTCGTCTGATACATGTCGCTTGCATTGGTTTACAGCCGCGCCTTGAGCGGTATGAATGCGCCGTTGGTCGAAGTGGAAGCCCACCTTGCCAACGGCCTGCCTCATTTCAATATCGTCGGATTGCCCGATACCGAAGTCAAAGAAAGCCGCGACCGCGTGCGCGCCGCTATCATCCAAAGCGGTTTCGACTTCCCCGCCAAAAAAATCACCGTCAACCTCGCCCCCGCCGACCTGCCCAAAGAATCGGGACGTTTCGACCTGCCGATTGCGCTGGGTATCCTCGCCGCATCCGGACAAATCGCACCCGAAAAGCTCGCGCAGTATGAGTTTGCCGGCGAATTGGCACTTTCCGGCATGTTGCGCCCTGTGCGCGGCGCGTTGGCGATGGCGTGGCAGGGGATGCAGGCAGGGCGTTCTTTCGTCCTGCCGCAGGAAAACGCAGAACAAGCCGCCGTGATGCGCGGCATTACCGTTTACGGCGCGCGTTCGTTGGGTGAAGTCGCTGCTCATTTGAACGGCATCGAACCCTTGGCGCAAACCGACTGCAAAGTTCCGCAGAGGTCGTCTGAAAACGCCAAACTGCCCGACCTCATCGATGTCAAAGGTCAACACACCGCCCGCCTTGCTTTGGAAATCGCCGCCGCGGGCGGACACAGCCTCTTGATGATGGGGCCGCCGGGAACGGGCAAGTCCATGCTTTCCCAACGGCTGCCCGGCATTCTGCCGCCTTTGACCGAAGACGAATTGGTCGAAGTATGGGCATTGCGTTCGCTCCTGCCCAACCACCAGCAACAACTCGACAGCCACCGTCCTTTCCGCAGCCCGCACCATAGTGCCAGTTCGGCAGCCATGGTCGGCGGCGGTTCCGATCCGCGTCCGGGCGAAATTTCATTGGCGCATCACGGCGTTTTGTTTTTGGACGAGCTGCCCGAGTTTGACCGCAAAGTTTTGGAAGTTTTGCGCGAACCTTTGGAAAACGGCGAAATCCACATTTCCCGCGCGGCGCGTCAAGCCGTCTACCCCGCCAAATTCCAGCTTGTCGCCGCCATGAACCCTTGTCCGTGCGGTTATCTCGGGCATCCCGTCAAACCCTGCCGCTGCACGCCCGAAAGCGTTGCGCGTTACCGCAGCAAGATTTCCGGCCCGCTGCTTGACCGCATCGATTTGACCATCGAAGTCCCCAGCCTGTCCGCCGCCGAACTGATGCAGCAGGAAGCAGGGGAAAGCAGCGCATGTGTGTTAGAGCGCGTGATCGCCGCCCGCTACAAACAATACGCGCGGCAAGGCAAAGTGAATGCCGCCTTAAGCGTCAGTGAACTCGATACGTCCGCACGCATCCAAAAAGAAGCGCAGGAAGCCTTGGGCAGCCTGTTGGAAAAACTCTCCCTCTCCGCCCGCAGCTTCCACCGCATCATGCGCGTGGCGCGTACGCTGGCGGATTTGGCAGGCGATGAAGAAGTCGGTAGAAGCCATGTTTTGAAAGCCGTCAGCTTCCGCCGCGCGTTGTAAAAAATTTTCAGACGACCTGATATGGTAAATCAACTCTGTCTTCAGAGATTGTAGGATATGCAAATGGTAAGCCTACAAAAGTTATTAATGTTTATCGGAAAGACAATGGGGTTATTTATGCGATGCCAGAAAACTAGTGTTTTTTACGATTTGACACAGGATTTTTTATGGGGTATGGAGCGTAGGTATGATGCAATCTCTTTAAAAAAATCTATTTTTTTAATATCAAATTATTTTTCATTCGAGACGGATTGGGATAAAGGAATTGAAAATTGGGTTGCTTTTCATGGGGAGAAAGAAACTGATTTTATATTATTAAACTGTATGATTCCTTTTGTTTTTGCCCATAATAGCTTATTTGAAAAATTTAAAAAGTTTTCAGAAATTAAAATTATGTTTTTTAATAATTATCATGAGGATAAAGTTTTTTTGGAAAAATGGGTCATGGATAATTTATTTCAGATACCAGAGGGTTACTATGATTTTACAAAAGCACACACCATATCAGATTTTATATATGTAACATATACATGAATTGAAAGTAGGTTAGCAAATTTCTGTTTTGAATTAAAGAAAGGTTAGCTTAAAACACAGTCTGATTATAGACTAAATTTGAGTATTGATTTATCAATAAAATATAGTTTTTAATTAACAAATATAACCTTTTAAGATCATTAATATAATTAAGTGGAAACAGTACATACAAGTAAATCAGCACCATCGTTATGGCTAATAAAAATGGAGAAGCAAATTTGCATTTGTAGGAACAAATAATCAAAATGTTAGGGGCTGACGTAGATTGGTTCTAAATTCCACACCAATCCCGCAGAATTTTAAGCTGTTGAGACGGTGTGCCGAAGTTAAACCGGAATTCGCATTCTTTTAAGAATAGTGGAAAAGATTTTCGGTCAATTCCGTTGTATTTGCGTAAAACCCGCTTTGCCTGATTCCAAAAGTTCTCGATACCGTTGATGTGGTTCTGACGGTCTGCAAACTCCTTGGAATGGTTGATACGGTAATGGATAAAACCGCTCACACCCAACTTGTCCTAACTGCTTGAGACCGGCCGCCCTTGAATACTGAAAACGGAAGATTCAAGATAAAAAGCTGAAAAAGATTGGGTATCTTGCTGATGTTTTAAGTGCGGAATATCTTGTTTTATAAGGAAAAATTCTGTTGTCGACAAACTGTCAGTACGTCCTAACATCACGGCGGTTTTCGTAAAAACCATGTAAACAAACGGCGCACTTTTGCCCAATATAAAGGATATTGATAAAATGACCCGTCCCTGCCGATGGCAGCAGCAGATTCATCTGCCGCCAAAAGGTCGTCTGAACGGCATCATCAATATAGGTATCTCATGAATAAGAACACTCAATACGGCAAAGGCCTTTTCGGCTTTTTCTTCGGCCTCCTCCTCGCTACCGGCGTGATCGGGGGCATCCTGTATTTTCTGAATCAAGACACGCCGAACGCCTTCAAAGGCGCGACCGAGCCGCAAAAACAGCAAACCGAGCCTGAAATCCTCAAGCCGCAGGAAAAATCCAAACCTGAGGCTAAGCCTGAAGCCAAGCCTGAAGCGGAAGAACCACCTGTCGTTGTTCCCGTAGAGAAAGAGCGCCCGACCGAAGAGGTTAAGCCTGAGGCGAAACGCAGCGAGGCTGACGATGATGCGGCAGCCAAAGAAAAAGAACGCGCCGAGAAAGAAGCGCAAGAAAAGGCAGATAAAGCCAAAGCTGACAAAGAGCGCGCAGACAAAGAAAAAGCGGAAAAAGAACGTGCCGTCCGAGAAGCGGAAGACGAAGCCCGCGAAACAGAAAAAGCCCTGCGCGAAGCTGAAAAAGAAGACAAAGACGCTGCCGAACGCGAGTTGAAACAAAAACTTGCCGAGAAAAAGGCAGAGCTTGCGAAAAAACGCGCAGAAAAAGCCAAAGCCGACAAAGATGCCGCCGATAAAGCCCAAAAGGCAGCCGAGTTGACCGACAAACAAAAAGCGCGCGCCGAGCGCAAACTTGCTGAGAAAAAAGCGGCAGAGAAGAAAGCCGCCGAAGCCAAGAAAACCGAAACGGCTAAAACCAACAAACCGACTCCCGAACAAATCCTGAACAGCGGCAGCATCGAAAAAGCCCGTCAGGAAGCGAATAAAGGCGCGGCGAAAGAAGTGAAGAAAGCCGAAGCAGACAAATCATCCGCCAAAGCCGAAGCCAAAACTGCGGAAGGCGGTAAAAAAGTCATCCTGCAAATGGGTTCGTACGCCGACCGCAACAGCGCCGACGCGCAACGTGCCAAACTCGCCATGCTGGGCATTTCGTCCAAAGTGGTCGAGCGCACCAACGGCGACAAAACCGTTTACCGCGTACAAAGCAACAGTATGTCGTCTGAAGCCGCGAAAAACGTTCAGAAAGACTTGCAAAAACACAATATCAACAGCCTGATGCGTTCGGCTCAATAAGGGGGCGGCAATGAAACGGACAACTAGACCGGCAGCCGTCCTCCTCAGCCTTGTGCTTGCCTTTTCTGCAAGCGCGCAGGCTGCGGTCGAAGGCGTAGATTACACGGTTTTGAACAAACCGATTCCGCAACAAGACGCATCCAAAATCGAAGTTTTGGAATTTTTCGGCTATTTCTGCGTACATTGCCAAAACTTTGATCCCGTCTTGCTGTCATACAGCAAAACTTTCCCGAAAGACGTTTACCTGCGTACCGAACACGTCGTCTGGATGCCTGAAATGTTGGGCTTGGCGCGGGTTGCCGCGGCGGTTAACGCTTCGGGTTTGAAGTATCAGGCAAACCCCGCTATTTTCAAAGCCGTACACGAACAGAAAATCAATTTGGCGGATACCGCCACTTTCAAAAGCTGGGCGGCGGCACAAAAAAGCTTTGACAGCAAAAAACTGATCGCCGCATACGACGCACCCGCGAGCCTTGCAGCCGCTAAAAAAATGCAAAGCCTGACCGAGACCTACCATATCGAAGGCACGCCGGACGTCATCGTCGGCGGCAAATATCGGGTCATATTCAGCAGCGATTGGGCGAATGGGCAGAAAACCATAGGCGAGCTGATTAATAAAGTCCGCCAAGAGCGTTCCGGCAAAGCCGCGCGCTGACGGAATTTATCCAGACAGTTTCGGAATGACCGCAAAAGATAAGGCGGTTTCCGAACTGTCTGTTTGTTTTGGGCGGCGTATAGTGGATTAACAAAAATCAGGACAAGGCGACGAAGCCGCAGACAGTACAAATAGTACGGAACCGATTCACTTGGTGCTTCAGCACCTTAGAGAATCGTTCTCTTTGAGCTAAGGCGAGGCAACGCCGTACTGGTTTAAATTTAATCCACTATAAAATCCATAAAAACGATACTGCTGAGGGATAGGGCAAACACCGCCATACCGCAGCAGTTTTCCGATTCTGATACCGCTTTATCCTGAAATCCAGACGGGCAAACGTCGTCTGAAAACCAAAAAAGAAAGCAATATGGACATTTTGACTTTATTAAAAGCCCTGATTATGGGCATTGTGGAAGGTTTGACGGAATTTCTGCCGATTTCAAGTACCGGCCACTTGATTGTATTGGGCGATTTGCTCAATTTCCACAGCAACGGCAAAGTCTTTGAGATCGCTATCCAACTGGGCGCGGTCCTTGCCGTGATTTTTGAGTATCGTCAGCGTTTCACTTCCGTTTTGTCCGGACTGGGCAAAGACCGTGCCGCCAACCGCTTTGTACTGAACCTTGCCATCGCGTTCGTGCCTGCGGCAGTCGTAGGTTTGCTGTTCAGCAAACAAATTAAAGAAGATTTATTTAAACCGATTACCGTCGCCACCATGTTGGTATTGGGCGGACTCTTTATTCTGTGGGTCGAAAAACGTCAAAGCAAAATCAAGCCGAAAGTCAAAAGCGTGGATGAAATGCGCCCGATTGACGCGCTTGTGGTCGGCTGCGCCCAAGTTTGTGCGCTGGTGCCGGGGACTTCGCGTTCGGGCAGTACGATTATGGGCGGTATGCTGTGGGGCATCGAGCGCAAAGCTGCGACCGAATTTTCTTTCTTCCTCGCCGTGCCGATGATGATTGCCGCTACCGGCTATGACGTATTGAAAAACTACAAACTTTTTACTTTGCAAGATGTCGGCCTGATTGCCGTCGGTTTCATCGCCGCCTTCTTGGCAGGTTTCCTGGCGATTAAATCGCTGCTGAAATTCGTATCCAGCAAAAACTACGTTCCGTTTGCCTACTACCGCATCGTCTTCGGCGGATTGATTCTGCTGACTTGGGCGATGGGCTGGGTCAAATGGGCAGCATGATGTTGAAGCAGGGATAAGCTTTAGATAAAGCAAAGGTCGTCTGAAAACCTTATCTGGAAGGTTTCAGACGACCTTTTTCAGTATGATGGCTAATCGGTCAAACCGCCCGCCCCTACTTTCTAACCTGCGTGCAACACAAATATCGTCGGGCGTTTTTTCAAATTCGGCAGCGTTTTCAATTTCCGCCAAGCGGCAACGGTTTGGCTGATGATTTCCTGCGTCGGTAAAGTCAGGTCGGTTGCGGTGCAGAGGCGGGTTTCAGGGTGCAGCGTTTCCAGTGCGTCGGCGAGCAGCGCGTCGTTGCGGTAAGGCGTTTCGATGAAAAGCTGGGTTTCGTTTTGCTGGCGCGAACGCTGCTCCAAGCTCTTCAAAGCTTCGATACGCTCGCTTTTCTCGGACGGCAGATAGCCTTTGAACGCGAAATTCTGCCCGTTCGCTCCTGACGCCATCAGTGCCAGCAACAGGCTGGACGGGCCGACCAGCGGACGGACTTCATAGCCGTGTCGGTGCGCCAATGCCACCAGATTTGCACCCGGATCGGCAACCGCGGGACAACCGGCTTCGCTGAGAATGCCCATGCTGCGCCCTTCTTGCAAAGGTTTCAGAAGCTCGGGCAGGGTTTTCAGGTCGGTGTGTTCGTTTAAAGTTTGCAGGTTCAGCTCGCGGATGGGCGTCGTGATACCCAAATGTTTCAAATGGGCGCGGGCGGTTTTCTCGGCTTCGACGACAAAATCGGTCAAGCCGGTAATCTGCGCCTGTTCGTGCGGCAGCAGGCAGGGGGTGTCGGGCGCACCCAAAGGGGTGGGAATCAGGTAAAGAATCGGGGACATGATGGGTTTCCTATACGGAAGGTCGTCTGAAACTGTCAGACGGCTGTTTTCAGACGACCTAAATGATTTCTACGCCTTCGTTTTTTAAAAACTCGACCAGTTTGAAGATGGGCAAACCGATAAGCGCGTTCGGGTCGCTGCTGTCTATGCGCTCCAGCAACGCCGCGCCCAAGCCCTCGCTCTTCGCCGCACCCGCGCAGTAAACCGCGTCCGGTTCGCGTGCCAGATAACGCTCAATCTGCCCGTCTGTCAGCGCGCGCATCACGACCGACGTGTTATCGACATGCCGCTGAATGCGTCCCGAAGCAGTATTCAAAAGCACGATTGCGCTGTAAAATTCAATCTTTCTGCCGCTCAAATCCCGAAGCATTTGTTGTGCATTTGCCACGTTCATCGGCTTGCCCAACTGGCGGTCATTGCACCACGCCACTTGGTCCGCGCCGATCACCAGTGCGGCAGGAAATCGAGCCGCCAGCGAACGCGCCTTCCCTTCTGCCAAACGCAAGGCAGTATCCGCTGCGTTTTCACCCGCAGCAGGCGTTTCGTCGAAATCAGGCGCGGCAGTTTGAAAATCAATGCCCAAACGTTCGAGCTGCACACGGCGGAACACCGAACCCGAACCCAATATCAAAGGCAGTTTTGCACTCATATTTTGCTTAAAAATATTGACGTTAGACTGTCGAAATTATATCATACCCCGTTTATGTCAGACCCTAATTTGATTGACCCAGAAGTTTTCGCCTCCGAAAAGCAGACCCTGCAAGGCAGCTTCCTGCTTGAGGAATTGGACGAACGAGTCCGTTCACACGATTATCCGGCCGACAAACAGACCAAAGTGTCGTTTACGCTGAGCGGCGGACGCGACCGACTGCAGCGTTTGTTTCTCGATTTAAACGTCAAAGCCGATATGCCGCTGATTTGCCAACGATGTATCCGCCCCATGCCGTTTACGCTCGACGAAACCAGCCGCATTGTTTTGTTCGCCAATGAAGAGGACTTGGATGAAGCGATGCTGACCGACGAAGAGTTGGAAGGCATGCCGATTGAGAAAGAACTCGACGTACGCGGGTTGGTGGAAGACCAAATCCTAATGTCGCTCCCCTTCTCCCCGCGCCACGAAAACTGCGACAATGCCGCGCTGGAACAAGTCAATCAGGACAAACCCAACCCTTTTGCTGTTTTAGCAGGTTTGAAAAGCAGTTAACCAGGACACAGTTTTATTTATCTAGGAGCTTGAAATGGCCGTTCAACAAAACAAAAAATCCCCTTCTAAACGCGGTATGCACCGCTCTCACGACGCTTTGACCGCGCCTTCTCTGTCTGTTGACAGCGTAACCGGCGAAGTACACCGCCCGCACCACATTTCCCCCAACGGTATGTACCGCGGTCGTAAAGTAGTGAAAGCCAAAGGCGAATAATCTTATTCGACTGACTGAAAAAGCCAGAATATTGCCATGCAATGCTGGCTTTTTTACATTACATCCGAACTGCCCGACTTCATGCCTGAATCCATCTCAACACTCGGCACGAAATCCTCACAGTTCAAACTGATACACCCAATACAATCGGGAATCGCCATGAAACAGAAAATCTGGTACACCTACGACGACATCCACCGCGTGATCAAAGCGTTGGCGGAAAAAATCCAAAACTCCGGCGTCAAATACGATGCCATGATCGCCATCGGCGGCGGCGGCTTCATCCCCGCCCGTATGCTGCGCTGCTTTCTGGAAATCCCGATTTACGCCGTAACCACCGCCTATTACGATAGCGACAACGAAGGACAGGTAACGGAAGAAGTCAAAAAAGTCCAATGGCTCGACCCCGTCCCTGACGCACTGAAAGGCAAAAACGTACTCGTCGTCGATGAAGTCGACGACAGCCGCGTAACCATGGAATTCTGCCTGACTGAGTTGCAAAAAGAAGATTTCGGCACCATCGCCGTAGCCGTCTTGCACGAAAAAATCAAAGCCAAAGTCGGTAAAATCCCCGAAGGTATCCCCTACTTCAGCGGTCTGACCGTAGAAGACTGGTGGATCAACTACCCTTGGGACGCGCTCGACATCGACGAACACAACCGCCTCGCTGCTGAAGGCAAAAAATAAGCCCGTGATGGAGAAGCCCACCTTCTCCCGGAACGGCAACGGCGAAATCCGTACCATACCGATAAAACGCGATTTCGCCTCTTTTCAGCGCATCTTCATAAAACGTATTAGAATGTGGAACGCAACACTTCAATCCGAAGCACCCGACCACACATACACCCCATTTTCAGACGACCTCCATACCGCATATCGTCCAAAGGTCGTCTGAAACCGATTGTGAAGCCGAATAAACCCACAGAGGCAGCCGATACTGCCCCTATTTACCTTCACCACACAAACCGGAGAACAACATGATTACATTGGCCGTAGATGCCATGGGCGGCGACTCAGGTCTCGCAGTTACCGTCCCCGGTGCCCTTGCCTTTTTGAAACAGCAGCAAGACGTACACCTCATTATGGTCGGCGACGAATCCGCCATCCGCCAATCCCTCTCCGCAGCCAACGCGCCGATGGATCGCATTACCGTGCTCCACGCCTCCGAAGTCGTCGGTATGGACGAAGCTCCGCAGCTTGCCCTGAAAAATAAAAAAGATTCCTCCATGCGCATTGCCATCAACCAAGTTAAAGAAGGCAACGCGCAGGCCGCCGTATCCGCCGGCAATACCGGCGCGCTCATGGCAACAGCCCGCTTCGTCCTCAAAACCATTCCCGGCATCGACCGCCCCGCCATCGCCAAATTCCTGCCCTCCGACAGCGAACACCTGACCCTCGCCCTCGATTTGGGCGCAAACGTCGATTGCACGCCCGAACAGCTCGTACAGTTCGCCATCATCGGCAACGAACTCTTCCAAGCCCTCTACCCGCAAAAAGGCAGCCCGCGCGTCGGCCTGCTTAACGTCGGCACCGAAGACATCAAAGGCACGGACACCGTCAAACAAACCTTCAAACTGCTCAAAAGCAGCAAACTGAATTTCATCGGCAACATCGAAAGCAACGGCGTCCTATATGGCGAAGCCGACGTTATCGTCGCAGACGGCTTTGTTGGCAACATTATGCTCAAAACCATCGAAGGCGCGGTCAAATTCATGAGCGGAGCCATCCGTCAGGAATTCCAACGCAACCTGTTCAACAAAATGGCCGCCGTCGCCGCCCTCCCCGCCCTGAAAGGCTTGAAAAGCAAACTGGATCCCCGCAAATTCAACGGCGCGATTCTGCTCGGTCTGCGCGGCATCGTCATCAAAAGCCACGGCGGCACAGACGATATAGGCTTCGGCTATGCTTTAGAAGAAGCCTACCACGAAGCAAAATCCGCCAGCCTGTCCAAAATCGAACAAGGCGTCGCCGAACAACTTGCCGCATTGGAGACAATCAAGGAACAAAAAGAGGCTGCTTCTGATACGGCAGAATAACGCCATTGAACGATGAAATATAAAAACGTCGTCTGAAAAATTTTCAGACGACGTTTTTTTGAAAAAGTAGCAGGTATTGGGTTAATAATTTTTAGAACAAACTTGCCAAACCATATGCTGTCCGGCAAACCAAAACTTGTGGCACAAGCTTTATCGGCAAATTATGCCAAAAACTTTAAAAGCTTTTTTCCATTATATTTGCAAGTAAAGTCCATACTACATCACCATCGTTATCCCTTGTGCAAGCGAAAATCTATATTTCAGTTGTTCAAGAATGTTTAAATATTTCCAAGATTTCTAGTCTTTGGATTTCCACTTGTACGAAAATAGTAGAGCCAGCCTCGAAAACAAAATAAGTTCACTATAATAAATCCGTTACCTACCACCTACCCCACAACCGCGAACCTGAAACAATCAAAAAGGTCGTCTGAAAACGTTAGGCAAAGCTGCTTGTCCGTTTTCAGACGACCTTTGTTTATGGCTCGATATTATTCGCCCAAGAGCGCAATATCGGCTACTGCGTTCATCTGCTCTGCCAAGCGGTTCAGCAGGTTCAGGCGGTTTTGTTTTACGGCGGGGTCTTCCACCATCACCATCACGCCGTCGAAGAAGGCATCGACCTGCGGTTTAACGGAAGCCAGTTCGGACAAGGCTGTCTGAAAATTGCCTTCGGCAACAGCGGCGGCAATTTTTGGCTGCAAGCCTTGTGCGGCGGCATACAGGGCTTTTTCTTCGTCTTGTTGCAGCAGGCTTTCATCGACTTCGCCCAACGCGGCATCGGCTTTTTTCAACAGGTTTTGCACGCGTTTGTTGGCGGCGGCGAGCGCGGCGGCTTCGGGCAGTTGCTTGAACGCGGCGACGGCTTGCAGTTTGGCATGGAGATTATATAGTTTATGAAACCAAAGGCGTACTCCCCGTTTACTTTCTTCAGGAGTTTGTTTTGGACCTTTCAAAACTGCTGAGATTACGTCTTGCGAATATTCATTTTGTAAAAGAATTGCTAAACGGGTCTCTATGAAAGAGGTTATGTTGGACAAAAAATGTCGCTGTTCCAAGGAATTTGCCATATTTTTCCAACTACAAGGAAAGGTTTGAAATGTTTCATTAATTAATTGACCTAATCCTAATTGATCTCCTTTACACTCAGGTAACATTAGTATCCGCAAAATACCCAATGTGGCACGACGCAAGGCGTAAGGATCTTTATCACCTGTAGGAATTTGTCCGATACCCCAAATGCCAACCAAAGTTTCCAGTTTGTCGGCCAGCGCAACAGCGATAGCGATTTTGCTTTGAGGAAGATTGTCGCCTGCAAAACGTGGCCAATAATGTTGCTCAATGGCTTCGGCAATTTCTTCGGTTTCGCCGTCCAAACGGGCATAGTATTTGCCCATCGTACCTTGCAGTTCGGGGAACTCGCCGACCATTTCGGTAACCAAGTCGGCTTTCGCCAAACGTGCGGCGCGTTCGGCTGCGGCAGCGTCCGCACCCAAAGCTTTGGCGATGTGGGCGGCGATGCTTTGCAGGCGTTCGATACGCTCGGCTTGCGAACCGATTTTGTTGTGGTACACCACGTTTGCCAACTTGGGCAGGCGGCTTTCCAAAGTCGCTTTCTGGTCTTGCTTGTAGAAGAACTCGGCATCAGACAGGCGCGCGCGCAAGACGCGTTCGTTGCCTTGGATGATGTGCGACGGGTCTTCGGTTTGCAGGTTGGAGACCAGCAGGAAGCGGTTCATCAATTTGCCGTTTTGGTCGAGCAGCGGGAAGTATTTTTGGTTTTGCTGCATGGTCAGAATCAGGCATTCCTGCGGCACAGCGAGGAAATGTTCTTCAAAACCGGCTTCCAATACCACAGGCCATTCAACCAGCGCGGTCACTTCGTCCAACAGGGCTTCATCGGCGGCTACGGTGGCTTTCAGACGACCTGCCTGTTCGCTCAAGGCCGTTTGAATGGCGGCTTTGCGCTCGGCAAACGAAGCGACGACTTTGCCTTGCTCGCGCATTTGTGCGGCGTAGCTGTCGGCGTTTTCAATGGTGATTTCGCCGTTGGACAGGAAGCGATGTCCCAAGGTTTGATTGCCGCTTTGCAGGCCCAAGACGCTGACGTCCACGATGTCGTCTCCATGCAGCACAATCAGCCCGTGAACGGGGCGCACGAAGGTAAACGTGCTGCTGCCCCAACGCATCACTTTGGGAATCGGCAGTTTCTTAACGGCTTGATTGATAATGTCTTCCAAGAGTTCGCCCAACGGTTTGCCGGTTTGGACGTATTCGTAGGCGTACACATCCTGCTTACCGTCGTGGACGATGGTCAAGTCTTCGATTTTCGCCCCAGCACCGCGCGCAAAACCTTCCAAAGCCTTGGTCGGTACACCGTCTTTCATGGCATTCGCCACGGCAGGGCCTTTTTTCACGATTTTCTGATCAGCTTGAACGGCTTTAACGTTTTTGATTTGAACAGCCAAACGGCGCGGCGAGGCGTAGGCGGTAAATTCGGCTTCGCCGTCAATCAGTTGCGCTTTTTCCAAGCCTTCGGCAACAGAAGCGGCGAAGTGGTTGCCTAAATTATTCAGGGCTTTGGGGGGGAGTTCTTCGGTAAGGAGTTCGATTAAAAGGGTTTGGGTTGTCATGGGAGACTTTCTGTTTGTCCGTAGGTCCTGCTTATAAAGCCTGCATATGCCGTACGGCCTGTATTAATGAATACGCAATAAAGGTCGTCTGAAAACCTGTTTCAGACGACGTATCGTTATTTTTTAATCAACGGGAAGCCCAGTTTCTCGCGGCTTTCGACGTATTTCTGCGCTACGGTGCGGCTGAGGGCACGGATGCGGCCGATGTAGGTGGCGCGTTCAGTAACAGAAATGGCGCCGCGTGCATCTAATAGGTTGAAGGTGTGTCCGGCTTTGAGGACCAGCTCGTAGGCGGGCAGGGCGAGGCTGGCGTTTTCTTCGGCGAGCAGGCGTTTGGCTTGCGCTTCGTAGTCGTTGAACTGGCGCAGCAGCCAGTCGGCATCGCTGTATTCGAAGTTGTAGGTGGATTGTTCGACTTCGTTTTGGTGGTACACGTCGCCGTAGGTGACGGTATTGCCGTCCAGCGTTTTTGCCCAAACGAGGTCGTAGACGTTTTCCACGCCTTGCAGGTACATCGCCAAGCGTTCGATGCCGTAGGTGATTTCGCCGAGTACAGGCGTGCAGTCGATGCCGCCGACTTGTTGGAAGTAGGTGAACTGGGTCACTTCCATGCCGTTGAGCCAAACTTCCCAGCCCAAGCCCCATGCGCCGAGGGTGGGGTTTTCCCAGTCGTCTTCGACGAAGCGGATGTCGTGGACTTTGGGGTCGATGCCCAATTCGCGCAGAGAGTCGAGATAAAGGTCTTGAATATTGGCGGGCGCGGGTTTGAGGGCGACTTGGAATTGATAATAGTGTTGCAGGCGGTTGGGGTTATCGCCGTAGCGGCCGTCTTTGGGGCGGCGGCTGGGTTGGACGTAGGCGGCAAACCAAGGCTCGGGACCGAGCGCGCGCAGGCAGGTAGCGGGGTGGGAAGTACCGGCGCCGACTTCCATGTCGAAAGGTTGGATGACGGTGCAGCCTTTGTCTGCCCAGAATGTTTGCAGTTTGAAGATGATTTGTTGGAAGGTGAGCATGGCTTATGTTTCGGATTGGGGTAAAAGGGGGATTTTACTGTTTTGACGGTGTTTTGGGTAGGTGTACAGGCGGATGGAATGGCAGGTCGGCGGTGTGATTTGACTGTCAATAAATGCGGAAACATGCCACAATGCCGTTATCCTGTTGTCTGTTTTAATCTGTTTTGATTGAATTTGAGGAGTCGCCCATGACCCCGATTTTGGCTTTCGATATTGAAACCGTGCCTGATGTGAACGGCATCCGCCTGTTGTACGATCTGCCTGCTTCTTTGCCGGACGACGAGGTCGTCTTGTTTGCCCAGCAGAAACGCCGCGCCCAAAACGGCTCTGACTTTATGCAGCACCATCTGCACCAAGTGGTCGCCATTTCCTGCTGTATGCGCTGGGGGCAAGACAAAATCCACGTCGGCACCATAGGCGAGATGCACGACAGCGAAGAGGAAATGATCGCCAAGTTTTTCGACCTTATCGAAAGCCATACGCCGCAATTGGTGAGCTGGAACGGCGGCGGCTTCGACCTGCCCGTCCTGCATTACCGCGCGCTGATACACGGCATTGCGGCGGCGCGTTATTGGGATATGGGCGAGGGCGATTTCGGCGACAGCCGCGATTTCAAGTGGAACAACTACATCAGCCGCTACCACAACCGCCATTGCGACCTGATGGACCTGCTCGCCCTGTACCAGCCGCGTGCCAATGTGCCGCTGGACGATATGGCGAAGCTTTGCGGCTTCCCCGGTAAATTGGGCATGGACGGCAGCAAAGTTTGGGAGGCGTTCCACGCAGGTCGTCTGAAAGACATCCGCGACTATTGTGAAACCGATGCGGCAAACACTTATTTGATGTTCCTGCGCTTTCGCCTGATGAGCGGCGCTTTGGACGCGGACGAGTATGAAGTGGAAGTCAAACGGCTGAAGCATTACCTGACCGGACAGGCTCAGGACAAGCAGCATTGGAACGAGTTTGTCGCCGCCTGGCGTTGAGCTTCAGACTTGGAAACATCGTTCCTGCAAATCATAAAGGTCGTCTGAAAAGCAGAATCCGGTATGGATTTCTGTTTTCAGACGACCCTAAACAAAATTAGAACCTACAATAGATTGACTTCAAACCAAAACAACGTTACCTCACCTTAACTCAAAGAGAACACGATTTACTAAGATTCGAAAGCTCAAGGTAAATCAACTGCAGACTCTATACAGCCGACCATTCCTCTACCCTATCCTGCTTTAAAGTGAAATCTCTATAAGTCGTCGTCTGAAAACCAAATAGCCGTCCTCTCCACGTTCGTTTCTTACGCACAAAAAATACCGGCAAAGCCGGTATTTTTGAAATTTGGCGCGGCGGACGGGGCTCGAACCCGCGACCCCCGGCGTGACAGGCCGGTACTCTAACCAACTGAGCTACCACCGCGCATCATTGTTTTA
>NZ_AEPF01000027.1 GCF_000193735.1 Neisseria sicca 4320
TTTGGTTTTGCGGGCTTTATGAAAGGGTTTTTCAGACCGCCCGCCGAGTCTGAATCTTTAAAATTCAGTCTTTCAAAAATCCGAATACGACAAATTCGTATTGGTTGCCGATTTCTTCCAAGCCTGCGTTAATCGCTTCTTCGAAGTCGTAGAAATAATCGGCATTGGTGATTAATTTGGTATGTCCGATGTCACCCGTTTCAGGGGAAAGGTACAGAAAGTCCCCTGTTGATACGGACTGGACAACATAGACTTTCTGCATTCAATCAGCCTTTCTTAACGGGTTGAAAACCGATGACTTTCAGTTTTTGGGTTTTGCCCGTAGTGACGATTTCTACGTTAAGGTTTGCTTCGATCGGAAATTGGGCGTTTCTGAACTGCTCGAAATTGGCAGAACCGCCGAAATCGTATTCAGTGGTAGAGCTGCCCAATGCGTTGCCTTGAGAGCTGTCTAAGGGAGTGGCGACAATCAGGCGGCAATAGTCGAAGTTCTTGCCTTCGATTTGTCCGTTGAATTTTTTAACGCCGACGATGTGACCTTGAAGTTGGATATTCATTTTTTGGTTTCCTTGTGTGATTAAACGTCTTTGCGGGCAGACGCTTTAAGCCCATGAAATCGGTAGTCTTGCGAATTTGTCGTATATGAAGTTGTTGTAGCTTTCTTCATTTGTGACGTCTTTTTGCTCCTCAAGCTGCTTTTCCAGACGCGCGTAATATTCGTACATGTCGTAAGGGTCTTTGTACGGTTTGAATACGGTCTGCTCATGAATGGCTTGGGCTTTCAAAAAGGCGCAGTCGTAGGCTTCGGGAGCCAAAGACTTGGGCAGCTTGTGATGATTCGGCTCAATCAGTTCAAACAGTTTGGCTTTGTCTAATTCGGGAAAAATGAATTTCAGACCGTTGGCCGCACGTCCGAACTGCTTCTTCACCCATTCAAGATAACGGTCGGCTGAAATGACCTTATCTTCCTTAACCGCATGTATTCGCGTTGCCTTTTGGGCGAAGCGTTCGCAAATAGGATATGCACCGCCGAAATATTCGCCCGGATTCTGCAAAACTTCGAAAGGG
Source organism: Neisseria sicca 4320 (assembly GCF_000193735.1). Taxonomy (GTDB): domain Bacteria; phylum Pseudomonadota; class Gammaproteobacteria; order Burkholderiales; family Neisseriaceae; genus Neisseria; species Neisseria sicca_E. The sequence goes on from NZ_AEPF01000027.1 coordinate 1,069, forward strand.
ATAACGATGTCTTTTGCTTTGAATTCAATTTCAAAGCGCGTCCAAGTACTTGTTTTATCGCCCAACTGCTTGCCTTTTTCATAGACGCGGACGTATTTGGACGATTCACGGGAGCCGATACCGTAGGTCTTGCCTTTGGTCATTTTGGCTTCGTCGTCTTCTTCCCAGTCGGAACCCAAGCATTCGCCTTTTGGTTTGACGTGATGGCAGGTAAACAGACCTTTATTGCGGTCTTCACGGGCTTGGTTCGGGCTGTATTCGCCGTTGAAAAAGTCTTTGGCTACGTCAACGCGGGTAATTTTTGGGCGGATTGCATTGGTCAGGAATGCGAAAAGTCGGGATTCCCAGTCTTCTTTTGCGACGCCGCAACCAGTGCCGGTCAATTCGAAAAGGATGGTATTTTGCTGGCCGCCAAAATGGACGCGACCGTACAGGGCGTCTTCCGAACCCATCAACCAACAACGCTCATAGAAACGACCGCCCGAGCCTTTGGATTCTTTGTAGATACCGAAACCGAAAACTTCTTCGGCGAGCATGGACGCGGCGCGGATGAAATCTTCGTCTTCCAAAAGGCTTACACGGACACCGTATTTGTCGAAAAAGGTTTTTTCATGGAATGAAAAGCTGATTTGGTCGATAAAGGCTGAATCGGATACACCGCGACGGAGCGGAACGCCTAAGAGGTTGCCTTTGCCGTCCAATATGTAGGTTTCGTAACATTCAAAGGCTTCTTGGAATACACCGGCGTCTTCGGTTTCTGTACCCCCCCTGTTAGATAAGGGGGGCAACTGCGGCGCGTCTTCCGTCAGTGCGTCCGCCGCGCGGGGCGCGTCGTCCGCTCTGCCGACCGACGCTTGCTTCATGTGCTGTTTCTTATCTTTCATGGCGGATTCCCTTAAACGGCGGGCAACAAAAAAGCCCTGTTACTTTCAAAGTAAAAGGGCGTTAAGTATTGTTAGCCGTCCCTTTCGGGTGGCAATATATAAGGTCGTCTGAAACCGAAAATTGGATTTCAGACGACCTTTTTATAATCAAAAAATCAGTTGCTCAACACATCCACGCCTTTGGGCGGGGTGAACTTGAATGCGCCGCGCGAGAGGTTGGGCTTGGTGTTCAAGCCGCCGAAGGTGATGGAAGTTTGGTTGCCGAAGCTGTCTTTCAGCTGCATGGCGGCGAGGTTGTCGCCTTTGAAGCCGATGCGGATGTATTGGTAGCCGGCGTTGTTTTTCTTAGGCGTTGCCAAGACGTAGTCGATGCCGTTGGACGAGCCGTCTTCTTTGAGCGAGTAGCTGCTGTCAAGGGCGGTTTTGTTGGAGAGGATGGCGGCAGGGCTGTCGCCGATGGTTTGGTCTTGGGCGGACTTGGTCACTTGTGCCAAATCAACGTCATAGAGCCAAATGGTTTGACCGTCGCCTACGATGGTTTGTTTGTAGGGTTTGGTGTATTCCCATTTGAAGAGGCCCGGACGCAGGATTTTGAAAGTACCGTGTGCGGTTTGGGTTTTCTTTTTGCCTTGGACGGTTTGGGTGAAGCTGCCGCTGATACCGTCGGCGTCGTTGTTGAATTTTTTGAGTGCATCTACTGCGCCCGCCTGTGCGAAACCGATGGTTGCGGTCAAGGCGGAAGCAGCGAGAAGTTTGAACAGGTTGTGTTGTTTCATCATTATTTTTCCTTGTTGGAAGGGGTGTGGCGCCCAGTATCGATGTTACAAAATAACAATGCAAGCCGCTTATGGGCGGTTTACATTTTGCAAACAGTGTTGTCTAGGGCTAATTTTTTGAAGCTGCGGGATTTTTTCCTGCGGAAAAGACAATCGGGTTTCACAATTCTTTAATGTATGCCGAGTGTGCAAACTGTGGTATTTAATGGTTTTTGACGCGCAACGCCAAATTGTAAAGATTATATTCCTTATATTGTTTTTTTTAAACGCTATAATGTTTGTTTTCCGAAAAACGGCAGACTTGGGATGAAACCTGATATTTATGCTTTGCTCGAACTTGCCCTGCTTTCAGACGACCCTGATGAAAAAGGACGGCTGACGGATGAGGCGTTTGCCGCCGTTCAAAATATGGAAGAGGCTAAGGCAGACGCCGCGCCGCTGGACTTCCGCCACGCGGGACGACCGCTGAAGCCTGTTTTGGTCGCGCCATCGCAACTGACGCCGCGCAAGATGAACACGGCCGAAGGCTATGCGGCGATGCTGCACGCGATTGCGCATATCGAGTTCAACGCCATCAATCTGGCTTTGGACGCGGCATACCGTTTCCGCACGCTGCCGTTTCAATTTGTGCGCGACTGGGTGCGGGTGGCGAAGGAAGAGGTGTACCACTTCCGCCTGATGCGCGAAAGGCTGAGCGCTTTCGGCTTCGATTACGGCGATTTCGAGGCGCACAACCATTTGTGGGACATGGCGTATAAAACCGCCTACGACCCGCTGTTGCGCATGGCGTTGGTGCCGCGCGTATTGGAAGCGCGCGGGCTGGACGTTACGCCGGGGATACGCGCGAAGGTGGAGCAGCGCGGCGATTTAGAAACCTGCGGTGTATTGGACATCATTTACCGCGACGAAGTGGGCCATGTCGCCATCGGCAACCATTGGTATCAACACCTCTGCCGCGAACGCGGTTTGGAACCTGTCGCCCTGTTCCGCAGTCTGATTGCCCGTTACGATATGTTTATCTTCCGCGGCTATGTGAACATCGAAGCGCGCGAAAAAGCAGGCTTCAGCCGCTTCGAGCTGGATATGTTGGAAGATTTCGAGCAGGGTTTGAAACAAGGCAAAAAGGTCGTCTGAAAACCCTGAATCCGGATTTTCAGACGACCTCTGTTGAGGAAAGTTATGTCGACTCACCATCACGAACACCATCATCACGCACACGCCCACACGCATACCGCCAACAAAAAAGTATTGCGCGTGTCGTTCATCATCATCGCCGCCTTTATGCTGCTGGAAGCGTTCGGCGGCTGGCTGACCCACTCGCTCGCGCTGCTTTCCGACGCGGGGCATATGTTCAGCGACGCATTTTCCTTGGGTGTGGCGTTGTGGGCGTTCAAACTCGGCGAAAAAGAAACCACGCTGCAAAAGACCTTCGGCTACAAACGTTTCGAAATTCTCACCGCCATGTTCAACGGCCTGTCGCTGGCGGTCATCGCCGTGCTGATTTTCTACGAAGCCGTCAAACGCCTGCTTTATCCGCCCGAAATCGCCACGCTGGGAATGCTCGTTATCAGCGTCGTCGGTCTGCTGGTCAACATCGGCGTGGCGGTTTACATGCTGAAAAACAGCGATACCGAAGCCAACGTCAACATGCGCGGCGCGTATCTGCACGTTTTAAGCGACCTTGTCGGCTCGGTCGGCGCGATTGCCGCCGCCGTACTCATGATGGCGTTCGGTTGGAAATGGGCGGATCCGCTCGCCAGCGTGTTCGTTGCCGCGTTGGTCGGACGCAGCGGCTGGAGCCTGCTCAAACAAACGCTGCACATCCTGATGGAAGGTGCGCCCGAAAACATCCACACCGACGACCTGCTCGCCGTCATCCGCAACACCGAAGGCGTCAAATCCGTCCACGACTTACACGTTTGGACGATTACCAGCAATATCAACGTATTATCCTGCCACATTGTCGTAGACGGCAGCATAACCGTTGCCGAATCCGAACAAATCGCCTACCGCATCGAACACGAGTTGTCCCACAAAAACATCGGACACTGCACCATCCAAATCGAAAGCGAACGCCACCCGCATCCCGATAGCGTCTTGTGTGCCAACGAAACCGACGGCACGCACCATCACCACCACTAAACCCAAAGGTCGTCTGAAACCCTTTTCAGACGACCCCATAGAAAAACCAAAGGAAAACACATGATACAAGCCGTATTGTTCGACCTCGACGGCACGCTCGCCGACACCGCCCTAGACCTCGGCGGCGCACTCAACACCCTGCTCACCCGTCACGGTCTGCCCGCAAAAAGCATGGACGAAATCCGCACCCAAGCAAGCCACGGCGCAGCAGGTCTGCTCAAACTCGGCGCAGGTATCACCCCCGACCATCCCGACTACGCCCAATGGCGCACCGAATACCTCGACGAATACGACAGCCGCTATGCCCAAGACACCGCGCTCTTCGACGGCGTGAACGAAATGATTGCCGAACTCGACAAACGCGGCATCAAATGGGGCATCATCACCAACAAACCCATGCGCTTCACCGACAAACTCGTCCCCAAACTCGGCTTCGTCATCCCGCCCGCCGTCGTCGTCAGCGGCGACACCTGCGGCGAATCCAAACCCAGCGTGAAACCCATGTTCCATGCCTGCGAGCAAATCCACGCCGATCCGCAACACGCGCTCTACGTCGGCGATGCCGAACGCGACATGCAGGCCGGACGCAACGCCGGCATGAAAACCGTCCTCGCCGAATGGGGCTACATCGCCCCCGAAGACCGTACCGAAACTTGGCAACCCGACTACCGCATCGCATCGCCTTTGGATTTGCTGAAGCTTCTGTAAAACAAAAAAGGTCGTCTGAAAATTTTCAGACGACCTTTTCTACATCACATTCAAATTAAAACCGGATTACAGTTTCCACTCGCTCAGTTTGGCAGCGTAGGCTTCCAAGTCTGCAATCGGACGGGTTGCCACGCCGCTTTCCATCGCAGCTTTGGCGGCAGCCGAAGCAACGCGCGGCAGCAGGCGGGAGTCGAACGGGGTCGGAATCAGGTATTCCGCGCCGAATTCGAATTTTTTACCGTATGCGGCAACCACTTCTTCGGTTACCTCTTCCATTGCCAAATCTGCCAAGGCGTACACGCAGGCGCGTTTCATTTCTTCGTTGATGGTGGTTGCACCGACATCCAATGCGCCGCGGAAGATGAACGGGAAGCACAATACGTTGTTCACTTGATTCGGGAAGTCGGAACGGCCGGTACCGATGACCACATCCGAACGGGTTTCTTTCGCCAGCGGAGGCAGGATTTCCGGATTCGGGTTTGCCATAGCGAACACGATGGGCTTGGCGTTCATGGTGTTCAACATTTCAGGCGTCAACAGGTTCGCGCCGGAGAGACCCAAGAAGATGTCTTTGCCTTTGACGGCATCGGCAAGCACACATTGACCGTTGTCTTCGATGGCATAGAACTTTTTGGACTCGTCCATACGGTCTTTGTCTTCGCGGGTTTTATGAACCACGCCTTTGGAGTCGCAAACGGTTACGTTTTCGCGCTTCAGGCCTAAATCGAGCAGTTGGTTCAAGCAGGCAATCGCAGCCGCACCCGCGCCGGAGCAAACCAAAGTTGCTTCTTCGATTTTACGGCCGGTAAAACGCAAGGCGTTCAATACGGCGGCGGCGGTGATGATGGCGGTACCGTGTTGGTCGTCGTGGAATACGGGGATTTTGCAACGTTTGCGCAGTTCGCGTTCGATGTAGAAGCATTCCGGTGCTTTGATGTCTTCGAGGTTGATGCCGCCGAAAGTCGGCTCCAGTGCTGCGATGATGTCCACCAGTTTTTGCGGGTCTTTTTCATCGATTTCGATGTCGAATACGTCCACGCCGGCGAATTTTTTGAACAATACGCCTTTGCCTTCCATCACAGGTTTGCCTGCCAATGCACCGATATTGCCCAAGCCCAAAACAGCAGTACCGTTGGAAATCACGGCAACCAAGTTGCCTTTGGCGGTGTATTTGTACGCATTTTGCGGATCGGCATGGATTTCCATACAAGGAGCCGCTACGCCTGGTGAGTACGCCAAAGCCAAGTCTTTGGAAGTGGCCAGCGATTTGGTGGGGGTAACGGAGACTTTACCCGGCACGGGGAATTCGTGAAATTTCAGTGCGGCTTCTTTCAATGAGTTTTCCATTTTTCGATCCTGTTGCGAGAGAGATTTTGAGTTGAGGTCGTCTGAAACGTTGGTTTCGGGACGTTTGCCGCCACAAAATCATTTATTCATAAATGAAACTACTTTGTAACGGGCTGTAATTTTATCATGTTCCCAATACGGCGCATACCGCTATTTTCTATCTGAAACAGCTAATTTTGAAGCAAAACATATACTTTCAGACGACCTTCATTCGGTTTTAAATATCCATGCCGAAACTGCGCGCCAACGCATGTTCGATATCTGCCCTTACCTCTTCCAAACTCCGGTTGCTGTCAATGATTGCATAGCGCTCGGGATGCGCGGCAGCACGCTCAAGATAAACAGCACGCACGCGGGTGAAAAAATCCGCCTTCTCCTGCTCGAAACGGTCTTTCTCGCGCGTCTGCCCGATACGCGCCATCGACACTTCCAGCGGCACGTCCAGTAGCAAAGTCAAATCAGGGCCAAACTCGCCCTGCACCCAATTTTCCAGTATTTCAATATCTTGCAGAGGAACGCCGCGCCCGCCGCCCTGATACGCAAAAGTCGCATCGGTAAAACGGTCGGAAACGACATGAACGCCGTCCGCCAGCGCAGGCAGGATAACGTCTTCAAGATGCTGCTGCCGCGCGGCAAACATCATTAACGTCTCCGCGCGCAATCCCGCCTTGGTTTCAGGGTTCAACAAAATTTCGCGCAAAGCCTCGCCGACAGGCGTACCGCCCGGCTCGCGGGTGAACAATACGGGAAGATGATGGGATTCGAACCATTGGCGGATAACGGCAAGATTGGTCGATTTGCCCGCGCCGTCTATGCCGTCCAGAGTGATGAATTTGGGTTTCATAAGGTCAATTTTATTGAGAGAACGAATGTTCAAAAGGTCGTCTGAAAGCGGGATTATAAATGCTTTCAGACGACCTTGCCTTTTAATGCGGCGTTTCCCGCATACAATTCCGACATTTCCAGGTTTTCAAATCAATGCGATTTAAAAACCCCGCAAACCTTGAATACTGCCTCCAGACGACCTTTTATCCTTTTAATCAACCGACCAAGCCTTTCACTTTGCAAAAAAACAACAAAAAATAATACAAAAATTTACAAAAAACACAGGAACTTATAAAATAAAAAACAATAACGATTGCAATAATAATCACAAATCATAATAATGTCATATATACCGTTCAGGCATAAAAACCTACCGTATAACCGGCACACAGAAATATTACGGAGACTGTGTCATACACATCTAAACTCACATATAAGGATAAATCCGATGAAAACACGTTTTACTTTAACTTCTCTGACTCTGGCTTCCCTCATGATGATGGGCAATGCTGCAATGGCAGCTGTTGTTCCTAGCAACACAGATGCTTATTTCAATGTCAAATTGCAACTGGCAGGTTCTTGCGAAGTCTTTACCGTTCAAAGCGGCAAATCAAGCGCAATTTCAGCCGAAGGCGATGCTACTGCCGGTGCAGACATTGATTTCGGCACTCACATTGCAAAAAGCGGCAGCGAAGAGTTGTCGCAAGGCAACGTTGGCCAAGCAACAAACAATATCCAAGTTAATTGCAGCAAAAACACTGTGTTCCAAGTAGCCTTAGAACCGAGCAATACCAATGCAGAAGGCACTGGTTCGATGAGCGGTTTGAAAGGTACCAACCAAGATAAAATCGCTTATCAACTCTACAAACCGACCGTTAGCAATGCAGGTACGGATAATGAAACAGTTGACAACCTCAGCACAACCGAAAAATGGGGTAAAGGCAGCAACGCGCTGACTCTGACTGGTAAAGGTTTGAGCACTCCCATCTTGCTGCCTGTTTTTGCCAAAGTTCCACAAAATCAACTCTCCGACAAAACCCCCGACACCTACCAAGACCGTGTGAAAGTAACCCTGACCTACTAATCCGGTTCACTCCCTCAAAACAAAACAACTAAAAAAATACTCATGCAAAAAGCAATCAGCACACTTGTCGGTATGCTGACGGCGGCAGCGGTTTTACAGAGCCATGCCGCCGGCTTGCAAGTCAGTCCGACATCTCTTTCCCTGCCCGCCAAACAGCGGGCGGGCATTTTTACTTTGGGAAATAAGGGTACAGAGCCGTTGACGGCGCAGGTACGCGTATTCCGTTGGACGCAGGACGCAAACGGCGGAGAGATTCTCGAACCTACCGATGCCGTCATTGCCAGCCCACCTATGGTCAAACTGGAAGCGGGTGCGCAGCAGCAGTTCCGCGTGATGCGTGTCAAACCGTCCGACAAACAGGCTGAAGAAGCCTACCGCCTGATTGTGGACGAGCTGCCTGCTCCCGATGCGAAACCACGAAAAGGCATTCAGTTGGTGATGCGCTATTCGCTGCCGCTGTTTGTCAACGTTCAAAACAATGCCGAACCGAAGCTGCAATGGCGTGCTGAAAAAGCCGCGAACGGCAAAACGGTTTTGGTTGCCGAAAATACGGGCAATGCCCATGCGCAACTGAGCAATATTACTTTTCAGACGACCACTGTCAAAGACGCATTGACGCTGGCAAGCGGTCTGGCGGGCTACGTCCTGCCGGGCAACACTTGGAAACGCGAATTGGAAGTTTCCCCCACTTCTCTGAACCCAGGTCGTCTGAATGCCACGGTAAACGGTATGCCGATCCAAACGGAGGTACGGTTTGCCGCCCCATGACCTAAGGACACGGCTCACCCGGCTGAGTGCTGCGTTGATGCTGTGTTTCTACGCCCTGCCCTCTCCTGCTCAGGACATCCTGACGCAGGCGGCACCTGCTGCCTACGAGCAGGCGTGGCTGACCGTTTACCCGCAGGTCAAAGTCAACGGCAGCATACGCGACGGTATCGAACCCTTCATGTCGCGCAACGGCGTGCTGTATGCGCGCCCCGAATCCCTGCGCGCCTACGGCATTGCCCTGCCCGACGCAGAAGCTGCCGAGGCAGGCAAAAACGGCGTCGTGCCTGAAATTCAGGACAGCGCGTCCACACCCGGCGCAGGCGTATGGTTCGAACTCTCCGCTATCCCCGGTTTGCAGGCGAAATACGATGCCGCCGCGCAAACCCTTGATCTCACCGCCCCCCTCGAATGGCAGCCCGACCTGAAAACCGCCCGAATCGGCGCACCGCAGGAAAACCGCTACGCCATCGCCAAACCCGGCTTTGCCGCCGTTCTGAACTATGACACCAATATCTCGCGCAACAATTCCGGCAGCGACACGCAGGGCGTTTTCGGTGAAATGCGCCTGAGTACGCCCTGGGGCTATCTGAACCACACCCAATTTGCCAACCGAAGCCACAACAAAGAAAGCGGCTCCCGCGGCAATACCGCCCGCCTGGATACCTACTGGCGCACAGTTTGGCCCGAACAAGGCATATCGCTGACCGTGGGCGACACCCTGACCGGACAAATCGGCTCATGGGGCGGCACACGCATCGGCGGCATCAAAATTTCCCGCACTTACAACACCCGTCCGTGGAAACAAATCGCCCCACTGCGTTCCTACCTCGGCAAAAGCACCCTGCCCGGCACGGTCGATCTCTATATTGACGGCGTCAAACAAATGAGCCGCGACGTCGAAGCGGGCGAATACGAACTCATCCTGCCGCCGTCCATCAGCGGCCGCAGCAACGCCCAAGTTGTCGCCACCGACGTACTGGGGCGCACCGTCGTCGTCGATATGCCGCTTTACGGCGGCAGCGGACTTTTGGCAAAAGGCTTGAACGAATGGTCGTTTGAAGCAGGCTACGTCCGCCGCGATTACGGCATCCGTTCCGCAAAATACCAATCCGACCCCGCCGCCTCCGGCACGCTGCGTTACGGTGTCAGCAATACCCTGACCGCCCAAATCCACGGCGAAGCCGCGCGCGGCTACCGTCAGGCGGGCATTGCCGCCGATACCGTATTGGGTTCGCTCGGGCAACTCAATCTTAATTATGCCGAAAGCCGCTTTGCGGGCAAAACAGGACGGCGCGGCAGCGCGTTTTTTAGCACCCAATGGGACAGGCTCTCCTTCAGCGCGGGCGCAAGCCGTACCAACGGACAATTTGCCGAACTGGGCGACACCGTATATGGCGCCGACTTTTTCAAAGCCACACGCCACCCCGCCACATCCGCCTCCGCATCCGCAGGCTGGAGCAGCGACAAACTCGGCTCATTCAGCCTATCCTACGTCCATTCCCACACCGAAGGCAGCCCCGCCGACGGTGTAGGCTCGTTCGGCTGGAGCCGCAGCTTCAAAAACCGCACCTCGCTCTACGCCGGCGCCAATAAAAACTTCCGCAACAAACGCGAACTGAGTTTCCACGCAGGCCTCTCCGTCAGCCTTGACAACGGCTACTCAACCTCCGCAGGCATCAGCAAAAACAAACACAACACCAGCTACCAAGCAACCCTGAACAAAACCAGCAGCGGCATGGGCAGCACCAGTTGGGGCATAGGCTGGCAGCAAAACGACAACGCAAACGGCAGCCGCAGCAATACCTTCAACGGCAACATCCGCCATCAAAACACCTACGGCGACGGTTGGGCAAACGTTTACAGCCAAAGCGGCAACAGCAACTGGAACGCAGGCTGGAGGGGCGGTCTCGTCCTCATGGGCGGCAGCCTCTTCGCCACCCGCCAAGTCAACGACAGTTTCGCCGTCGTCAGCACAAACGGCATGGCGGACGTCCCCATCCGCGCAGGCGGCATGCCCGTAGGCAAAACCAACCGCAAAGGGCTGGCACTGATCCCCAGTCTCTCCGCCTACCAAAAAAATACCGTCAGCGTCGATATTGCTGAGCTGCCAATGGACGTTCAGCTTGAACACACCGTCGCCGAAATCGCCCCGCCCGGACGCTCGGGCATGCGCGTCGAATTTAAAATCCAGCGTACCCGCGCCGCCACCATGACACTGAAAGACGCACAAAACCAATTGCTTCCGAGCGGCGGCAGCATTACTGCCGAAGACGGCACACCGGCAGCCGTAACCGGCTTCGACGGCAAAACATATATTGAAAACATGAAAGAAGGCAGAAACCGCTTTACCGTCGCCCTCCCCGAAAACGGCGGCACTTGCACCTTCGAAGCGGACTACCCTGAAACACACAATCCGGATTCCATCCCGGAACTGGGAGACATCATATGCAGATAAACATAAAGAGAGGTCGTCTGAAAACCGCAAACCGTCTTTTCCGACAAATGACATTGCCTGCCGTATTCGGACTGCTGTCCCTGTCCGCAGGACAGACTTGGGCAAACAGCGGTGTAGCTGGAAGGTTTGTACAATGTACGGCGACGGTACAAGGCAACGGAACCTTCAAAGGTCATCCTGCCTTAGTATTCGGAAGTCAAAGCAATGGGATCAACCTTCTAAACAACAACCAGCCGGAAGATATTCAAGCCACCATCCACTACCAATGTATCAATAACGACAACTACACCGTAAAAGTGCGCTTGTGCTTCAATATTGACGGGGGGAGAGGGTTTACAAACATATACGCCCCCCGAAAAATGGTTCATAGCAGGAATAACGCCCAAACACTGCAACTATCCTTACTTAAACCCGATAACACCAACTGGGGAACAAATAACACGGCAAACTCTCCCAGCAGTGTCGGTACAGGTGTCATGCGTATAGCTCCTAACACTTCTGAAAGCGGAACTATCCCCATCAGAGCTAGATTAGTCAGCGGGCAAAGCAACACCATCCCCACTACGGCTTCGGATTATTACATTGCAGACTTTACCGGCGGCTCCACCGCATTAAGCTGGAAGGCAGAGCGTTATGGTACTCCTGACCCTTCAGATTGCGGGAACATCTTGACCAACAACCGCTTCTCCTTTTACGTCCAAGCCCATGTTGCACCCGTCTGCGAATTCATCAACGCCTACGACATCGACTTCGGCACACACACCGCAGGCAGTACCAACCTGAAGCAGTCGCGCAACCTGACCGTCCGCTGCACCAACGGTACGCCCTACACCGTCGGTCTGATTCCTTCCAACGGCAATCAGGAAGGTAGGGGCGAGATGAAATCCACCAATCCCGCCAACACCGACAAAGTCCCCTACCGCCTCCGAAAAGGTACCTATGCAACTGCCCCTTTTTGGGGCAATAAGCCATCTGCTCCGGGCAAGGCGCAAGAATTTCTCGGGGACGGCAGCAGCCAGACACACATCATTTCGGCAGAAGTCCAAAACACCGACTACACCCCGGGCGAGTATAAGGATAAGGTAGCCGTCGATATCCGATACTGATCCGAAAGGTCGTCTGAAAAGAAAAACAGTAGCGTTATAGAAACCGACAATCCGCCGTTATTCCTGTTTGCAAAGGAATAACGGCGGATGTTCTCATTTATAGTGGATTAACTTTAAACCAGTACGGCGTTGCCTCGCCTTAGCTCAAAGAGAACGATTCTCTAAGGTGCTGAAGCACCAAGTGAATCGGTTCCGTACTATCTGTACTGTCTGCGGCTTCGTCGCCTTGTCCTGATTTTTGTTAATCCACTATATATTTCCCAAAAAAGACCGTCTGTAAACATTCAAAACTTTTCAGACGACCTTCAAACCGATATGATGGCAAATCAAACCAACAAAGGAGCAAACACCATGTCAAACAACGAATACACCCAAATCGGCTGGATCGGCCTGGGGCAGATGGGCAATCCGATGGTAGCGCGCCTGCTCGATGCGGGCATCGAAGTCGGCGTTTACAACCGTTCATCCGATAAAACCGCCGACTTGCAAACCAAAGGCGCGAAAGTTTACCCAAGCCGCGCCGAACTTATCCGCGCTTATCCCGTTATTTTCCTGATGGTTTCCGACTACGCCGCCATCCTCGACATCCTCGACGAAGATACCCGAAAAGAGCTTGACGGCAAAATCATCGTCAACATGAGCACCATCGCCCCCTCAGAAAACCTCGCTATCAAAGCCATCGTCGAAGCGGCGGGCGGACAGTTCGCCGAAGCCCCCGTCTCCGGCTCGGTTGTCCCCGCCACCAACGGCACATTGCTGATTCTCTTCGGCGGCGAAGAAAATGTTTTAAATCCCTTGCAAAAAGTGTTCGGCATTCTCGGCAAAAAAACCTTCCACTTCGGAGAAGTCGGCAAAGGCTCCGGCGCGAAACTCGTGCTCAATTCGCTCTTGGGCATTTTTGGCGAAGCATACAGCGAAGCCATGCTGATGGCGCGTCAATTCGGCATCGATACCGACACCATCATCGAAGCCGTCGGCGGTTCCGCGATGGATTCACCTATGTTCCAAACCAAAAAATCCTTGTGGGCAAACCGCGAATTTCCGCCCGCCTTCGCTCTCAAACACGCCTCAAAAGACCTCAATCTCGCCGTCAACGAATTGAAACAGGCAGGTAATTCGCTGCCCGCCGTTGAAACCGTTGCCGAGAGCTACCGTCAAGCCGTCGCAGCAGGTTACGGCGAACAAGACGTTGCCGGCGTTTACCTGAAACTGGCAGAACATCAGAAATAGAGTGGTCGAATCCGGCAGATAAAGGTCGTCTGAAACCCATATCCCTTTTCAGACGACCTTGCTTGTCGGATTAGCGTATTGCAACCATTCAAATATAGTGGATTAACAAAAATCAGGACAAGGCAACGAAGCCGCAGACAGTACAGATAGTACGGAACCGATTCACTTGGTGCTTCAGCACCTTAGAGAATCGTTCTCTTTGAGCTAAGGCGAGGCAACGCCGTACTGGTTTAAAGTTAATCCACTATACATTGCACATCATCCCGTTGCCCCATCTTTCAAAGGAAATTTCATGCGCCCATTCTTTTCCCTCCTTACCGCAGGCTTTACCCTCCTTAGCCTGACCGCCTGCCAACCCGAAGCAGAACATACTGCTTCCGATGAAAAAATCAAAACCGCCTCCGCTGCGTCTGTCGACTGGTCGGTACCGCAACTGTCCAGCAACGTTTGGAAAATCAGTAAGGCAGGACAGCCCGACTCTTACCTTGCCGGCACCATCCACATCGGTAAAAAAGAAGCCGTCCTATCGAAAGAAGCCGAAAACCTGCTTGCCTCCGTCGAACAACTGACCACGGAAGTCGACTTATTGCCGGAAGAAAATCCGGAAACGCAACAACAATACCAACAGTTTTTCAACCAAGCCGCCGACACCAAATCCCTGAAAGCCAAGCTCGGCGATAAAACTTTCCAAGCCCTGCAAGAAGCCTTCCGCATAAATCCCGAAACCGCTCCCTTGGCGGAAGCTGTCGACGGCATGAAGCCTTGGGCGGCATTCCTATTTGCCCAAAGCGTCTACCCCGCCGAATACAGCTCCACGACAGGCGTGGATATGCTGCTTTCCAAGGCAGCGCAAAAAGCAGGCAAGCCGCTCCGCTTCCTCGAAACCATGCCTCAATTAGCGGAAAGTTTTTCCGCCTTTCCCGAAGAAACCATCATCCGTATTTTGAAAACAACCACGGACGACAACGAAGACTTTCTCGAACAAACCCATGAAATGTACGGTCTTTACGAAAGCGGCAACTTTGACGGTTACGCCGATACCCATAAAAAATACGAACAGCAATCCCTGAAAAAATACCCCGAACTTGCCCCTTTGATGCTGAACTGGTTTCAAAACGACTTATTGGTCGGCCGCAATTTGAAATGGCTGCCTGAAATCAAAGCCCAATCTGCCGAAAAAAGCACTCTGTTCGCCGTCGGCATCATGCACTTGATGTCCGAACAAGGGTTGATCGAATTGCTGCGCAAAGACGGTTACGAAGTAACGCCCATGCCCAAAATATTGATGTGGTAACACAAACCACACAACAAAAGGTCGTCTGAAACCTGAGTCCCCAGTTTTCAGACGACCTCTTGCAGGCAATACATATTCCCATACCCAAACACCACTACCCAAGGAAACCTCCCATGCAAAAACCCGAAATTATCCAAATCGCAGGCCCCGCAGGGCTGCTCGAAACCATCTACCTTCCAGCCGCGCAAAATCCTGCACGCGGCGTGGCAGTCATTAACCATCCCAATCCGTTGCAAGGCGGCACGAACACCAACAAAGTCATTCAAACCGCCGCCAAAGCCTTATCACAGCTCGGTTTTCACTGTTACCTGCCGAACCTGCGCGGCGTAGGCAACAGCGAAGGGACACACGATTACGGAAGCGGCGAAACGCAAGATTGCATCGCCGTCATCGACTACGCCCGCGCGCAACATCCCGAAGCCGGACAGTTCGCATTGTCGGGCTTCTCCTTCGGCGGCTATGTCGCCACCTTCGCCGCCCAAGAGCGCGAGCCGGATTTACTGCTGCTCATCGGCGCGGCAGTACACCACTACACCGGCCGTCCCGAGCCTGCCTCCGTTCCCGATGTATCCAAAACCCTGATGATTCATGGCGCAGAGGACGAAGTCGTTGAAATCAGCAAGGCTTGGACATGGGCGGAACCGCAAGGTTTGCCCGTCATCACCATCGCCGGCTCATCCCACTTCTTCCACGGCAAACTCATCGTCCTGCGCGATACCATCGCCCGCTTCGTCCCATCGGTTTTGGGTTAGCAGATTCCCATATAAAAACGTCGTCTGAACATTTTCAGACGACGTTTCCAGTATGCAGCCCTCCACTCAAGGTATCGTTTTTCAGGGTTTGATGCCTTTCCTCCATTTATAGTGGATTAAGTTTAAATCAGGACAAGGCGACGAAGCCGCAGACAGTACAGATAGTACGGAACCGATTCACTTGGTGCTTCAGCACCTTAGAGAATCGTTCTCTTTGAGCCAAGGCGAGGCAACGCCGTACTGGTTTAAAGTTAATCCACTATACTTGAACCCTGCCTGCTGCCGAACAAATATAGGTCTCCTGCAAGCAGTCGTTCTTTCCATCAAACAATCTAAAGATATTTGAGAAAAGGTCGTCTGAAAACCCAAATCCGTTTTCAGACGACCTTTTTGCTTTTCAAACGAATAGCATCAAATATCCAATTCCGCCGTATCGCCTTCCCGTTCCATCCATGCGCGGCGGGCGGCGGCTTCGCCTTTGCCCATCAGTTTGACGAAGATGTCGCGTGTTTCGTCATCCGCGCCTTCGGGGATTTGTACCTGCAACAGGCGGCGGGTGTCGGGGTGCATGGTGGTGTCTTTGAGCTGGTCGGGGTTCATCTCGCCCAAGCCTTTGAAACGGCTGATGGAATAGGCGGTTTCTTTAACGCCTTCTTTTTGCAGCCGTTCTAAAATACTGTCGAGTTCGTTTTGGTCGAGGGCATAGAATTTGCGGGCGGGTTTGCTTTTGCCTTGGGCGTTGACATCGACGCGGAACAGCGGCGGCTGGGCGACGTAGATGTGTCCGTCGGCGACCAGTTTCGGGAAGTGGCGGTAGAACAGGGTCAACAGCAAAACTTGAATATGCGAGCCGTCCACGTCGGCATCGGACAGGATGGCGATTTTGCCGTAGCGCAGGCCGCTTAAATCGGGATTGTCGTTGATGCCGTGCGGATCGACGCCGATGGCGACGGAAATGTCGTGGATTTCGGCGTTGCCGAAGAGCTGGTCGGGATGGACTTCAAAGCTGTTGAGCACCTTACCGCGCAAGGGCAGGATGGCTTGGGTGGCTTTGTCGCGGGCGAGTTTGGCGGAACCGCCGGCGGAATCGCCTTCGACGAGGAAAAGTTCGTTTTCGCGGATGTCTTCGCTTTCACAGTCGGTCAGTTTGCCGGGCAGGACGGCGACGCCGCTGCCTTTTTTCTTTTCGATTTTTTTAACCGAACGCATCCGCGCCTGCGCTTGGCGGATGGCGAGTTCGGCGATTTTTTTGCCGAAGTCCACGTTTTGGTTCAGCCACAATTCCAAAGGGTCGCCCGATACGGCGGCAACGAGTTTCAACGCGTCGCGGTTGGTCAGTTTGTCTTTGGTCTGGCCTTGGAACTGCGGGTCGAGGACGCGGGCGGAGAGGACGAAGGCGGTTTTGCTGAACACGTCGTCGCTTTGTACTTTTACGCCGCGTGGTAGGAGGTTGTGCAGGTTGATGAAGTTGTTGACGGCGTTGAACACGGCTTGTTTCAAGCCTGCTTCGTGCGTGCCGCCCAGCGGGGTGGGGATGAGGTTGACGTAGCTTTCGTTGGCGCACGAGCCTTCTTCCAGCCAGGTCAGGGCAAACGCGGCGCCTTCGCCGATGCTGAAATCGCCGTTGTGGTCGTCTGAAATGTAGTTTTCACAGGAAAACAGCGGTACGGCTTCCTGCGCGTCGGCAATCAGGTCGGTCAGATAGCTTTTCAGGCCGTCGGGGTAGTACCAGGTTTGGGTGTGTGCTTCGTCTTCGCCTTTGACCGGACGGGTCAGGGAAACGCGCACGCCCGGCAGCAGAACGGCTTTGGCGCGCAGCAGGCGTTCGAGTTCGGGAATGCTGTAATTCGGGCTTTCAAAATATTTGCCGTCCGGCCAAACGCGCACTTCGGTGCCGCTGTCTTTGACGGCGCATTTGCCCACTTCCGCCAACGGTTCGACCACATCGCCGCCGGCAAACACGATGCGGTGGATTTTGCCTTCGCGTTTGACGGTTACTTCGAGGCGGATGGAAAGGGCGTTGGTCACGGATACGCCCACGCCGTGCAGGCCGCCTGAAAAGGCATACGCGCTGCCGCCGTCTTTTTTGTTGAACTTGCCGCCCGCGTGCAGACGGGTGAACACGAGTTCGACCACGGGCACGCCTTCGACAGGGTGCAGCCCGACGGGAATGCCGCGTCCGTTGTCGCGTACGGAAAGCGAACCGTCGTCGTGGATGCGCACGTCGATTTCAGTGGCGAAACCGCCCAACGCCTCGTCCGCCGCGTTGTCGATGACTTCTTGGCAGATGTGGGTCGGGCTGTCGGTGCGGGTGTACATGCCGGGACGTTCTTTGACCGGCTCCAAGCCTTTGAGGACGGTAATGCTGGATTCGCTGTATTGGTTGTTTTTAGTCATAGGGGAAGAGGTCGTCTGAAAGGAAGAACAACGCTTTCAGACGACCTGAAAGCGTTGCGTTTCGTTGTTTTATCGGTTATCAAAAGGCAGGCGCGCGGTAAAGTCTTCGTAGCTTTCCATGCCGCGCAGGAAGCGGGAGGAGAGTTCTTTCAATGCCCCCAAGTAAACGTCGCGTTTGAAATCAATCACTTCGTCAACGGGAGCCCAATATTGGTGCCAACGCCAGCCGTCAAATTCGGGATGGTGGCAGGCGCGCAGATTGATGTCGCTGTCGCGCCCGACCAGCCGCAAAAGATACCAAATCTGCTTCTGCCCGCGATACGAACCGCGCCATTCGCGGCGTACCCAGTGGCTCGGCACGTCGTAACGCAGCCAGTCGCGCGTGCGGCCGATAATTTTGATGTGTTGCGGCAATAGCCCGACTTCTTCGTACAGCTCGCGGTACATGGCGGTTTCGGGGCTTTCGCCCGGCTTGATGCCGCCTTGCGGGAACTGCCAAGAATGTTCGCGCACACGCTTGCCCCAAAAGACTTCGTTGCGGTTGTTGATTAAGATGATACCGACATTGGGGCGATAGCCTTCTCTGTCTAACACGGTGTCGCCCTTCGTTAAATTAAAATTAAATCATGCGATTTTCCCATAAATCGGGCGGGTTTGACAAATCGGGAGACCGTATCGGCGGGCATTTGAAACCGGATTCGGCAGGTTCCTTCAAACGCATCTGAAACATATATACTTCCTGCCTTATCTCAATTACCCCTTATGTAATAATCTTTCTTTTGAGCCAAAGCAAGGCGGCGCGGCCGCATTTTAGGTTTAATACACTATTGTTTTTCTATCCGATAAGACCGTACACCGGCATCCCTCGACACTGCCCTACCGCGACAGTTTTGCCGCTTTTTAAAACGGCGTTCCCACCTCAATCCACTTTAAGGAAAATCATGGCTTCGCGCGATTTATACCCACAGGAAATTTTACAGGTCGTCCTCGATAAAAGCTGTGCCAAGGCACAATCCAGCGTTTCCACGCTGGCGGTTCTGAGCGTTTTGGCGGGCGGATACATCGGTTTTGGCTATCTTGCCTATTTGAAAGTGGTCAGCGGCATTCCGCACGAATGGGGCGGCTTGGCGACTTTACTCGGCGCATCGATGTTCCCCATCGCCTTGATCTGCATCCTGCTCGGCGGCGGCGAGCTGGTGACGAGCAATATGATGATTATGTCTTTGGGGCGTTTGGCAGGGCGGATTTCCACGAAAATGCTGCTGCGCAACTGGGTCGTCGTGTGTCTGGGCAATTTAGCGGGAACGCTGGCGATGGCGTTTTTCCTCGGACACTATGTCGGCATGACCGAAGGCAGCGTGGCAGAAAAAACGATTGCGGTGGCGGAAGCCAAAGTCCACATGGATTTCGGCAGGGCCTTCGTCTCGGCGGTTGCGTGTAACTGGATGGTGTGTATGGGCGCGTGGCTGCACTTTGCCGCCAAGCATACGGCAGGGCGGATGTTGGCGATTTGGTTTCCCGTGATGATTTTCGTATTAAACGGCTTCCAACACCTTGTCGCCAATATGTTCGTCATTCCCGCCGGCATTTTAGCGGGCGCAGATATTACATGGGGGCAGTTTTTCTTCAACATGATTCCTGTATTTTTAGGAAATACCTTTGGCGGGGCATCATTTGTCGGCGCGTCGTACCTTTATACTTATAAAGATACGCTGAAAGATTGCGCCGAGTCTTGAATAGATTGGTATTGAAAAGGTTTAGAAACGCAAAGGTCGTCTGAAAACAGGATAAAACGTTTTCAGACGACCTTTGTCTTAGCTATCATCGCTCCGTTACCCTTTCAGAAAGTACACCATGAATACGCTGAACAAAACACTGTTATCCGTTTCCGTCGCGCTGGGCTTAAACGCCTGCGCCAATGTCCAAACCGCCAAAACATACGACTTGGACTTTTCCAAACAGAAATATACCGAACAAAGCATCGAAGTGAACGGTCAGGCGGTTAAATTCCGTGCTTACGAAAACGTGATTTACGTCCGCAATCCTGTCGATACCCGTTACGAAATCATCAATATTTACGTCCCCGAAGCCTATTACAACGGCGGCGAGATAGACGGTTTTACCGCCGAAACCGCACCGATTTTCCTGCCCAACCAAATCGGCGGCTATATGCCTGCCGAACCGGGCAAACCTGCTTTAGAAGGCAAACGCGGCGAACCTGAAGACGGTCAAAAATCGCCGAACGCCGCGCTGACCGCCCTTTCCAAAGGCTACGTCGTCGCCTCCCCGGGCGCACGCGGCAGAACGGAATCCACCGGTAAAGCACCTGCCGCCATTGTCGATTTGAAAGCTGCCGTCCGCTATCTGAAAGCCAACGACAAAGCCATGCCCGGCGATGCCGAAAAAATCATTTCCAACGGCACAAGCGCGGGCGGCGCGATGTCCGCCCTCTTAGGCGCAACAGCCGACCAAAAAGATTACGAAAACCACCTCAAAGCCTTAGGCGCGGCAGACGGCAGCGACAAAGTTTTCGCCGTATCCGCCTACTGCCCGATTACCGATTTGGACCATGCCGACATGGCTTACGAATGGCAGTTCAACGGCGTTAACGACTATAAAAAAATGAACATTTCCATGCTCGACTACCGCGTTAAACGCGAGCTGGTCGCAGGCACGCTGACCAACGACGAGAAAAAACTGTCCGACCTCCTCAAACCGCTGTACCCCGCCTATCTCAACAGCCTGAACCTGAAATCCCCCGAAGGCAAACCCCTGACGCTGGATGCCCAAGGCAATGGCAGCTTTAAAAACCATATTGCCGGCCTGCTCGCCCAATCCGCCCAAATCCAGCTTGACGCGGGCAAAGACTTGAGCGACCGCAAATGGCTGACCGTCCGCAACGGCAAAGTCGTCTCCGTCGATTTCGATGCCTACGCCAAAGCCGCCGGACGGCAAAAAACACCGCCCGCCTTTGACGGCGTAGATTTGAGCGCGGGCGAAAACCAACTCTTCGGCACCGATACCGTCGATAAACGCCACTTCACCGCGTTCTCCATGCAACACAACACCGCCGCCAACGCCGAAATCGCGGACGAAGAAACCGTCAAAATCATGAACCCGCTCAACTACATCGGCAAACCGGGCGCGAACCTGCCGCAAAACTGGCGCATCCGCGTCGGCACCAACGACCGCGATACCTCGCTGGCAGTCTCCGCCATATTAGCCGCCAAGCTGCAAAACAACGGCTACACCGTCGATTACGCCCTGCCTTGGGATGTCGGACACGGCGGCGATTATGACTTGGACGAACTGTTTGCCTGGATGAAGCAAGTCAGCAGCAGCCCTGCGAAATAATGCCCATCAGACAAATAAAAAGGTCGTCTGAAAACCAGAATCTTGGTTTTCAGACGACCTTTGTTTCATTCAAATTAATGAGGCAATTCACCGCTGCGGATTTTCTGTTTGAAATCCTGCGTTTCTCTGACAATTACTTTCGCCATCAGCAAGAGGGCGATTAAGTTGGGCAAAGCCATCAATCCGTTGAACGTATCAGAAGCAAGCCATACCAAATCGAGGCTCAAGACAGTTCCCAGCATAACCGAAGCAACGTAAACGACACGGTAGAGATTCGCAGATTTTTCGCCGAATACATATGCCGCACATTTCTCACCGTAGTAACACCAGCCCAAAATGGTCGAATAGGCAAAGAAAATCAAACCGATGGTAACGATCCAGCCGCCGATTCCGGGCAGCATTTTTTGGAAGGTAACGGTAGTCAGCGCCGCGCCGCTCAATTCCGGTTTGACGAACTCACCGCCCGCACCGAGCAAACCCATCACCAATACGATCCCTGTAATCGAGCAGACGATGATGGTGTCCAAAAACGTCCCGGTCATAGAAACCAATGCCTGACGGACGGGATGATCGGTTTTCGCGGCTGCGGCGGCAATCGGTGCGGAACCCATACCCGCCTCGTTAGAAAACACGCCGCGCGCCACGCCGTAGCGGATCACCGTACCGATTGCGCCACCTGCCACAGCCTGCGCGCTGAACGCATCAGAGAAAATCAGCTTGACAGCGGGTGCCAGTAAGTCCGCATTGACAGCAATAATGGCAATGCCACCTAAAACGTAAAACACCGCCATCGCAGGTACGATAAACGAAGCAGCTTTAGCGATACCTTTAATACCGCCCAAAACGACGATAGCTGTCAGAATAGTCAGGACGACGCCGGTATAGCCCGGTTCTACGCCGAAACTCGTCTGAACGGCCTGCGCAACCGAGTTAGACTGCACCGAACTGCCGATACCGAACGAAGCGAATGTGCCGAATAAAGCAAACGCCAACGCCATCCATTTCCAGTTTCTGCCCAAGCCTTTTTCGATGTAATACATCGGCCCGCCGGACATCTCGCCTTTGGAGTTGGTGACGCGGTATTTCACCGCCAACACGCCCTCGGCGTATTTGGTCGCCATACCGAAAATGGCAGTCATCCACATCCAAAATACCGCACCCGGGCCGCCGGTAACCACGGCGGTCGCCACACCGGCAATGTTGCCTGTACCGATGGTGGCGGACAGGGCGGTCATCAACGCGGCGAAATGTGAAATATCGCCTTCGTGGTCTTCGCCGTCATCCGTTGTTTTCTGCGGCATAAACGCCTGCTTGAGCGCGTAACCGAGCATAGAAAATTGCAGGCCTTTGAGCATAACGGTCAACAAAACGCCCGTTCCAACCAACAACACCAGCATAACAGGTCCCCAGACCCAGCCGCTGACTGTTTCAAAAAACGCTTTTAAATTCTCCAAAAATAATTGCATGGTTTTCTCCTCATTGTGTTTTTAGTGTTCGGTCATTTCAGCATAAAGCGTTAAAAAACGCAACGGTCTGATGATATGCTCCTTATTTTCTCCATAAATCTAAACTCATCACGTCGGATCTCAATGCAGAGAACATTAAAATAAAAATACCCATCTGACGTCAGTCTGCGCAAATGGAAATCCATATTTCAGCATTAAAAAACCAATAAACATCATATACTTAAAATACCCATCCTCCTCTCTACACAAACTTAAAAAGATAGAGCCTTCCATTTCGATTCACGATAAATTTCAGACGACCTTGGATTCGGATTTCAAGTGCAACACTAGTGTATCAGTGGTTTGAACAGATTCAAGAATAAAACACTTGGCGTTTCGTAGCCAAGTGTTTTTCTTGGCCGGTGGTTCAACTCATCTTGAACCCTGCGTATCTCCCGATCACTGATGTTTCGGAAATCAGTTTGTTTGGGGAAATATTGTCGGATGAGTCCGTTGGTGTTCTCATTCAGCCCTTTCTCCCAAGAATGGTAGGAGCGGCAAAAATAAGTCTCCGCTTTCAATGCTTTGGCTATTTGGGTATGTTGGTAGAACTCTTTGCCGTTATCCATGGTGATGGTGTGGACTCTGGCTTTATGTACTTTTAATACCCTAATAGCTGCCTGGGCAGTGTCTTCGGCTTTGAGGCTGTCCAATTTGCAGATGATGGTGTAGCGGGTAACGCGTTCGACCAAGGTCAGTAATGCGCTTTTCTGTCCTTTGCCGACGATAGTGTCGGCTTCCCAATCGCCGATGCGGGATTTTTGGTCGACGATGGCGGGTCGGTTTTCTATGCCGACGCGGTTGGGTACTTTGCCTCTGGTCCATGTGCTGCCGTAGCGTTTGCGGTAGGGTTTGCTGCATATTCTGAGATGTTGCCACAAGGTGCCGCCGTTGC
This sequence comes from Neisseria sicca 4320, assembly GCF_000193735.1. GTDB lineage: Bacteria > Pseudomonadota > Gammaproteobacteria > Burkholderiales > Neisseriaceae > Neisseria > Neisseria sicca_E. Next base: position 24,591 of record NZ_AEPF01000027.1, read on the forward strand.
TTTTGTCTTGGCGGAGGTAGCGGTAAATGGTGCTGTGATGGAGTGTTATCCCGTGATGTTTGCGCAGGTAGGCGCATACTTGTTCGGGACTGAGTTTGCGGCGGATAAGGGTGTCGATGTGTTGAATCAGCTGCGAATCGAGCTTATAGGGGTTTCGCTTACGCTGTTTGATAAGCCGGCTTTGCTTCTGTGCTTTTTCGGCACTGTATTGCTGCCCTTGGTTGCAGTGCCGTCTGATTTCGCGACTGATGGTGCTTTTGTGGCGGTTAAGCTGTTTGGCGATTTCGGCGATGGTGCAGTGGCGTGACAGGTATTGGATATGGTATCGTTCGTCTTGGGTCAGTTGTGTGTAGCTCATGGCAATCTTTCTTGCAGGAAAGGCCGTATGCTACCGCATACTGGCCTTTTTCTGTTATGGAAAGCTGCACTTCAAAGGCGAATCCGCCGACCTCCTTGCCGTTAAAAGCAACAACTCG
>NZ_AEPF01000026.1 GCF_000193735.1 Neisseria sicca 4320
GGTATTTTTGCCCGACGGGGTGAAAAATACAGTTGCTATGTTAAAATACGCCCTTTGAAAATGAGCAAAAGCCCGCCGGATAAGGCGGAAAATCGAAAGGATTTATCATGGCAGGTCACAGTAAGTGGGCGAATATCCAGCATAAAAAAGCCCGTCAAGATGCCAAACGCGGCAAAATCTTCACCCGTTTGATTAAAGAAATCACCGTTGCAGCCCGCATGGGCGGCGGCGACCCCGGCGCCAACCCGCGCCTGCGCCTGGCTTTGGAAAAAGCCGCCGAAAACAATATGCCCAAAGACAACGTGCAACGCGCCATCGACAAAGGCACGGGCAACTTGGAAGGCGTCGAATACATCGAGTTGCGCTACGAAGGCTACGGCATCGGCGGCGCGGCGTTGATGGTGGACTGCCTGACCGACAACAAAACCCGCACTGTCGCCGACGTGCGCCACGCATTCACCAAAAACGGCGGCAACTTGGGCACCGACGGCTGCGTAGCGTTCAACTTCGTGCATCAAGGTTATTTGGTGTTCGAACCAGGCGTTGACGAAGACGCGCTGATGGAAGCCGCTCTGGAAGCCGGTGCGGAAGACGTGATTGCCAACGACGACGGCTCCATCGAAGTCATCACCGCCCCCAACGATTGGGCGGGCGTGAAAGCAGCATTGGAAGCCGCAGGCTACAAATCCGTTGACGGCGACGTTACCATGCGCGCCCAAAACGAAACCGAACTCTCCGGCGACGATTCCGTCAAAATGCAGAAATTGATTGACGCGCTGGAAGATTTGGACGACGTACAGGACGTTTACACCTCCGCCGTTTTGAATCTGGATTAATAGGAAAGATTGAAAGCAGACCTGATAGGTCTGCTTTTTTTGTGTCTGAGATTTTTGGCGGGTTGTTTGCTGAAAATTTTAATGCCTCGTGGGCAAAGCCCACGCTACGCGGTCTGTTGGCAACACAAGTGCCGTAGCGTGGACTCCGTCCACGGAAACAATAGGCTCAAAGGTCGTCTGAAAACTTAAAATTGCAGTATCTAAAAACTTTTAGGCTAGGGAACTATCTATAAGTGGGGTTGCTTGAAGATTCTGTCTTGCTGTTTTAAAATGACGGATTGTTACGTTATATCAACTGGAGAGAGAAAAACATGAAACATTGGAAACTCGGTGTCATCGCTGCATTAATGTCCGGCGCAGTTTACGCAGCCCCGATGAACGTCGTTACCAGCTTCAGCATTTTGGGCGATGTTACCAAACAAATCGGCGGCGACCGTGTTGCCGTGCAAAATTTGGTCGGCGCCAACCAAGACAGCCACGCCTATCACATGACCAGCGGCGACATCAAAAAAATCCGCAGTGCGAAATTAGTCCTGCTCAACGGCTTGGGTTTGGAAGCGGCTGATGTTCAGCGCGCCGTCAAACAAAGCAAAGTTCCCTTCGCCGAAGCAACCAAAGGCATACAGGCGCTTAAAGCCGAAGAAGGCGGTCATCATCATGACCACGACCACGAAGGCCACCACCACGACCACGGCGAATTCGACCCTCACGTCTGGACCGACCCCGTTTTGATGACGACCTACGCCCAAAACGTCGCCAATGCCCTGATTCAGGCAGACCCCGAAGGCAAAACCTATTACCAACAACGTTTGGGCAACTACCAAGTGCAACTGAAAAAACTGCACAGCGACACTCAAGCTGCGTTTAACGCCGTTCCTGCCGCCAAGCGCAAAGTCCTGACCGGACACGACGCGTTCTCCTACATGGGCAAACGCTACAATATCGAGTTCATCTCCCCACAAGGCGTGAGCAGCGAAGCCGAGCCGTCCGCCAAACAAGTGGCTTCCATCATCCGCCAAATCAAACGCGAAGGTATCAAAGCCGTGTTCACCGAAAACATCAAAAACACGCGCATGGTTGACCGCATCGCCAAAGAAACCGGCGTCAACGTCAGCGGCAAGCTCTACTCCGACGCGCTCGGCGGCGCACCTGCCAATACTTATATCGGCATGTACCGCTACAACGTCAAAACCTTGACTGATGCGATGAAGAAATAAAACCGCCTGATTGGTTTGAATAGAAAAAAGTCAAAAGGTCGTCTGAAACCGAAAACATGGCTTTCAGACGACCTTTTGTTTATAAGCCGCCTCAAACGGCATTTTACGCAAAAATAAAACTATTATAGAAAAAACAATCAAATTTTAAAGCGTCATCAAAAATATTATTTAGACTAATTACACTAAATTTCATTAATATCTGTGAAGTTTAATTCTAGTATATAAAAAATAATATGAAAAATATCCTTAGATATGGATCTATTGCTCATGCAAATGGCACAGTAAATTACTCACATTATCAGGCTGCAAAACCTAATCTTAACCTTAGTAGTTCGAAGGCTCATATTTTTTACGGACGCCAATTGGCTAAAACTCCAAAATAATTAGAATTTGTTGCGTGCTTGGGCAATAATTGCCCAAGCATATTGTGTATTTTAAGAGGGGTAGCGATGATAATTGAATTTGAAATTGATAGTACTAATAACGAGCAAGTTGCTTTTTTAAAAAATAGCCGTTGGTCAAGCTCTGAAATTATAAGAAAATTTCCAAATAATAAATCATTTTTTTCAAAAAATACGCTGCATTATAATAATGCGGACAAATTACTATGCAGGACAGTCATTTTTCCGGAAGGGGCGATTCTTTCCTACGAAGAGGATTCTAAAAAATTTAATTTACAGGTAAAAAATGCACAAAAAAATAATATTAAGTTGCAAGGTGGATATACACCTACCACCGAACTGATTCATGTAGTTCATAATCTTTGCTTGTTAGGAAATGTAGTTCTCCGTATCATAGGAGATAATACTGAGCTGAATAATATGGAAAAAATAGAACTTAATTTTGAGAAGTTTGATAAGTATTTTTTTATATCGGATGATATGGAAATAATGTTTATAAAATGAATTTTTTCTGCAAGCAAGCGTAGGTTGAGCTGTGCTACAATATTTATCCAGGCGGCTTAACGGTTTTATTGGGTTTGGCAACCCAGCCTACGAATACTATTCCTAATGCGGTTATCCGTGTAAATGGTACAGCATTAAATCAGTCTTCTGGCGCCGCAATGGGAAAACATAGAAGGTAAACAAAATGATGATCTGATACTATATTTTTTATCAGGTATATTCGGAATATCAAGTTGCTGAATATATTATAAAAAATAACCGTGAGATAAAAGTTCACTTTATTGCGCTTTACGCAATATTTTTTACGTTGATTTATACTGTGTCTTTGTTGTTTCTGTCCCTCGTCTATTGGGTCAACGGTGCGGAGATTGCATGGAAGGGGATAGGCATTTTCAGTATGTCGGCCAGTTTTTGTATAGTCTTCTGTCTTTATGCTGTTGATAAAGCAGGAAGGTATAAGGATAAGAAATAGTAGGGATCAAACCAGCGGCAGCAAATGTAGATTGGGTCTAGGCTCAACCTGCGTTTGCTGCATCTTTGGAAGAAATACGCCGTTAAATACTAGATAAACCAATTTCCAACTAACCCTGCTAGCGGTTTGGTTGGAAGCGAGAGGAGGTAAGGTAGTGTTTCCTGTTATTTTCTTTTCGACATTGGGCTGTGTTTTAGCATGGATAAAATATATACCGGAAATAGAATCAAAAAAAACTTGGGAAGATTTTTATATATTATAGCAATAATAAATTTAATAATCAGCTATGTATTAATTGAAAATATATTGGTTTCTGTCTCGGACGAAGTTGGAACAAAATATCTTGCAATATATTTATCCAATATTTTTTTTTGACAATCCTGATGATGGTATCCGTAAAAAGACTGTCTAAGAAGCGGTAAGGGCGGCAGGTCATGGTGCAATATGGATTGCTCCTGTGTCAGTATATTCCTTACTATTTATGAGCTTTAGGTGTAATGATGCTTTTTCAAATTGCTTGTAGTTCTGGAAATTCTTATATTTCCTTATTGAAGAGTATGAGATTTTATATTGATAACAAAGAATGTGATTATATTTTTTTTCGGAAGGCTGTTAATATAAGTGATGACTTTATACAAAGTGGTTTTATTACTCCGGAAGGATTAATTACTAAAAATAGTAATCCAAAATTATTTAATCAATATTCAAAAATGGCATCTAAAAATAAATGTCAATATGAGATGGTTACATTTCTTTCGGATGAAATGAAAAATATTATTGAATTATTATCGAATGATAATGTATATGTAGAGTTTGCCTATTCTGAGGATTTTTATGTACTCCCTGAGATTGAAATTAATAAGGGAACTTTAAAATCACCAAATTTCTATATTGACTTCGGGGTTAAATATATAATTAATAAAATTCTGATAAATAAGGAGATTAGCCCTCATGTCTTCCTCAATAATTGTTAAGTTCGATAAACCAATAGATACAGAGCTTCTAGGTTTTTCCAAATATAATGAACACACTTTGTTTCATATTGGGTATAAGAATTTTTCTCCATATGAATGGATATATACTTCTTTAGAGGGAGAAGGAATATATCCTGAAATTTTTCCTAATAAGCGCGGTTATCTAGAATTTATACAAAAAAATAAAAAGAACCTAAATTTAAATCATTTTAGACTTTGTGAAGAATTATTGAAAAGGTTAAGGGAGATTCCCCAAAATTTTTTTCTGTATGTAGGGGATATGAGTGATATGAATAAATTAGAGATACTTCCAAAAAGTTTATTGTCTTTAAATGGGATAACAGATAAAACCTTGTTGAAAGAAAATGTAGTTTATCGTATTAGTAAGTTTCAGGTTTGATTTTTATTAAGTTATTTGAGGTTTTCGGTAAGTGTAGATATAAGGTTGAGTTATAGCCAAGCATTCAGGTGGTTCAACGGTTTTATTGGGCTTGGCAACTCGACTTGCGCTTGCTGAAATTGGGTGTACAGTTATACGTTTTAAGCGGGCTTTCATTTTCTAACTTTCTAAATAACAGAGGAATTTCTTCGCCCTTGGGAATCAAAATCTACGGACAGATCATGGAAAAACCGCTTCTAACCCCTCCTTTTTTTCTATTTGAAGATGTGTCTTTGGATATATTTCAAGGATTGTCGGAATTGGAAAAGAAAATAGAGCCGCAGGATTTGATGGATGATGTTTACCATGCTTTTGATTCGGTTGGAAATATTCTGAATTTCCGTATAGTAGGAAAAGAACAAAAAGGGTTTTGGATAAGTACCAAAATCAAAACAGAGTTGTATTTGATTCGGCAGATATGTCTTCTGATGATCTTTTTCTGAAATGCTTACAGTCTTCATATAAGGCTTATTTTGAAACTGAACCTGCCAGTTTAGATAAACGGCAGCTGATGGAAACGTTAATTCAAAAATGCGGATTCAGTCTTTGATGAAAAAATGGATTCTAAAATAACAGAAACTGATTTCGACCCTGTATGAGGTAAAAAATTGTCTTTCGGATATTTGATTGCAACATCGCAACCCTGTGAATTGCTGACAAAATCTCGGGGTGAAACTTTTTCTTTGATTATGAATAAGATGGATTTATGGATTTATTTCAGATTTTGTGAAGGAAATATTTATACAATAAGGAAGAATGAAACTGAATCTTGTCTTACAGAAAGAGGAGGTAAATGGTTGAAACGTATTTACGCATTTAATCGGGGAAGTTTTATTTTTTCTGATGTGCTTCTACAAAAGGGAGAAAGCGAAGAGAATTTTGCAGAAATTGTCTTAAAATCAATAAAAAATAATAAAATTTTGACAGTTGAGGTACGGTCAGACTTGCATTTTGACTTAAGAAATATTTATCGTATTGAGATGTAATAATGCAATTGATATGTGCCGATTGGACAGGTATAGGAAATTTTATGAAAACCTTCGAAAAAACATGGTCTGCACAATATCGGGATATGGAAATTTCAGTACGGAATTTTTGGAATTTGGAGCGGACAGGGGCGGAAGTCTATATCAACGAAAGGTTGGTTTATCATAACGAAGACGAGATGGTGTCTGCTCCTTTGCGTTCGCTGATGGGGGAATACCTGGAATTTGAAGAAAGCGGTACGAAAATTACCATTGAAATCGGCAGCGCGTGGCATTTTTGCGGTATGGCTTGCCGTATTTCGATAAACGGAAAATATCATGCTGGAAATAGGGTTGTCTGGTTTGCTAAGAAAACCGGCATTTAAGAATAATTTTGTAAGAGGTCGTCTGAAAACCTTTTCAGACGACCTCTTACATATATCTTTGGAAGGTATGATGATGTTTAAACGTATTTGTCTGTCAGTGCCGATTGCCGTTTCTTTATCCGGTCCTCTGAATGCTGCACCGATGTTTAACGATAATCCTGTTGTTTACGGAAAAATCAAAGTGCACAGTTGGAAAGAGAGGCGCGATTTCAATATCGTGAAGCAGGATTTGGATTTTTCCTGCGGGGCGGCTTCGGTGGCGACGCTTTTGAACAATTTTTACGGGCAAAAGCTGACGGAAGAAGAAGTGTTGAAAAAGCTGGATAAGGAGCAGATGCGTGCGTCGTTTGAGGATATGCAGCGCATCATGCCTGATTTGGGTTTTGAGGCGAAAGGCTATGCCCTGTCTTTCGAGCAGCTTGTGCAGTTGAAAATCCCCGTCATCGTGTATCTGAAATACCGTAAGGACGATCATTTCTCGGTATTGCGCGGGATAGACGGCAATACGGTTTTGCTTGCCGACCCGTCGCTGGGTCATGTTTCTATGAGTAGGGCGCAGTTTTTGGATGCTTGGAAAACCCGCGAGGGAAATTTGGCGGGTAAGATTTTGGCGGTTGTGCCGAAAGGGGCGGATACCGGCGGGGATAAGGCGTTTTTCACACGCAGTCCGAAACGTCAGACGGAATTTGCGGTCGGGCAGGTAAAATGGCGGCGTGCTGATTGAAATTTCGGCAAAGGTCGTCTGAAAACCGAAAATCAGGTTTTCAGACGACCTTTGTTGTATTTGGTAACTATATGTTCCCGTTGTATAATCACGGGTTTGCAATTCAATAATAAATATACAGGAACAGCCATGACAGAATCCATCACCCGCGACAGTATGCAATACGATGTCGTGATTGTCGGCGCAGGCCCGTCGGGTTTGTCTGCCGCCATCAAACTGAAGCAGCTTGCCGAACAGAACGGACGCGAAATCAGCGTTTGCGTGGTGGAGAAAGGTTCGGAGGCGGGCGCGCATTCGTTGGCGGGCGCGGTTATTGATCCGATTTCACTGAACGAGCTGATTCCCGACTGGAAAGAAAAAGGCGCGCCGCTGACGCGCTCAGTCACGCAGGACAAAGTGTTGTTCCTGACTGAGAAAAAGGCGTTCAATCTGCCCGTTACCCCCAATTTTGACAATCACGGCAACTATATCGTCAGCTTGGGCGAAGTCGTGCGCTGGCTGGCGGAGCAGGCGGAGAATATGGGGGTGGAAATCTATCCGGGCTTTGCCGCCGCCGAAGTGCTGTATCACGAAGACGGTTCGGTCAAAGGCATTGCAACCGGCAATATGGGCGTGGGCAAAGACGGCGAGCCGACCGACAGTTTCCAGCCGGGCATGGAGCTTTGGGCGCAGCAAACCCTGTTTGCCGAAGGTTGCCGCGGTTCGCTTTCCAAACAAGTCATCGAACGTTTCCAACTCGACCAAAACAGCCAGCCGCAAACTTACGGCTTGGGCATCAAAGAGATTTGGGAAGTGTCGTCTGAAAAACATCAGCCCGGCTTGGTGATACACAGCGCGGGCTGGCCGCTGGACAGCAAAACCTACGGCGGCGCGTTTGTTTACCATTTCGACGACAACAAAGTCGCCGTCGGTTTCGTGGTCGGTTTAGACTATCAAAACCCTTATCTGTCGCCGTTTGAAGAGTTCCAACGTTTCAAAACCCATCCCGAAATCCGCAAAACCTTCGAAGGCGGCCGCCGTATCGCTTACGGCGCACGTTCGCTGATTGAAGGCGGTTTGCAAAGCCTGCCGAAGCTTTCGTTCAAGGGTGGCGTTTTAATCGGCGATGCGGCGGGTTTCCTCAATATGCCGCGCATCAAAGGCATTCATACTGCGATGAAATCCGCCATGCTCGCCGCAGAAGCCGTGTTCCCCTTGTTGGAAAACCTAGAAGAAGTGGAAAGCTTCGACAGCGGCAAAGAAGCGGCGGATTATCAGCAACGTTTTGAACAAAGCTGGCTGTATCAAGAGCTTTACGCCGCGCGTAATGTCCGTCCGTCATTCAAATGGGGCGTTTACCTCGGCTCAATCTATACCGGCATCGATCAGATGATTTTCAGAGGCAAAGCCCCGTGGACTTTGAAACATCACGGTAAAGACAACGAGCAGCTCAAAAAAGCCGCCGCGTGCAAGCCGATTGACTATCCGAAACCCGACGGCGTGTTGACCTTCGACCGCTTAAGCAGCGTCTTCCTCGCCAATCTCGCGCACGAAGAAAACCAGCCCGACCATTTGGTGCTGAAAAATCCGCAAACGATGATAGACGTGAACTACAAAGAATACGCCTCGCCCGAAACCCGCTATTGTCCGGCTGGTGTGTACGAAATCGTCGAAGAGAAGGGCAGTCCGCGCCTGCAAATCAACGCCGCCAACTGCGTTCACTGCAAAACGTGCGACATCAAAGACCCGACGCAAAACATCACTTGGATTTGCCCCGAAGGCGCAAGCGGGCCGAATTACGGCGGGATGTAGGTCTCGGCAACGGCAGCTTTGGCTGAATTAGACAAGCATTCGCTGCGCCGGATAAAGAAAGGTCGTCTGAAAATCTTGGTTTAAGGTTTTCAGACGACCTTTTTTCATAGTCAAAAAGTGTTGAAGAAGGAATAGGATTTTATCTGCTTAAAACGTAGAGGTCGTCTGAAAATCAAAGGGAGGGGTGTTTGGGAACACAGTTTACAGGCAAAGCCAATTTCTGAGCCATTGCCTTTTCAGCCTTAGAAGATATAAGAAATTTGTCAAACTGTTTTCGGCAAATTAGCGCATCAAAACTGTCTTTTCCCATCCTTCCAAAGTCTCTCTGCCGATTTAATGAATGACAGTTTCAGACGACCTTCGGGGTCGTCTGAAACCATACAAACCCTACAGCAACACTTTTTCCACGCCGCCGTTGTTGGCTTTTTTCACAAACTCGTCCAGCCAGTTTTCGCCGAGGATATGTTTCGCCATTTCGATAACGATGTAGTCGGCAGGCATGTTGTTGTCGTCGACGTAGCGGCTCAGGCCTTGCAGACACGCCGGGCAGGAGGTGAGCATTTTGACGGGTTCGCCCTGCGGCAGCTCTTTGAGGTTTTTCTCGATTTCTTCCTGTTTGCGGAATTTGACTTGGGTGGCGATGTCGGGGCGTTTGACGGCGAACATGCCGGATTCGCCGCAGCAGCGGTCGCTTAAGACGACTTTCTGCCCCATGAGGCTGCTTGCCATTTGGGTGGCGTTCATGGTTTTGATGGGCGTGTGGCAGGGGTCGTGGTAGAGGTATTGCTGACCTTTTACGCCGTTCAGTTTCACACCTTTTTCGAGCAGGTATTCGTGGATGTCGATGATGCGGCAGCCGGGGAAGATTTCTTCAAAGCGGTATTTTTCGAGCTGGTCGTAGCAAGTGCCGCAACTGACGACGACGGTTTTGATGTCGAGGTAGTTGAGGGTGTTCGCCATGCGGTGGAAAGCCACGCGGTTGTTAGTGCTCATTTGTTCGGCTTTTGCCTTGTTTCCGCCCGCGTCCTGCGGATAGCCGCAACACATATAGCCGGGCGGCAGGACGGTTTGTACGCCGACGTGCCAGAGCATGGCTTGGACGGCGAGTCCGATTTGGCTGAACAAACGCTCGGAACCGCAGCCGGGGAAGTAGAACACGGCTTCTGCATCTTCGGGCGCGGCGGGATTGCGGATGATGGGGATGCTTTTGTCGTCTTCGATGCCGAGCATGGAACGCGGTGTTTTGGCGGGCACGCTTTTGGGCAAAGGACGGTTGATGAAGTGGATGATTTGTTCTTTGACCGGAGCGGTGCCGACGGTGGCTTTGGGTTCGGCTTTTTGTTTTTTGGTGCCGACGGGCAGGAGTTTGCCGATTTTGTAGGCGAAGTTCTGCGCGGGGAAGCCGGTCTGTATCATGGCGGCGCGCAGGGCTTTGATGGTTTTCGGGCCTGTGGCGTTCAAAAATGCCATGCCCATCGATGCGGCGGGTGCGAAACGTTTGTGGCCGGAATCGGCAAGGTAGTTGCGGATGGCTACGGTAACGTCGCCGAAGTCGATGTTGACCGGGCAGGGTTTGACGCATCGGTGGCACACGGTGCAGTGGTCGCCGATGTCCATGAGTTCTTCAAAGTGTTTGATGGAAACGCCGCGGCGGGTTTGCTCTTCGTATAAGAAGGCTTCGGTCAAGAGCCCCACGCCGAGGATTTTGTTGCGCGGGCTGTACAGCAGGTTGGCACGCGGAACGTGGGTGGAGCAGACAGGTTTGCATTTGCCGCAACGCAGGCAGTCTTTGATGGAATCGGCGATGGTGCCGAGGTCTGATTTTTCCATAATCAGCGATTCCGCACCCAACAGCTCGAACGACGGCGTGTAGGCGTTGCGTAAGTCCGAGCCTTTCATCAGTTTGTGACGGTTGAAGGTGTGTTTGGGATCGACTTGGTTTTTGTAGTCCCAAAACGGCTGCAAGTCTTCATCGGTCAGAAATTCGAGCTTGGTGATGCCGATGCCGTGTTCGCCGGAAATCACGCCGCCGAGCGAGCGGGCGAGCTTCATGATGCGTTCGACCGAACGGTAGGCCGTCTGAAGCATTTGGGCGTCGTCTGAATTGACGGGGATGTTGGTATGGACGTTGCCGTCGCCGGCGTGCATATGCAGGGCGACGAAGACACGCCCGCGCACGGTTTTGGCGTGGATTTTGCCCAAGCCTTCGATGATTTTGGTGTCGGTTTTGCCGCTGAAGATTTCGGCGAGCGGTTTCATTACGTCTTCTTTGACGGACACGCGCAGGCGGAAATCGCGGAAGGCGGTGAAACAGCTCTCGTCGTCTTTGGCTTCGGGCGCGGCATGGACGGCTGCGCCGTAGCGGGCTTTGTAGTCAGCAAGCGGCGTATCGAGATGGGCGAGCAACCAGTCCCAACGCTCTTTAACGGCGGAAACGTGGGCAAGGGCGTGTTTGCCGCGTTCGCCCAAAAGTTCGGCGGTCGGCAGGTCCGTGCCCATTTTGTCGATGGGGAGTTTGCCCGACAGATATTGCTCCAATGCGGCGCACAGGGTGAGTTTGTTTTGGATGGAAAGCTCAATGTTGATGCGTTCGATACCGTCCGAATACTCGCCCAGCCGCTCCAGCGGAATCACCACGTCTTCGTTGATTTTAAAGGCGTTGGTGTGCTTGGCGATGGCGGCGGTTCGGCTGCGGTCGAGCCAGAAGGTTTTGCGCGCTTCGGGCGACACGGCGATAAAGCCTTCGCCGTCGCGGGCGCGGGCAAGTTCGCAGATGTGTTCGGCGGCTGCCTCTACGGCGGCTTCGTCGTCTGAAACCACGTCCGCCAGCAAGACCATTTTCGGCCGTCCTTTACCTGCCGCTTTGGTGGCGTAGCCGACGGCGCGGACATAACGCCAGTCCAAATGCTCCAAACCCGCCAGCCGCACACTGTCGTGGGCGAGCAGGAAATCGCGGATTTCGACGATAGAAGGGGTGGCGGTGGCAACCGTACCGAAAAACTCCATACACACGGTGCGCGTGTATTTCGGCATTTTATGCAACACGAAGGCGACGCTGGTGATGATGCCATCCGTGCCTTCTTTCTGCACGCCGGGCAGGCCGCTCAAGAATTTGTCGGTAACGTCTTTGCCCAAACCGACTTTGCGGAATTTGTGGCCGGGGATTTCCAAGCGTTCGGTTTTAACGATATTGAGGCCGTCTGAATCCAGCGTGTGAATGTCGAACACGGCGGTTTCTTCATCGTGGATTTTGCCGAAATTGTGGCGCACGCGCTCGATGCGCAGCCATTCGCCCTGCGGGTTGACCATCTGCCAGTAGGCGAGGTTGTCCAGCGCCGTACCCCACAACACGGCTTTTTTACCGCCCGCGTTCATCGCCACATTGCCGCCCACGCAGGAAGCATCGGCGGAAGTTGGATCGACGGCGAACACCAAACCCGCCTGATGCGCGGTTTCTTCCACCCGCCGCGTTACCACGCCCGCGCCGCAATGGATAATCGGATGTTTGCCGTCCAAGCCCGCCAGTTCGACAAATTCGACGCCGCGATGCTTGTCCAGCTTTTCCGTATTGATGACCGCGCTGTTTGCATCCAAAGGCACGGCGCCGCCGGTATAACCCGTGCCGCCGCCGCGCGGGATAATGACCAAATCCAGCTCGATTAAGGCGCGCACCAAAGGCGCGACTTCCGCCTCCGTGTCGGGATTGACGACGACAAACGGATATTCGACGCGCCAGTCGGTCGCATCGGTAACGTGCGTTACCCGCGCCAGCCCGTCAAACATAATATTGTGCGGCTTGGTGATTTTGCTCAAACGCTCCAAAATCTGCCGCCGCTTTTGGCGCGTTTCGTCAAAACTGCCGTCAAAACGCTCAACCGCCTTTTCCGCCGCCACCACCAATACATCAACTTGCGGATTGTCGTCGCGGCGTTTGCGGATCTCGTTCAAACGATGGCGCATTTCGCGCACCAGCGCGGCACGGCGTTTCGGGTGCTCCAGCAAATCATCGACCAGATACGGATTGCGCACGACCACCCAAATATCGCCCAACACTTCAAACAGCATCCGCGCCGAACGCCCTGTCCTGCGCTGTCCGCGCAAGTCTTGCAGAATCTGCCACGCCTCATCGCCCAACAGGCGGATGACGATTTCGCGGTCGGTGTAGGAAGTATAGTTGTAGGGAATTTCCCGAATACGCTGCGGGGCGGTAGTCGTGGTCATGGTGGCGGTGTGTCCGTATGATTATTGGTACGGCGAAACTGCGGAAAGCTGCGGCATGATTTCGCCGTATTTTTATGAAAAGGTCGTCTGAAAGTGCAGCTTCAACGAAGTTAAAATGATTTTCAAAACAATCAGAACAACTCGTTGGAAAAGTGATAATGTAGTTTAAATTCCGATGTTTTTCAACGGAAAAGGAGAAAAATGTTTCAATGGGAATAATTTTCAAAAAGGCAGATATTGTTGACAATTTAAAGATAAAAAGACTTTTCAGACGACCTTTGACGCCGCCGCGCTTGAGTTTTCCCGTAAAACAGTTATAATGCCACTCTCTTACGGCGGGTCTCCCCGCATGGTAATTCGGAACACCGGGTCAGGGGCGGAAGCCAGCAGCCCACTCTGATGCGCCAGTGCCGGGGGTCTGGCTCGCCACCCTATTAAAAAACACCGAAGATTGATTGGTCTTCGGTGTTTTTGCTTTTGCAGAATCCGGGACGGGAAAAAGGTCGTCTGAAAATTTTCAGACGACCTTTTCGTTCATGTCGATTTAAACATCTTCTTTAATCAGCGATTTGGACAATTCCTCCAAAGGTACGCCTTTGGTTTCCGGCATCATCGTCATCACGAAGACGAGCTGCAACACCATCATCGCCGTGAAGCAGACGAATACCCAACCCGCCCCGATGCTGCCGAACAGGAACGGAATGGCGGCGGGAATGGTGGCAAAACTTCTGTTTTCAGCCGGTTTTAGTAACGTGCCATCAGTCAAGACGCGCTTGAGATTTTAGTTGGAAGAATAGAAAGGCGCGGCTTTCTGAAGAGTGATGTTATTGTTGTGAAGCATTTTTTTATAGTGGATTAACTTTAAACCAGTACGGCGTTGCCTCGCCTTAGCTCAAAGAGAACGATTCTCTAAGGTGCTGAAGCACCAAGTGAATCGGTTCCGTACTATTTGTACTGTCTGCGGCTTCGTCACCTTGTCCTGATTTAAAGTTAATCCACTATATTGATAAGAGGTCGGGTCATTATGTTTTAAAACATTTTTACTGACAAGCTGCCATCCGCGTCGTATTTGATTCTCCACAAAGTTTGCGCTGAAAAGGCAAAAGGTCGTCTGAAAAGGCGGAACTTGGCTTCAATAGGCTTACGATGCCTGTTTTCCAGCCGGATTTCGTTTTCAGACGACCTTTACTTTACCCTTGGGCATTACTACAATGTTCCGATTTCGATGTCCGAAGTAATATAAACAGACTATTTAGGAGAGTGCCATGACCGCCTCGCAATTAATCAGCAGCCTGACCCAAACCGTCGGCGAAAAATACATCATCACCGATCCCGCGAAAACCGAACAATACCGCCAAGGCTACCGTTTCGGCGAGGGTAGGGCGTTGGCAGTGGTGCGCCCCGGAACCATTCTGGAAATGTGGAAAATTTTGCAGGCATGCGTCGAAGCGGACGTGATTGTGATTACGCAGGCGGCGAATACCGGTTTGACAGGCGGCTCGACCCCCGATGGCAACGATTACGACCGCGATATCGTGATCGTGAACACCATGCGGATGAACATCATCCAAACCATCAACAACAACGAACAAGTCGTCTGCCTGCCCGGCTCTACCCTGAACCAGCTCGAATTGCTGCTGAAACCTTTTGGGCGCGAACCGCATTCGGTCATTGGCTCTTCATGTATCGGCGCGTCCGTTTTAGGCGGCGTGTGCAACAACTCCGGCGGCGCATTGGTGCAGCGCGGTCCTGCCTATACGGAAATGGCGCTGTTCGCCCAAATCAACGAAGAGGGCAAACTGGAGCTGGTTAACCATTTGGGCATAGATTTGGGCGACACGCCCGAAGAAATCCTGACCAACCTTCAAGGTCATCACTATCAGAGAAAAGACATCACGCAGGACGCAGGCAAAGGACACGACCACGCCTATTGCGACCATGTCCGCCAAGTGGACGAGCCGACCGCCGCGCGTTTCAATGCCGACCCGGCGCGCCATTACGAAGCGTCCGGTTGCGCGGGCAAACTGATGGTATTCGCCGTCCGTTTGGACACCTTCCCGCAAGAAAAACAAACCGCCGTGTTCTACATTGGCACCAACGATATTAATGAATTGACCGACATCCGCCGCGCCGCCTTGGGCGAATTTGAAAGCCTGCCCGTTTCCGGCGAATACATCCATCGTGACGCTTTCGATATTGCCGACGTGTACGGCAAAGACACGTTCTACGTCATCAAAAAATTCGGTACGCACCAACTGCCGAAATTATTTGATTTCAAGGCTAAAGTTGACCGATTCGGCAAAAAAGTCAGCTTCCTGCCCAAACATTTTTCCGACAAGGTTATGCAGTTCGTCAGCAAATACCTTCCCGACCACCTACCTAAAGCCATGCGCGATTACCGCGACAAATACGAACACCATCTGATTCTGAAAATGGGCGGAAAAGGCGTTGATGAAGCGCGCGCGTTCCTGAAAGAGTATTTTGCACACCACGGCGGCGCGTTTTTCGAATGCAACGCCGAAGAAACCCAAGCCGCCATGCTGCACCGTTTTGCCGTCGCCTCAGCCGCCATCCGCTACCGCGCCGTACATGACGACGAAGTGGAAGACTTGGTCGCGCTGGACATCGCCCTGCGCCGCGACGACCGCGACTGGTTTGAAAAACTGCCGCAGGAAATCGACAATAAAATCATCCACAAACTCTACTACGGACATTTCATGTGCCACGTTTTCCATCAGGATTACATCATCAAAAAAGGCAACGACTGCATGGCATTGGAACACGAAATGCTTCATCTCTTAGACCAACGCGGCGCGCAGTATCCCGCCGAGCACAACGTTGGTCATTTATACGAGGCCAAACCCGCGCTCAAGCAGTTCTACCGCAAACTCGACCCGACCAACAGCTTCAATCCGGGTATAGGCAAAACCAGTAAGAAGAAAAACTGGGCTGAGTGATAAGGTAGGGATGGTATAAGTGAATGAAAGGTCGTCTGAAAACGGTATTTGGTTTTCAGACGACCTTTTTGCTTATAACTTTTGGTTTGCAGCACATAACCAATCAGTCTTTCCCGTCAAACGACAATCGGAGTAGTATGCCACATTCCGTTCAATACACTGAAAACAAAGGTATAAATATGGCACGCTTAACCGTACACACTGTCGAAACCGCTCCCGAAGCTGCAAAACCCCGCGTTGAAGCCGCGCTGAAAAACAACGGCTTCATCCCCAATCTCATCGGCGTATTGGCAAATGCGCCCGAAGCATTGGCGTTCTATCAAGAAGTCGGCAAACTGAACGCTGCCAACAGCCTGACTCCCGGTGAAGTCGAAGTCATCCAAATCATCGCCGCCCGTACCAACGAATGCGGTTTCTGCGTGGCAGGCCACACCAAGCTGGCAACCCTGAAAAAACTTCTGTCCGAACAATCCATCAAAGCCTCGCGCGCGTTGGCGGCAGGCGAGTTTGACGATGCCAAACTGGGCGCGCTCGCTGCGTTTACCCAAGCCGTGATGGCGAAAAAAGGCGCGGTATCCGATGACGAACTCAAAGCCTTCTTCGACGCAGGCTACAACCAGCAGCAGGCTGTCGAAGTCGTGATGGGCGTTGCCTTGGCGACTTTGTGCAACTACGTCAACAATGTCGCGCAAACAGACATCAACCCTGAATTGCAGGCATTCGCCTGATTCCGACCCAAGGTCGTCTGGAAAGCGTCGGCAAAACCGTTTGCCCGTTTTCAGACGACCTTTTTCAAGAATGCCGTCCCTGTAACGGACTGCTTCCCCTTTCAAACGGAACGCCCTTCCCGCGCCGTCTCCACCCATTTTCAAGGATAAGACCATGAACCGTGAAACCTTATTGTCTCAAGTTGCCGAACTCGTCAAAGCCAAACTCAAACCCTTAGTGGACGAAATCGACCGCAATGGTTTGTATCCCGAAGATTTTATGCGCGAACTCGGCGCCATCGGCGGATTCGGCGCAGTCGGTACGGAAGCGGAAGGCGGCAACGGCTTAGGTTTGGCGACACAAATCGCCGTCTTGCGCGAAGTCGGCAAAGAATGCGGCGCGACCTCGTTCAGCGCATGGTGTCAGGCGGCTTGCGCGTGGTATCTGCACCAAACGCCCAACCAAGCCGTTAAAGACAAATACCTTGCCGACATCCTGCAAGGCAAAGTATTGGCGGGTACGGGTATGTCCAATACCGTTAAACACCTCGCCGGTATTGAAAAACACAATCTTCAAGCCGAGCGCGTGGACGGCGGCTACACAGTCAACGGCGCGCTGCCGTGGGTATCCAACATCGGCGAAGACCACATCTGGGCGAATACCGCCCAAATCGGCGACAGCTACGTCATGTTCATCACCGGCGGACAATGGGAAGGCGTAACCCTGCAAGCCTGCCCCGAATTTTGCGCACTCGAAGGCACACGCACGTTCAGCCTGAATTTCAAAGACGTATTCATCCCTGACGAAGACGTAATCGCCGCGTCCGAAGAGTTCTCCGACTACATCGCCACCATCAAGTCCGGCTTCATCCTGCTGCAAATCGGCATCGGCGCGGGTGTGATCGACGGCAGCCTCGGCATCATCCGCATCGCCAACGTCGTCAACGCCGATGTCAACAGCTACCTCGACGACGGCTACGACAGCCTCAAAGCCGCTTTGGACGAAGCATGGCAAACCACCGAACAACTCGCAGACTTGGCTTGGAAAAACACGCCCGACAACCTCGCCACGCTGAAACTGCGCGCCGCCGCTTCAGAGCTGACGCTTGCCGCCGCTCAATCCGCCGCCTTACACGCCGGCGCAAAAGGCTATCTCATGCGCAGCCCCGCCCAACGCCGCATCCGCGAAGCCATGTTCGTCGCCATCGTTACCCCCGCGTTGAAACACTTGCGCAAAGAAATCGCGGCATTGGAAGCGGCATAAGGTTTTGAAACAGAAAAACAAAAGGTCGTCTGAAAACCTTTTGCCAACCGTTTTCAGACGACCTCAAATATCAGAAGGAACAAACCATGGCACAATACATGTGCGGCCCCTGCGGCTGGATTTACGACGAAGACCTCGGCGACCCCGAACACGGCATCGCCCCCGGCACGAAATTCGAAGACATCCCTGACGATTGGAAATGCCCCGAATGCGGTGTGGGCAAAGAAGACTTTTATCTGCTGGACTTCGTGATATAGCTTTATACAAACTAAAAAGGTCGTCTGAAAACGTTGGAGCAAACGGTTTCAGACGACCTTTTAAGATTTTATAGTGGATTAAATTTAAACCGGTACGGCGTTGCCTCGCCTTAGCTCAAAGAGAACGATTCTCTAAGGTGCTGAAGCACCAAGTGAATCGGTTCCGGTACTATTTGTACTGTCTGCAGCTTCGTCGCCTTGTCCTGATTTTTGTTAATCCGCTATATTGTGATAAACGGGTTTTATCCGCCTGTTTGACTGCTTGATGGGTAAGACGGGGATTTTCAGACGACCTTGCCGTCTTTGGGACTGTAGACATTCAAAGAGGCTTTTACCACCAGTCCGTCCGCAGGCAGGCTTGCATAGGCATCGTCGGAGGCATCCGTCCAATGCAGTTCGCAATCGAATACGCCCATACCGCCCGGGTCCTGTACCGACAGATTGGCGACCACCTTCATCTGCTTTCCGATCAGCAGGCTGTCGGCAAACAATTCCAGTTTGCGGGTACCGAGCAGAAAGCTAAGCCGTACCGGCTCTTCCGCCTCCAAAGCCTGTATGCCTGCAAACGCACCTATGCCGTGCGCCATGATTTCTATCATCGAAGTCGCAGGCCGCCCCTCGCTCTTAGATGTTGTTTTGCTGATCAGCCACTTCTCAAACTCGAACGTGCCGGTCAAAAAAGACCTGTTGAACAATCCCAGCATGAAGGGCCAAATCATCGCTTCCGGCTACATTCCCAACGACGAAAGCATGGAAATGTTGGAAGAAATCGACGCCGTGTTCAAAAGCGGGCAAAGTTTGCTGATTTTCCCCGAAGGCGCACGCACAGGCTGGGACGGACAGGTTAAAATCGGTATCGCTCGGTTTGCGCAGTGCAAAAAAACCTTTAGCTTCCAGATCGACGGCGAAAACGACAACCCGCGCGAAAACTTCACCAACGTCAAAACACTGGCAGAATTCGTCAAAAGCCGTCAAGCATAAAGGAGAAGCGATATGACCGAACAAGAAGTACGCACCCTTCTGACCGATGTACTGGTCAACCTGTTTGAAATCGAACCCGAACGCATCAAACCCGAGACCAACCTCTCCGAAGATTTGGAAATCGACAGCATCGACGCCATCGACCTTATCGACCACATCAAACGCGAAACCGGCCGCAAACTGCAAGCCGAAGACTTCCGCAACGTGTGCACCGTAGATGACGTGGTTCAGGCGGTTTTGAAAGTACAGGCGCAAGATTCCTGATTCTGATTCAAACCGGCATATTTTCAGACGGTCTTTTGTGTCAAATATAGGGTAGAAAGGGCGTCTGCAAATACTCTTATCCATCAAACTGTACAAATATTATATTTTTACAATTAATTTCCAACTTAACATCAAAAGGAAAAAATATGAAAGCATTGCTCCAAAAAAACGGATTCATTCATTATCAATCTGACATTAATACTCTAATGAAGATTATTAAACATTAATTAACGAGATTAGTTTCTTAGAAAAAGACCCCTATGCCCCTTCTAATGTTCTAATGTAATCAGAAATCGAAGATATGCCAATGCAATCTTTCTTCCGTGGGAAGGTAATCAGTTATTTTGGCTACCGACTGTAAAACAGAATAATCAAGAATTATCAGGATATGATCAGGGGAGTAATAACCCTGAACATCAGAATATACGTTACTTCAATTCAATTAGCCAAAAGTTAAAAGAAACTGAATTGCTTAAATCATTAATATTAGAAGATTTTTGTCTAACATTTGGATTGAGTGGACATTATTTGCCAATCTATGTAGGAGTACATTTGGTTACCGTATCCTGTGCTAATAATGACTTACCTGGATTCAGCTCTCCTGATTGTTTCCATCAGGATGGAGAACCTTTTACTTTTGCACATTTAGTTCAACGTAACAGTAATGCAGGCGGAGGAAACAACTACATTGGTAAAATAAAATGTAGGAATAAAAAGCTAACATAAATATTAAAAGAAGATATTATAGATTCGTTTGTTTTAAAAAAATTTTTAGAAAGCTTTGCCGTTTACGATAACGCAGTAAGTCATTATGTTGATCATTTGATCAAAATTGACCCCACAGGAGAACCCGCTCAAAGAACACTGATATTAATTGACTTCTCTCTTACGAAACAAAATATTTAATATCAAACCAATAATTTTCAACTGGAGAGTTATAAATATGGAATCATCTTTATCATCGATCTTTATTGTTCTTGCATTGTTATCTACCGGTTTCCTATCTGGTAAATTTCTTGCACCACCCCTTCGACAAGTCCTACTCAAACCCTTGTCCTTTATTGTCCTGCTGCTGCTCTTTTTCATGGGCTATGAGTTCGGCGGCGTCTTTACCGACCCGAATCTGGGCGCGGACATCGTCAAATATGCCCTTCTGCTCGCACTGATTATCAGCGCGTTTACCTTGATTGCGCTTTATCGCAAACCCGAAGCCTCGACTGCTCCCACTCCATCGGGCAGCTTTATCAAACCCTTTTACGGCTGTTTCAAAGCCTTTGCTTTTTTTGGCTTGGGTGTCGCGGCATTTGCCTTTTTCGGGCAACAGGTCGGCAATCTGCCCATCGACAGCACCCATATCCTCTATCTGCTGATTTTCATGGTTGGCATGGACTTGGTTCATTTCCAGCTTGGCGGATTCGGACGTAGGATTTTCCTGCTGCCGCTTCTGACCGTTGCTGCAACCGCCGCCGCGTGTTTCGTTTTCTCGCTGTGTTCGCCCTATTCGTTTGCCCAAAGTCTAGTATTGTCGGGCGGTTTCGGCTGGTTCTCCCTTTCGGGTCCTATGGTTGGAAAAGCGGTATCACCCGAAATGGGTGCGGCAGCGTTTATGACCGATTTTTTCCGCGAAATGATCAGCATCGTCTTCCTGTATTTCTACGGACGAAAGCAGCCTATGGCGGCAATCGGCATTTCCGGCGCAGCGGCAATGGACTCCGCCCTGCCCTTTATCAAAGAAAACTGCCGCGCCGAATACATCAAATACGCCGTCCTCAGCGGCTTTATCCTGACCCTTGTCGCACCGTTTTTTCTGTCCGCCGCCATTGCCATGCTGAACTGACCCTACTATTTTTCCAAAAAACTTTCAGACGACCTTTCCCCTTCCCTAAAACTCAAAAGTCGTCTGAAACCGAACACCATTATGAAAAAACTGGAAAACTCCTGCCGACCCCCGCCAGCCTTGCCTATCCGCTCCTATGTTATAG
>NZ_AEPF01000025.1 GCF_000193735.1 Neisseria sicca 4320
CCACCGAAAACGGTACCACCGAAAACGGTATCCGAACGGCTTGATTTGAGTTTTTGTATTTTTGCCCGACGGGGTGAAAAATACAGTTGCTACAAATTTTGGATAAGGAAAGGTCGTCTGAAAATTTTTCAGACGACCTTTCCTTTATCAAACTCTACTTTGCTACCGCTCTTTCTTTCAAAGTCTTCAACACATTCTTCACGGTGTTAATCCTGACTTCGATATTTTCCATCTCGGCTGTAAATCTTAACTTATCCGCCCCAGCGAGCCGATATTTTTTATCCGTCTGAATCAGCAGGATGATTTCTGTCGGGTCGATTTGGTGGTGTTTGCCGAAGGTAACGGTTACGGCTTCGCCGGTGGCGTCGATGGCGTCTATGCCCAATTCTTTTGCGGCGAGCCGCAGGTGGTGGCTTTCGATGAGGGTTTTGACGGGTTGTTCGGGCAGGCCGAAGCGGTCGACGAGTTCTTCGTGTATGGCGTTGATTTGCTGTACGGTTTCGCAGACGGCGAGGCGTTTGTAGAGGACGAGCCGTTCGTGGATGTCGGGGCAGTAGCTTTCGGGCAGCAGGGCGGGGCTGTGCAGTTTGATTTCGGTGGTGATGCCCAGCGGTGCGTCGAGGTCGGGCTGGCGGCCTTTTTTAAGGTCGCGCACGGCTTGTTTGAGCATTTCGGTATAGAGCGTGAAGCCGACCTGTATCATTTCGCCGGATTGTCCTTCGCCGAGGATTTCGCCTGCGCCGCGGATTTCCAAATCCTGCATGGCGAGGGTGAAACCTGCGCCGAGTTCGTCTGCCGCCGCGATGGCGTCGAGGCGTTTTTCTGCGTCTTTGGTGATGTATTCGGGCGTGAGCAGGTAGGCGTAGGCTTGGTGGTGGCTGCGGCCGACGCGCCCGCGAAGCTGGTGCAGTTGCGCCAGCCCGAATTTGTCGGCGTGGTTAATGATGATGGTGTTGGCGTTGGGGATGTCGATGCCGGTTTCGATGATGGTGGAACATAGCAACACGTTGAATCGTTGCTGCAAAAAGTCGCGCATGACTTGCTCCAGCTCGCGCTCGCGCAGTTGTCCGTGCGCCACGCCGATGCGGGCTTCGGGCAGCAGGGTTTCCAGCCGCTCGCGCATATTCTCAATCGTATCTACTTCATTGTGCAGGAAAAACACTTGTCCGCCGCGTTTGAGTTCGCGCAACACGGCTTCGCGCACGCTGCCTTCGCTGAACGGTTTGACAAAGGTTTTGACGGCGAGGCGGCGGCTGGGAGCGGTGGTAATCAGCGAGAAGTCGCGCAGGCCTTCGAGCGCCATGCTGAGGGTGCGCGGAATCGGCGTGGCGGTCATGGTGAGGATGTCGACATTGGCGCGCAGGCGTTTGAGCTGCTCTTTTTGGCGCACGCCGAAGCGGTGTTCTTCATCAATAATCACTAAACCTAAGTTTTTGAATTTTATATCGTCCTGCACCAGCTTGTGCGTGCCGATAACGATGTCGACCGTGCCGTCCGCCATGCCTTCCAGCGCGGCTTTGGTGGCTTTGCTATTGTTGAAACGCGAAAGGCTGGCAACTTTCACGGGGAAATCGGCGAAACGGTCGGCGAAATTTTGCGCGTGCTGCTCGACCAGAAGCGTAGTCGGCGCGAGTACGGCAACCTGTTTGCCGCCCATCACCGCCACAAACGCGGCGCGCAGGGCGACTTCGGTTTTGCCGAAACCGACATCGCCGCACACTAGGCGGTCCATCGGCTTCGCCTGCGTCAAGTCTTTAATCACGGCAGCGATGGCGGCTGCCTGGTCTTCGGTTTCCTCGTAGCCGAAGCCGTCGGCAAACGCCTGATAATCCAACTCGTTGATTTCAAACTTGTGTCCCGATTGGGCGGCGCGTTGGGCGTAGAGATTGAGTAACTCTGCGGCGGTGTCGCGTGCTTTTTCGGCGGCTTTGCGTTTTGCTTTGTTCCACGCGCCGCTGCCGAGCTTATGCAGGGCGACGTTTTCATGCGCTTGGCCGGAGTAGCGGCTAATTAAATGTAGTTGCGAAACAGGTACATAAAGCTGCGCTTCGCCCGCGTATTCGAGCAACATCATTTCGTTGGTTTCGTCGCCCAAATCCATCGTTACCAAGCCCATATACCGCCCGATGCCGTGTTCTTCATGCACGACGGGGTCGCCGATGTTGATTTCGGCAAGGTCGCGCAAGAGGCCGTCTGAAACGGCGGCATGTTTCTTGCGGCGGTTGTGGGTGCGCGAACGGGCGACGTATTGGTAGAGCTCGGATTCGGTGATGACGGCGATGGCACTTTGAGCGGCAACTGCTTTGCCCTCTCCCCAACCCTCCCCAACGGGGGAGGGGGCAGGCTGCTGTCGGATTTGCCCGTGCAGACTACTTTCGACGGGGTGCAGGCTG
>NZ_AEPF01000024.1 GCF_000193735.1 Neisseria sicca 4320
TATCGTGGTTTTCAGACGACCTTTTTTCAGACGACCTGAGAGTCTGTCGATATTCAATAATTTCTGTATCTTTTTGTTCTTAAAGCGGCATCTTCTGCGTTGGAAATTCTCGCAAGGTATCCAATCTTGCTGCGGTTTCCAGCTTGATTTTGCCGCTTTTCAAACAAAAATCCACTTCGAAAATCAAATGTCGGCAGCACTTAAGCGTAATGCCGTTCTTCGCCTTTGCCGTCCACATTCGCGGCGCAGCGTTTGCAGATGGTTTCATGTCCTGCGACTGTGCCGATGTCGTGGGTGTAGTGCCAGCAGCGTTCGCATTTTTCGCCGTCGCTGGCTTTGGCGGTAACGGCGAGTTCGCTGCCGGTTTTGACTTCGACTTTGGACACCAAGAGGGCAAAGCGCAATTCTTCGCCCAAGGCGGTCAGGTAGTCGGCGGTGGCTTCCGGCGCGGTGATTTCGGCTTCTGCCTGCAATGACGAACCGACGGTTTTGTCGGTGCGCAAAGGCTCGATGGCGGCGGTTACGGCTTCGCGGGCTTCGCGGACTGCCGTCCATTTTTTCACCAGTTCGGTTTCGGCTTTTTCGTTAATGGGCGGGAACTCGTGCCAGGTGTGGAAGAGGACGCTGTCTTCTTCGCCGCCGCCGATGATGTCCCACGCTTCTTCGCCGGTGAAGCACAAAATCGGTGCAATCAAGAGAACCAGGCTGCGCGTGATGTGATACAGGGCGGTTTGCGCGCTGCGGCGTGCGTGGCTGTCGGCTTTGGTGGTGTAGAGGCGGTCTTTCAGGATGTCGAGGTAGAACGCGCCCAAGTCTTCCGAGCAGAAGGCGACGATGTCTTTCACGGCGAAGTGGAAGGCATAGCGTGGATAGTAGTCGCCTGCCAGACGCTCTTGCAACTGGCGCGCCAACACTAAGGCGTAGCGGTCGATTTCGACCATGTCTGCCTGCGGTACGGTGTGTTCGAACGGGTCGAAATCACTGAGGTTGGCAAACAGGAAGCTCAAGGTGTTGCGGATGCGGCGGTAGCTTTCGGTGACGCGTTTGAGGATTTCTTTGGAAATCGCCAATTCGCCGCTGTAATCGGTGGATGCCGCCCACAGGCGCAGGATGTCCGCGCCGAATTCGTTATAGACTTCTTGCGGCGCGACGACGTTGCCGATGGATTTCGACATTTTGCGGCCGTTTTGGTCAACCACGAAACCGTGGGTCAGGAGCTGTTTGTACGGGGCGCGTCCCATGGATGAGGCGCAGCCGGTCAGCATGGAGGATTGGAACCAGCCGCGGTGTTGGTCGCTGCCTTCAAGGTAGAGGTCGGCGGGCCAAACCAATTCTTCGCGCTGTTTCAAGACGGAATAATGGGTCGAGCCGGAGTCGAACCATACGTCCATCGTGTCGGAAAGTTTGTCGTAGTTTTCGCAATCTTCCGCGCTCAACAATTCGCTTTTATCGAGGGAGAACCATGCTTCGATGCCTTTTTCTTCGATTTTCAGGGCGACTTTTTCCAAAAGCTCGGCGGAATTCGGATGCAGCTCGCCCGTTTCTTTGTGGACGAAGAAGGTCATCGGCGTGCCCCAGTAGCGTTGGCGCGAAACGACCCAGTCGGGGCGGCCTTCAATCATGGCTTCGAGGCGCGCGCGACCCCAAGACGGGAAGAACTCGGTGTCGTCCACGGCCTTGATGGCTTTGTCGCGCAGGGTTTTGCCGTCGCTGCCGGCTTTGTCCATGCCGACAAACCACTGACCTGTCGCGCGGTAAATCAGCGGGGTTTTATGGCGCCAGCAGTGGGCGTAACTGTGTTCGATTTTGCTGCTAGCCAAGAGGTTGCCGGTTTCTTCCAGCCATTGCAGGATGACGGGATTCGCTTCCCAAACGCTCATGCCTGCCACGCGCGGCGTTTCGCTGATGTATTTGCCTTCGGCGTTGACGGGGTTGTAAAGCCCGATGCCGTATTTGTTGCAGACGGCGTAGTCTTCCAAACCGTGCGCGGGGGCGGTATGTACCAAACCCGTACCGGCGTCGGTGGTAACGTGTTCGCCGTTGAGCATGGGAATATCGCGTTCGAGAAACGGATGATTCATGTGCAGGTTTTCCAGCTTGTCGCCGGTGGTTTCTGCCAATACTTTCAGGTCGTCTGAAACGAAGCCGTAGCGTTTGAGCGCGTCTTCCGCCAAATCTTTCGCCAATACCAATTTGCCTTTGGGCGTATCAATCAGTTGGTAAACCACGTCCGCACCCGCAGATACGGCTTGGCTCGCGGGTAACGTCCAAGGCGTGGTTGTCCAGATGACGGCAAACGCTTTGCCTTCGATGCCTGCCAAACCGAATGCGGAGGCAAGCGCGGCGGTGTCTTTAAACGGATAGGCAACGTCAATCGCAGGCGATACTTTGTCTTTGTATTCCACTTCCGCTTCCGCCAGCGAAGAGCCGCAGTCCAAGCAGAACTGAACCGGTTTCGCGCCGCGGTAGAGATAGCCCGATTTGTAGATTTCGCCGAGCATACGCACGGTATCGGCTTCAGTTTTGAAATCCATGGTCAGGTAGGGGGTGTCCCAATCGCCCAACACGCCCAGACGGATGAAGTCTTTTTTCTGACGTGCAACCTGTTCGGCGGCGTATTCGCGGCACAATTCGCGGAATCGCGCTTTGGGCATGTCTTTGCCGTGCAGCTTTTCCAC
Organism: Neisseria sicca 4320; assembly: GCF_000193735.1. Classification (GTDB taxonomy): domain Bacteria; phylum Pseudomonadota; class Gammaproteobacteria; order Burkholderiales; family Neisseriaceae; genus Neisseria; species Neisseria sicca_E. Next base: position 2,679 of record NZ_AEPF01000024.1, read on the forward strand.
CATCACTTCGATGGGCAGACCATGGCAGTCCCAGCCCGGCACATAAGGCGCGTCGAAGCCGGCTTGGGTTTTGCTGCGGATAATGATGTCTTTGAGGATTTTGTTGACGGCATGACCGATGTGGATGTCGCCGTTGGCATACGGCGGGCCGTCGTGCAGGATGAATTTCGGACGGCCTTTGGCGATTTCGCGCAGTTTTTGATAGCGTTTGTGCTCGTACCAGCTTTTCAGCCACGCAGGCTCGCGCTTGGCAAGGTTGCCGCGCATCGGAAACGGGCTTTCGAGCAGGTTTACGGTTTTGCTGTAATCGGTCATGTTGTGATTCTCTATGGTTTCGGTATTTCGGTTTCAGACGACGTTTCGCAAGCAAGGTCGTCTGAAAAAAATGCAAAGGGCTATTGTAGCGGAATTGTATTGTTTTTATAAGGGGTTCGGACGAAAGCTTGGGGCTTGGCGCAAGGGTGGAGGAGTCGGTTTTGCCGTAAATTTTGCGGTTTGACGGATTCACATTAATTTGATGAAGGTTGACCTTAAATTGAAATAAAATGATAATTTATATCATTAACCTTCTAAATATCTTCCTCGACGATACCAAACTCGCCGAACTTTGGTTCGTCCGCCGTCCGGGCAGCAACGGCATTGTCCACAGCATCGAAGCCTACGACGAAAGCCGCAATTTGGTGTTGCAACTTTTTGGCAGACCCGCCGATGCGGAGGCGGAATCCGAAGCGTGGCGCGCGTTGATTGCCGAAGTGCGCCAAAAATACGGGCTGTAATCTTTTTTGACCCATACCTCGTCTGAAACCCCGTTTTGGGTTTTCAGACGGCCCCAAAACCCCGCAAACCATACGGAAACATTATGAAAAAACACATCTTCGCCGCCGTCCTGACCCTGCTTGCCGCCCATGCCGCCGCGCAGCGTGTCGTTATCCTGACCCCCGACGTTGCCGACATTGCCGCGAAACTCGGCGCGGATAAAGAAGTCGTCGGCATCCACGAGTTCAACCGCAACCCCGCCTATAAAAACACGCCGTCCATCGGCTTTTACCGCAATTTCTCCGCCGAACCCATCATCGCCAAAAAGCCTGATTTGGTCATCGGAAGCTGGATGGCGAAACCTGACGGCATTTACGCCCAACTCAGCCGCGCCGGTGTCCGCGCTGAAAACGTCAATTCAAACGAAACGCTGGAGCAATACCAGCAAAGTTTCGCCCGCATCGGCAAATTGTTGGGCAAGGAAAAGCAGGCGCAGGCTTTGGCGCAGCAGTTTAAAAGCAGCATCAAGGCGCAGCCTGCCAACGGCAAACGCTACATTCTCAGCTACGACGGACGTTATGTTGCGGGTAAAAATACTGTCGGCGACGTGCTTATCCGCTTAGCCGGCGGGACGAACGCGGCGGCTTCGGTGGACGGACTCAAACCGTTTTCGCGTGAAGGCTGGCTCAATGCGAAACCCGACGTCATCATCATCGCCAAACACAATGAAAAAGCGCTCGGCGGCCTCGACAAAATCATGACGCGCCCCGAAATCGCCTCCAGCCCAGCCGGAAAAAACAAACGCATCCTGTTCTGGCAGGCGGACGACTATATGCGCTACGGCCTCTACACGCCCGACATCGTCCGCAAGCTGCACGATTTAGGGAAATAAGGCGCGGTCGTCTGAAAGTGGCGTGATGGCACGAAGTCGGATGGGGCAATCCGGCTTTTTGTCGGTTTCAGACGACCTTCTTTTGCCGTCGTTGTTTCGGAACGGATGCACATGACGGCAGCCGCGTTCTGCGTTCGTTTATTTGTGAACAGGTCGTCTGAAAACGGGCAACGGCGAATCCGTCGGCGTTTCGCAGCCGCTGCCGAAATACTCTTCAAAGAATTACAACATGAAAAAATGGCTTTCGGCGTTGCCGGTTTTATCTTTATTCCTGATCTGGTTTTGCGCCGGAGTGGGCGAGGGCGGGTGGAGCAATCCGCTTGCCGCCGATCCCGTGTTGATGGAAATCCGCCTGCCGCGTATTTTTGTCGCTTTGCTGGTCGGCGCGGCACTTTCCGCCAGCGGCGCGGCGTTGCAGGCATTGTTTGAAAACCCGCTTGCCGACCCGAGCCTGATTGGTACGTCGGGCGGCGCGGCAATGGGTGTGGTGCTGGCGATTGCGATGGGCTGGAGCATCGCCGTGCCGCTGGCGGCATTTGCGGGCGCGTTTGCCGTCTGTATGCTGATTCTGCTCGGACACCGTCTGGTCGGCGGCGGCAAGCTGGGGCTGTTGGTCATGGGTTTTGTGGTCAGCGCTTTGTGCGGCGCGTTGGTCAGCCTGATTCTTTTCCTTTCAGACGACATGGCATTGCGCAGCGCCATGACTTGGCTCTCGGGCAGCTTTTCCGAAGCAGGTTTTGTTTCGCCCGCTTACGCAGGCGGCGTGATGCTGGCGGGTTTGGTCGTGTTGACCGCCGTCGGCCGCCGTCTCGACTATCTGCTCTTGGGCGATGAAACCGCACACACCATGGGCATCAGCGTCGCCGCCACCCGCGTGGCAACCATTATCGGCGCGGCTTTGATGACCGGCGCCGCCGTCTCGCTCGGCGGCATCATCGGTTTCGTCGGCATGATGATACCCAACGTATTGGCGCAGGCAGTCGGCGGCTCGCGCACCCGCCTGATTATCCTGTCCGCCGCCGTCGGCTCGATTTTCATGTTGCTCGCCGATACGTTCGCCCGCTGGGTGGTGTATCCCATCGACCTGCCTGTCGGTATCGTCATCGCCATTTTGGGCGGGCCGTTTTTCCTGTGGCTGATTGTCAAAGACCAAAGGAGCTGACATGGCATTGCTCATCGAAAACTGCACCGTCAAAGCCGGAAAACGCACCATCCTGTCTTTGGACCGCGCCGAATTTCCCAAATGCGCCGTCAGCGCGGTCATCGGCCCCAACGGCGCGGGCAAGTCCACCCTGCTCAAACAGTTCCTCTACCATCCGCAAGCAAGCTGGTGTGGAACGCCCATGAAGGACGCGCTCAGGCAACATAAAATCGCCTGGGTCGGGCAACACGAACATTTCAACCTCCCCATGACCTTGTCTGAATACGTCCTCATCGGACGATACCCCAAACTCGCCTGGTATCGGCGGCCCAAACAGGCGGACACCCGACGCGCCCAAACCCTGCTCGAGCATTTCGACCTCGCCGACCTGCAACACAAACGCATCCAAACTCTCTCCGGCGGCGAACAGCAACGCGCCGCCGTCATCCGCGCGCTGTTGCAGGATGCCGAAGTCCTCTTTCTCGACGAACCGACCAACCATCTCGACGTCCGCTATCAACACAGCCTGATGCAGCACCTCACCACCTTGCCCGAACAAGGCATGACCGTCGTCATGGTGTTGCACGACCTCAACCTTGCCGCCCACTACGCCTGCCACATCACCTTGATGAAAAACGGCAGCATCACCGCCGCAGGCGCAACCGCCGACATCATGCACGCCGAACGCCTCAGCCAAACCTACGACTGGCGCATCCTCGAATGCACTGCCAACGGCAAAACGTGGTTTCAAGCGGAGACTTTGTGAGGGGTCGTCTGAAAAATGTTTGTATCGCGGGTGGTTTGTAAAATGAATCTCCGCAAAAAGGTCGTCTGAAATTTTCAGACGACCTTCCTTATACCTATTTACACGCTTTCTTCACAACAAACCTTCTGCTTTAACCCAAGCCAAAATATCGGCTTCTACGGCTTCGGGCGAACCGGGGTTGTCGATTTTGACGCCGTATTCGTCCGCGCCGAGTTCTTCCAGAATTTTCAGTTGCGAATCCAGCATTCCCGCCTTCATGTAATGCCCTTGGCGCGCCATCATGCGCTCGAGGTTGATGGCTTGCGGCGGTGTCAGGTGGATGAAGGCGGTTGTGCCTTGCGCGCCGCGCAGGATGTCGCGGTATTGGCGTTTCAAGGAGGAGCAGGTAACGATGGTGTACGCAGCGCCGCTTTGCGCCTGTTCCGTCATCCAGTCGCGCAGATTGCAGAGCCACGGATAGCGGTCTTCGTCGGTCAGCGGGATGCCCGCGCCCATTTTGTCGCGGTTGGCTTGGGTGTGGAAATCGTCGCCTTCGGCGTAGGGGCATCGGTTGAGGTGTTTTTGCAGGGACAGGGCGGCGGTGGTTTTGCCGCAGCCGCAAACACCCATCATCACAAAATGCGTCGTCATGTTCTCTTCCTTTGTTTGAGTGGAAAGATACAGTGGATTAACTTTAAACCGGTACGGCGTTGCCTCGCCTTGCCGTACTGCCTGCGGCTTCGTCGCCTTGTCCTGATTTTTGTTAATCCACTATATAAGTTCGGGCAGACGGTTTAGAACGTCTCAAAACCGTTTTCAGACGACCTCAAACCACGGCAAACAGCAGCGCCGACACTGAAAAGCCGATGGCGGCAATCAGCGTTTGGTTAACCGTCCATGTTTTCAACGTGGTCGGTACGTCCATATCCAAAAGGCGGCCGACCAGCCAGAAGCCCGAGTCGTTGAAGTGGCTGCAACCGACCGAGCCTGCCGCGGTTGCCAAAACGACGCAGGCGAGTTGCCAGTCGTTGAAGCCTGCGGCGGCAACGGCGGGTGCCATCAATGCGGCGGCGGTCGTCAATGCGACGGTTGCCGAACCTTGCGCGATACGCAGAGCCAAAGCCACCAAGAAACAGCCCAGCAATACGGGTATGCCCAAATTTGCCATGCTGTCCGCCAACGCCTGACCGATGCCCGACGCGCGCAACACGCCGCCGAACATCCCGCCCGCGCCGGTAATCAAAATAACCGAGCAGACGGGGGCGAGTGCGCCGTCCACCGTTTTTTCCAATGCGCTCGCCTTCACACCGCGTTTGCTGCCTAAGACATAAAGCGCCACCAAAACCGAAATCAACAGCGCGACCGAAGTCGAGCCGATCATGCGCGCCACTTGCACCCAATGTTCGTCCGCGCTGACGACTTTTTCACTGATTAAGGTGGACAGCCCCGTGTTCATAAAAATCAACAGCATAGGAATCAGCATAATGCCGACCACGGTCGAAGCCTTGGCAGGCGTTTGCGGCTGGTCGTTGTCCACCGCGCCGCCGCTGAGCAAATCGGGAACGGGCACGCGGATGGTGCGTCCCAAAACCTGCCCCAGCAGATAACCGCTGACATACCAAGTGAACATGGCGACGGGCAATCCCAAAATCAGCACCTGACCGATGTTCGCCGAATAAAATTCCGAAGCCGCAATCGGACCGGGGTGGGGCGGCAGGAAAACGTGCATCACCGAAAACGCGCCGATAGACGCCAAAGCATAAGGCAATACGTCCTGTTTCATACGCCGCGCCGTCGCGAAGACAATCGGCAGCATGACCACCAGCCCCGCATCAAAGAAAATCGGGAAGCCGAAAATCAGCGACGCCACGCCCAAAGCAAACGGCGCGCGCTTTTCGCCAAACATCCGAATCAGCGCATCCGCCAGCGACTGCGCCCCGCCCGAAGTTTCCACCAGCTGCCCGAGCATCGCGCCCAAGCCGACCAGCAAAGCTACGCTGCCGAGCGTGCCGCCGAAGTTTTTCAGCAGAACGTCGTTCACAATCTTATCCATCGGCAGCCCCGTCGCCACCGCCGTCAGCAGGCTTACCGACACCAAGGTCAACAGCGCATGGACACGCAGTTTCACAATCAACAGCAAAATCAGCACAATCGCCATCGCCGCAATACCCAGCAGCCAGCCCGCGCTCAAAGTCTGAGTCCAACCGTCCATTTTGAAGCCTTTCTTTGTAATCAGAATACAAGGTAGTTAATGTTTTTCAAACGTATTAAATCAACCATAGCACGATTTGCAACGGGGCGGTATGGCGGGTTTCCGGATGGGTTTAAGTATTTATTTTTTCAAATGGATTTGAATAATGAGAGTAAGTCGGGCTGTGTCATTTACTCTTGGGAAGAGAGGGAGGGTCATCTGAAAACGTAGTTTGCTTTCATGAACAAAGGAGGCAGGCGTGGATATTTTCTATTTTTCTAATCCGACATGAATTCAGAATAAGAAAACAGTTTCTTTTTTAAATACAATGATTTTTCAAAATTTTGGTCCGATGGGGCTAACATACTGCAATGCTTGTTGACCGATATGACGTGGGCTTTGCCCGCAGAAAAACGCCTATGTGGGATTCAAATCATTATGTTCAGCCCCTAGATTACTGGCTCTCAAACTTGGCCAAAACAAAAAACGTCGTCTGAAAATTTTCAGACGACGTTTTTATTATTGAATCAAGGCTTATTCTGCGGCAGGTTTTACCGTACTGCGGACATCGCCGCTTTTTTCTTTATGTTTCAACACTGCGCGGTCGAGTTTGTCCATCAGAACATCGATGGCGGCGTACATATCTTGTTCAACGGCCTTGACGTGTAGGTCTTTGCCCGCCAAATGGATGTCTGCTTCAGCCTGTTGATTGAGTTTTTCCACGGAAAGGGTAATGGTAACGGAAATGGCGTTGGCTGCATGGCGGTTGATGCGTTCCAATTTTTCGGAAACGTAGTTTTTGATGGCTTCGGTAACGTCGAAATTCAGACCGGTGATTTTCAGATTCATAATACAGCTCCTTCGGTGGGGTTCAGTCCGTCAGAAACGGAACGGGAAAACTGCGGTTTAAAACTGTCATTCGGTAAGTTTGCGTTTGTGTGCCGGCGGGATGTCGAGCGACTCCCTGTATTTGGCGACGGTGCGGCGGGCGATGTCTATGCCCTGTTGTTTGAGGAGGCGGACGAGGGTTTCATCGGAATGTGGCTTGCTGCTGTCTTCGTTTTCGATAATCTGCCCCAAAACGGCTTTGATCGCGCCTTGGCTCAGACCTTCTTTGTCGCCTTCGGAATTGACTGCTTGTGTGAAGAAATAGCGTAACGCAAATAGTCCGCGCGGGCAAGACAAATATTTTTGGTTGGCGGCGCGCGAAATGGTGCTTTCGGCAAGCCCCAATTCGGCGGCTGCGTCTTTCATCAGCATGGGGGCGAGTCCGATTTCGCCGAAGATGAAGAAGTCTTCCTGATTTTTGACGATGTATTCGGCAAGGCGGATGACGGTGCTTTTACGCAGTTCGAGGGAGTCGATGCGCTGCTTGGCTTCGTTGATTTTTTCTTTCCACTCGGGTGCGCCGTCTTCTGTGGATTTCATGAGTTCGCAGTATTCGCGGTTGAGTTGCAGCTTGGGCCAGGCGGCTTCGTTGCCGATGACTTTCCAGCCGTCTTTGCCTTCTTTGACCCAAACGTCGGGCTGGATGTAGGCGGTCGGTTCGGAGGAGGCGAAACCGTAGGCGGGGTAGGGGTTGAGCGTGGCGATGATGTCGAGCGCGGCTTCTATGGTTTCGCTGTCGATTTCGGGGAAGAGTTTGCGGAAGCGGATGATGTTTTGTTTGCGGTTTTTGCCTAAGTCGTGCAGCGAACTTTGGATAAGGTGGGCGGCGGCCTGACGCGCGGGGCCGGCGGGCAGGCGCATGAGTTGGAGCATCAGGGATTCGGTCAGGTCGGCGGCGGCAACGCCCGGCGGGTCGAAGGTCTGCAAAAGGTCGAGGGCGTTTTGCAGTTCATCTTCGTCCAGCATCCATTCCAAGGGTGTGTTGTCGATAAGGTCTTGAATGCTGTCGGTAAAATATCCTTGGTCGTCAAGGAAGTCGATAAGGATATGGACGTAGGCGGCTTCTTTGTCGGAAAGGGGTGTTCGCACACTTGGGCGTGCAGGTATTGGTTGAAATCTTCTTCTTTGGCGATGTTGAGCCACGCGTCTTCGGCATCGTCGCCGCCGAGGTGGCTGCTGCGCGGCATGGTGGTGCCGTGATTGAACTCGGCGTCGGCAAATTCGTCGGTTTCGGGACGTTCGAGCAGGGGATTATCCTGCAACCAGTCTTCGACCTCGCGTTCGAGTTCGATACCGGACATTTGCAGGATGCGCAGGGATTGTTGCAGACGTTGGTTGAGTTGTTGGGTCTGCCTGAGTTTGAGGCCGAGTAAGGTCATGGTGCAATGTATGTTGATTGTTTTTTATATTTCGGACGGTGTTTGCCTTGGGTTTGGCCCGATGGCGAAGAGGTCGTCTGAAAAAGTTTTATGACGAGGGTGCGTTTTGGAAACGCTTGTTGGTTTTTATACTAAATGTGTATTTCAACACTTTACACTTAATGCGTCAACTCACTTTGGGTGGTTTCGTCATTTTAAAAAAACCGCACAATTGATTGTGCGGTTTGTCATTGTCAGTATTTGAAATCAGTATTTGAAGTTTTCGCCGAGATAGACGGAGCGGACTTGTTCGTTGTTGACCAAATCGTCGGGCTTGCCGGAGGCGAGGACGGTGCCGTCGCTGATGATGTAGGCTCTGTCGCAGATGCTGAGGGTTTCGCGTACGTTGTGGTCGGTAATGAGTACGCCGATGCCGCGCGATTTGAGGAAGTCGATGATTTTTTGGATGTCGATGACGGCAATGGGGTCGACGCCGGCGAAGGGTTCGTCCAAGAGGATGAAGCGCGGTTGCATGGCGAGTACGCGGGCGATTTCGACGCGTCGGCGTTCGCCGCCGGACAGGGAAGGGGCGGGGTTGTGGCGCAGGTGTCCGATGTTGAGGTCGGCGAGCAGTTTTTCGACTTCGCCGTCGATGCGGCTTTTGTCTTTGGTGCTGATTTCTAAAATAGCGCGGATGTTTTGTTCGACGGTCATTTTGCGGAAAATCGAGGCTTCTTGGGGCAGGTAGCCGACGCCGAGGCGGGCGCGTTCGTGTATGGGCAGGTGGCGCAGTTCTTGTCCGTCGAGGGTAACGCTGCCTGCGTCGGCGGCGATGAGTCCGACGATCATGTAGAAGCTGGTGGTTTTGCCTGCGCCGTTGGGGCCGAGCAGGCCGATGACTTCGCCGCTTTCGATTTCGAGGGAGAAGCTTTTGACGACTTGGCGTTTTTTGAAACTTTTTTGCAGGTTTTGAACGACGAGGCGGCTGGTGTTTTCGCTCATAAATGACTCTTGGTTCGGAGGTCGTCTGAAAAGGTGTTTGGGGTTTTGCTGCGTTGGTTTTCAGACGACCTTTGGTGTTGTCAGATATTGGTTATTTGGTTTTTTGGGTGCTGGACGGCTGGATGACTACGCTGACCCTGCCGGATTTGGCGGCGGATTTGGCACCTGATTTGGAGCTGCCGTTGATGGTATAGACTTCGGTTTTGGTGTTGTAGGTGATGACTGCGCCTTCGGCAACGTCGCCGCCGCGTTGGACTTTGGCGTTGCCGGTCAGGGTAACGAGGTTGATGGCGGAGGAGTAGGTTACGTTGTTGGCTTGTCCGTTAACCGTGCCTTTGTTGTCGTCGAGCGTCTGGCTGAAGCGGACGGGCGAGCCGCTCGCTTTCATGAATTGTTCGCCTTTGTCGTTGCGTGAGACGTTGACGCTGCCTGCGCGGATGTTGAGCGTGCCTTGTTTGATGATGACGTTGCCGGTGAAGGTGGTGCTTTGGTTGTTTTGGTCGAGCGAGCCTTGGTCGGCTTCAATCTGTATCGGCTGCTTGCTGTCGCTTTGCAGGGCGTAGGCGGGGGCGGTGGCGAAAAATGCGGTTAAAACACATGCCTTACATATTTTTTGTATCATAAATCGTGGCTTTCACTCTGGATGGGAAGTTCAACAAACCTTTTTTGTGGTCATACGTCAGACCTTCGGCGCTGCCGCTCGATTCGCCGTATTGGAAGGTAACGGGCGTGTCGGTTTTGGCGTATTGCGATTCGGTGTCGACGTGCAGAAGCTCGGTTTTGACGACGCCCGCCTGCCGCTTGGCATTGGCGGCTTTGGTCAGGACGACGTTGTGTTTGAACAGGAGTTGTTTGGTTTGGGTGTTGTACACGGCTTCGTCGCTGCCGACGTCGTAAAGCCGGCTGCCTTCTTGGAAGAAGGCGAGGTGTGGCAGCTCGAAATGGACGTCGGTGCTTTCGGGAAACTGTTTTGCTCCTCTTGCGCTCAGATGCTCTTTCAGACGACCTTGTACGTCAAACCGCCGCCCGTCTATGCCGCCCATCGTATATTGCGGCTGGTTGGGGTTGAGTTTGACTTCTTCAATGTCGATTTCGCTGATGCGTCCCAGCCATGCCGACAATCCGCCGAGCGCGACCGCCAGCACCAAAGGGAATGCGATTCCGTACCGCCATCTTACTTTCATTTGATGTACTCGTTCAAAGCCGCGCCCAGTGTACCTTTCGCGCGCATAATCAGGTCGCACACTTCGCGCACCGCGCCTGCGCCGCCCGCCTGTTTCGTAATATAGGCGGCGTGTTGCAGCGTAAACCAATGCGCATCGGGGACGGCAACCGGCAATCCGCAGCGCACCATCACCGGCAAATCGACCACGTCGTCGCCGACAAAGGCGCACTCGGCTTCTTCTACGCCCGCCTCAGCGCGCAATTCTTCATAGGCGGCGCGTTTGTCCGAAATGCCTTTGAAGTAGTAATTTATGCCCAACTGCTTGACGCGGATGCCGACGGAGGGCGCGTCCCGGCCTGTGATAATCGCAGTCTGCACGCCGCTTGCCTGAAGCATCTTCAAGCCGTGTCCGTCCAATGTGTGGAACGATTTGATTTCTTCGCCGTTGTCGCGGATGAAGATGCGTCCGTCGGTCAAAACGCCGTCCACATCCAATATCAGCAGCTTGATATGCGCCGCGCGCTGTTGCAGCTCGGGGTCTAAGGTTTGCATAGTGTTTCCTTGCGGATTGCTAGGTTTCAGACGACCTATTCTAACATAAAGGTCGTCTGAAAAAGGTTAGCCTGTGTTTGTGGGGATTAATGCGGTTTAACGGTCATGGGGCTGCTTTAATATAGTGGATTAAATTTAAATCAGGACAAGGCGACGAAGCCGCAGACAGTACAAATAGTACGGAACCGATTCACTTGGTGCTTCAGCACCTTAGAGAATCGTTCTCTTTGAGCTAAGGCGAGGCAACGCCGTACTGGTTTAAATTTAATCCACTATAACTTTATAATATGTGTCTGTCGGGCAAGGGTCGTCTGAAAACCTGAGATTTGGGTTTTCAGACGACCTTTTGATATTGAAATCGAAATGCGTGAATGTCGCGACACCCTGTTTCAAGAAAACATCAATCCTGTCCGGGCATTGTCAGTTCGCTCAAGCCGGGGAGGTCGGCGAAGCTGCGTTCGCGGACGATTTGGCAGAAGTTGTCGAGATAGCTTTTGTCTGCGTCTTCGGTGCGCGTGGCGGCGTAGAGTTCGCTTTGCAGGCCGTTGGCGGTGATTTGGCGGTGGACGACGTAGCCTTTTTCGAGATAGGGCATCACGGTCCAGTAGGGCAGGGCGGCGATGCCGCGTTTGCTGGCGACGAGTTGGATGATGGCGATGGTTAGTTCGCTGCGGCGGCGCGGTGGGTTAATGCCTTTGGGTAACAAGATTTTTTTGGGCAGGTCGAGCATTTCGTCGGGAACGGGATAGGTAATGAGGGTTTCGCCGATGAAGTCTTCTGCTTCCCAAACGGTTTTGGCGGCAAGCGGGTGGTCTTGGGCGCAGATGCCGACCATTTCGTAGGCGAACAGGGGGCGGAAACTGATGCCGTTTTGCTTTTCGGCTTCGGATACGATGGCGAGATCGGCGCGGTGTTGCAACAGGAGTCCGACGGGGTCTGCCTGAAAGCCGGAAACGATATCCAATTCGACTTGCGGCCACATGGGGCGGAATTCGCCCATCGCGGGCATGAGCCAGTCGAAACAGGTGTGGCATTCAACTGCCAGCCGCAATTCGCCTGCTTCGCCTTCGATGATGCGGGCGAGGTCACGCTCGGCGGCGGAAACTTGCGGGAGGAGTTCGCGTGCCAGCCGCAACAGGCGTTCGCCGGCGGGTGTAAAGCGCAAGGGTGTGGATTTGCGCTCGAACAGTGGGGTATCGTAATAGTTTTCAAGCGCGCGGATTTGGTGCGAAAGGGCGGATTGGGTCAGGAAGACGCGCTTGGCGGCAAGGGATACGCTGCCGGTTTCTTCGAGTGCTAGCAGGGTTTTGAGATGGCGCAGTTCGATGATGGAATCCATTGGGTTTTACGCTTTCAGACGACCTTTTGAGACGGGCAATATTAAAATATTTCATGCCGGGGTGTAAATGCGGGCGCATGTCGAACGGTATGGGGATTGGGCGCATCATGGTTTGCGGTTAGAATGTGCATCCGATTTTGTATGAATGCGGTGAATTGATTTGAAACAGGGATGGCATTGTTTCGTCTTGTTTTATGAAATTTAATCCGCTATGTGTTGAAAGGAATGATATGGCGAAACGCAACGATATTTTGGCGTGGTGCGACGTAGTGTTGCAGGTCGGAATGTTTAAGGACTATGCGCCCAACGGTTTGCAGGTCGAGGGCAGGGCGGAAGTCGGCAAAATAGCGACATCGGTAACGGCAAGCAAAGCGGCGGTTGATTTCGCTGCGGAGCAGGGCGCGGATATGCTTTTGGTGCATCACGGAATGTTTTGGAAAAGCGAACCGGTAACGATTACAGGCTGGAAAAAAGCGCGCATCGAAACATTATTGCAACACCAAATCAATATGGCGGGCTACCACCTGCCGCTGGATGCACACCCTGTGTTGGGCAACAACGCGCAGCTTGCCGATAAGTTGGGTTGGGAAGTCGAAAGGCAGTTCGGCGAACAGAACCTGTTGAATATAGGTCGTCTGAAAAAGCCGCAGACTTTGGCTGAATGGTTGCAACACATTGCTGCAACGCTGGGGCGGCAGCCCGTAGCCGTCGGCGATATGTCGCGCGAAATCAAACGCATCGCATGGTGTACCGGCGGAGCGCAGGGATTTTTTCAGACGACCATAGACGAAGGCGTCGATGCCTATCTGACCGGAGAAATCTCGGAAGCGCAGTTTCATCTTGCCAATGAAACAGGCGTTGCCTTTGTCAGCGCGGGACACCATGCGACGGAGCGTTACGGTATCCGTGCTTTAGGCGAGGCTGTAGCCCGGCTTTTCGAGTTGGAAATCTGTCATTTCGACGAAGATAATCCCGCCTAAGCCTTGATAATCGTCATGAAAATTTACCTTAATTTAAATAATGCTTTGAGTATCACGGCAAACTAGGTAGAATTACATCGTTTAATGGCTCGGTATTCCCAAAATTTTAGGACGACTGAATAATGGATAATCAAGAAATCAATAGCGGTCGCCGCCGCTTTCTGACGCTGGCTACATGCGGCGCGGGCGGTGTGGCGGCTTTGGGCGTAGCTACGCCTTTCGTGGCAAGCTTTTTCCCGTCGGAAAAAGCCAAGGCCGCAGGTGCTCCCGTCGAAATCGATGTCAGCAAAATCGAATCCGGACAAATGTTGACTGCCGAATGGCAGGGTAAGCCGATTTGGGTGGTTAATCGTACCGATCAGCAGCTCAAAGACCTGAAAAGTTTGAACGGCGTGGTTGCCGATCCCGACTCCAAAGCGGATCAACAGCCCGAATATGCCAAAAACGAGACCCGTTCGATTAAGCCGAACATTCTCGTAGCCATCGGTATTTGTACCCACTTGGGCTGCTCGCCGACCTACCGTCCCGACGTTGCCCCTGCGGATTTGGGTGCAGACTGGAAAGGCGGTTTCTTCTGCCCGTGCCACGGTTCGAAATTCGACATGGCAGGCCGCGTATATAAAGGTGTTCCTGCACCGACCAACCTGGTTGTTCCGCCCTACAAATATCTGAGCGATACGACAGTCTTGGTAGGCGAAGACTAAAAATAAGGAACGATAATTATGGCAAACCAAACCAATAACAAAGCAAAAGCATTGTTAGACTGGACGGACGCTCGTTTCCCCCTGTCTAAAATGTGGAATGAGCATTTGGCTCAATACTACGCGCCGAAGAACTTCAACTTCTGGTACTACTTCGGCTCTTTGGCTCTGCTCGTCCTTGTGATTCAAATCGTCAGCGGTATCTTCCTGACCATGAACTACAAACCGGACGGCAACCTGAATGCCTATCACCTGCCTGCTGCCTTTACCGCAGTAGAGTACATTATGCGCGACGTGTCCGGTGGCTGGATTATCCGCTACATGCACTCTACCGGCGCATCTTTCTTCTTCATCGTCGTATACCTGCACATGTTCCGCGGTTTGATTTATGGTTCGTACAAAAAACCGCGCGAATTGGTGTGGATTTTCGGTTCCCTGATTTTCTTGGCATTGATGGCCGAAGCCTTTATGGGCTATCTGCTGCCTTGGGGACAAATGTCCTTCTGGGGCGCACAGGTGATTATTAACCTGTTCTCCGCCATCCCTGTCATCGGTCCTGATTTATCCACTTGGATTCGCGGCGACTTCAACGTTTCCGACGTTACCCTGAACCGCTTCTTCGCCCTGCACGTTATCGCCGTGCCGATAGTGTTGCTCGGTTTGGTCGTGGCGCACATCATCGCCTTGCACGAAGTCGGCTCAAATAACCCCGACGGCGTGGAAATCAAGAAACTCAAAGATGAAAACGGCGTTCCGCTCGACGGCATTCCTTTCCATCCGTACTACACCGTCAAAGACATCTTGGGCGTTGTCGTATTCTTAATTGTTTTCTGCTCCGTATTGTTCTTCGCTCCTGAAGGCGGCGGCTACTTCCTTGAAGCCCCGAACTTTGACGCGGCAAACGCGCTGAAAACACCGCCGCACATTGCGCCGGTATGGTACTTCACCCCGTTCTACGCTATTTTGCGTGCGATTCCTTCATTCCTCGGTACTCAGGTTTGGGGTGTAATCGGTATGGGTGCGGCAGTTGTCCTGATTGCCCTGTTGCCTTGGTTGGATAAAGGTGAAGTGAAATCCGTCCGCTATCGTGGTCCAATCTTCAAAACAGCGTTGGTTCTGTTCATCATTGCCTTTATCGGTTTGGGGATTTTGGGTGCAATGGTGGCAACCGATACCCGTACTTTGGTTGCGCGCATCCTGTCCTTCGTCTATTTTGCATTCTTCCTGGGTATGCCGTTCTATACCAAACTGGATACAGACAAACCGGTTCCGGAACGAGTAACCATGAGCACCACTAAACAAAAAATCATGTTCTTTGTTTATGTCGGTATTGCCGCAGTAGGTGCTTACCTGTTTGCAACCATTATCTGATGAGGGCAGCGAAAATGAAACATACCCTGAAAAACTGGTTTGCTGCCTTGTTACTGGCAGTGCCTATGAGTGCCGCCGTCGCCAGCGGTGGCGGACACTACGAAAAAGTTGAGATTGACCTGCGCGACCAAGTCAGCTTGCAGCACGGTGCTCAAATTTTCACCAACTACTGCTTATCCTGCCACTCGGCAAGCGGTATGCGTTTCAATCGTCTGAAAGACATCGGTTTGACTGATGAAGAAATCAAGAAAAACCTGATGTTCACGACGGATAATGTCGGTGATGTTATGCTGGCGGCGATGAATCCTAAAGATGCTGCCAAATGGTTTGGTGCGGCTCCGCCGGATCTGACACTGATTGCCCGTTCCAAAGGCGCGGATTATCTGTATGCCTATATGCGCGGCTTCTATAAAGACCCGACCCGTCCGAGCGGCTGGAACAACGTCGTATTCGATAAAGTCGGTATGCCTCATCCCTTGTGGGAGCAACAAGGCGTTCAAGCGGTTGAGTTGGATGCCAAAGGTCAACCGGTTATGGTTAAAGACGAGCATGGCGAATTGAAACCCAAGCTTTATTGGGAATCTACCGGTGTACACAGCCGTCGTTTGCCAAACGGCAAAGTCATCCAAACAGAGTACGATAATTATGTACGCGATTTGGTGAACTATTTGGTTTACATGGGCGAGCCGGCGCAGCTTCAGCGTAAACGTACCGGTTATATCGTGTTGATGTTCTTGTTTGCAGTGATGCTGCCTCTGGCATACTTCCTGAAAAAAGAATATTGGAAAGACGTGCATTAAGTCTGGTAATAAAAAAAGGCAAACTCAATCGGGTTTGCCTTTTTTTATGATTAAAGAATTAATAGTTTGGACTTCGCACATTTCGGATAATTTCAGACGACCTTTCGACCTTTACCGTGTGGCAGTGATGATTAGCTGGCAGTAAATGGTAGCTGATAATGTTTTTTTAATGTTTGTTTAAGCTGACCATAGAACCTAAATTAAGTATTCAAGCAATCATCTGTACGGCTCGTCTGATTCGGGTTTGGCACACACATTACAATCACGATTGTGCGTGAAGAGGAATTCTTGCCATTTGCCGGTCAGCGCGTTGTAAGTTTTCAGTTTGCCGTGTGCCGGTTCGCCTGCGCCGGTGAGTATTTTAAGGGCTTCTGCGGCTTGGGTCGCGCCGATGATGCCGACCAACGGAGAAAATACGCCGAAAAGGGCGCAGGCGCCGTCGTCGGCGGTATCTCCGTCAAACAGGCAGGCGTAGCAAGGGCTGTCAGGCAAATCGGGACGGTACACGGCAATTTGTCCTTCAAAACGCACGGCAGCGCCGGAAACCAGCGGGGTATGGGTGGCGACGGCAGCGCGGTTAATGGCTTGGCGGGTGGGGTAGTTGTCAGTGCAGTCGAGGACGATGTCGGCGGTATGCATGAGTTCGGTCAGGCGGGTTTCGTCCAGCTTTTCGGTCAGTGCGGTAATGTCGCACGCGCTGTTGACGGCTTTCAGACGACCTGCCATCACTTGCGCTTTGGCTTGTCCGATGTCGGCTTCGGTGAAGGTGGTTTGGCGTTGGAGGTTGGTATCGTCTATGGCGTCGTGGTCGGCGATGATGAGTTTGCCAACGCCTGATGCGGCAAGATACGGGAGTGCTGCCGCGCCCAGCCCACCGCAGCCGACGACGAGGACGCGGGCAGCAAGGATTTTTTCCTGTCCTTCGATACCGATTTCGTCGAGAAGGATGTGGCGGCTGTAACGGAGCAGTTGGTGGTCGTTCATGATGAGGTCGTCTGAAAAGGGTTGTATCGGGGAATTTTATAGCAAATGGGATTTGGAAAGATACAGTAGATTTGTGCGGAACGCAGATTCCTATTAATGGGATTCTATGCCGGCAAACTTTGTTTTCATCAAGAATGGTTATTATTCGAATAAATATTGTCTCTTTTTGTAGTAAATGTTATCGTTAGCACGATTTTCGGTTTGTGTCAGAATTTTATTAAAGTGTTGCCTGATTTATTTTCAGAATTTATTTTCAGAATTTATTTTCAGACGACCTTGATTGCCATAGCAGCAATTTTGTCCTTTGCCATATCCTGAAACGATGGGGTATTTAGGATGAGATTGTTTTAAAAGACGCCGAAATTCAAAGTGTCCTCTTATGCTGTAAGAGGACGAAGATGCATTACATTGCCGAACATGGCTGTTGCCGTGTTTTAAATATTTCACATTTTTCCCTTATGTCCGTCAAACCTTTATCTTTAAATTTAATCAACTGCTTTGTGCTGGCGGTGTTTTTTGTCGTCAGTCTGTCGGTGGGCGTCGGCGATTTCCGCTGGGCGGATGTGTTTCGCTGGACTTTGTCTGACAGCACGGAATTGATGCTGGTCAGCCGCCTGCCGCGCACGTTTGCGATTGTGCTGACGGGGGCGTCGATGGCGGTGGCGGGGATGATTATGCAGATTTTGATGCGTAACCGTTTTGTCGAGCCGTCTATGGTGGGCGCAAGTCAGAGTGCGGCGTTGGGTGTGTTGGTGATGACGCTGGTGTTTCCGGCTGCGGGATTGACGGCGAAAATGTCGGTGGCGGCTGCGGCGGCGTTGGCGGGGATGTTGGTGTTTATGATGCTGATACGCCGTTTGCCGCCGACGGCACAGTTGATGGTGCCGCTGGTGGGGATTATTTTCGGCGGCGTAATCGAGGCGGTGGCGACGTTTATCGCGTATGAGTTTGAGATGATGCAGATGTTGAGCGTGTGGCAGCAGGGCGATTTTTCGGGCGTGCTGTTGGGGCGTTACGAATTGCTGTGGCTGACGGGCGGCTTGGCGTTGGCGGCGTATTTGATTGCCGATCAGCTGACGATTTTGGGCTTGGGCGAGACGGTGAGCGTGAATTTGGGTCTGAACCGGACGGCGGTGTTGTGGGTAGGTTTGGTGATTGTCGCGCTGATTACGTCGCTGGTGTTGGTAACGGTCGGCAATATTCCGTTTATCGGGCTGGTCGTGCCGAACATCATCAGCCGCCTGATGGGCGACAAGCTGCGCCAAAGCCTGCCTGCGGTGGCTTTGCTTGGCGCATCGCTGGTGCTTTTGTGCGATATTTTGGGACGCGTGATTGTGTTCCCGTTTGAGATTCCGGTTTCAACCGTGTTCGGTGTGTTGGGTACGGTGTTGTTCTTGTGGATTTTGTTGAGGAAGCCTGCCCATGTTGTCTGAAAACAAGCGTAGTGCGCTTCGCCCGAACAAGGTTGCGTTTATGCAGGGTTCTTCCCGTCCGCTGTGGGTGGCGTTCGTCTTGCTGTTGGCGTGTTGTACGCTATTCCTGACTTTGAACATACAAGGCGATTGGGATTTTGTGTTGCAACTTCGGTTGACCAAGCTGGCGGCTTTGCTGTTGGTGGCGTACGCGGTCGGGGTTTCGACCCAGCTTTTCCAAACGCTGACGAACAATCCGATCCTTACGCCTTCGATTTTGGGCTTCGACTCGCTTTATGTGTTTTTGCAAACGCTTTTGCTGTTTGCCTTGGGCGGGGTGGGCTATACGTCGCTGCCGCTGACGGGCAAGTTCGGCTTTGAACTGGTGATGATGATGGGCGGCTCGCTGCTTTTGTTTTACACGCTCATACGGCAGGGCGGACGCGATTTGTCGCGTATGATTTTAATCGGCGTGATTTTCGGGATTTTGTTCCGCAGCCTCTCTTCGCTGCTGACGCGCATGATTGATCCAGAAGAATTTACGGCGGCGCAGGCGAATATGTTTGCGAACTTCAATACGGTCCACAGCGAGCTTTTGGGCGTAGGCGCACTGATTCTGCTGGCGAGCGCGGTGGCGGTTTGGCGCGAACGGCACCGTCTGGACGTCCATCTTTTGGGGCGCGACCAAACGATTAACTTGGGCATCAACTACACGCGCAATACCTTGTGGCTGCTGCTTTGGGTTGCCGCGCTCGTGGCGACGGCGACGGCGGTGGTCGGACCGGTCAGCTTCTTCGGCCTGCTGGCTGCCGCGCTTGCCAACCATTTTGCCCCGAGCGTGCGTCATAGTGTGCGGCTGCCGATGACGGTTTGCGTCGGCGGCATCCTGCTAGTCGGCGGGCAAACCGTGTTCGAACACCTGCTCGGCATGAAGGCGGTGTTGAGCGTAGTGGTTGAATTTGCCGGCGGGCTGGTGTTTTTGTATTTGGTGTTGAAGCGCAAGCGATAGGTCGTCTGAAAACTTTTTGAGCCTGAATGCGAATGGCGTAACCCACTATTTCCAAACGGTATATTTTGTTTTCCACGCCCTTGGATTTGACGGCGTGAATGAAACTAAATATCGAGTTTTTACTCATAATAGGCATCACTATCAAGGTGCGTACTATGAGTAAAGTATTGAAATACCGTCCTGATTTGGATGGGATACGGGCATTGGCGGTTTTATCCGTCATCGTATTTCATATCGATCCCCAATGGCTGCCGGGCGGTTTCTTGGGTGTGGATATGTTTTTCGTGTTGTCGGGATACCTGATTACGACCATTATCAGCCGCGAGATTCACGACGGCAGCTTTTCGTTTCTCGAGTTTTACAAACGACGCGCTAAACGCATCTTGCCGGTCTTTGCCTGCGTATTGCTTTGCACGACGGTCGTTGCCGCCATCTTCTTTTTGTCTTTCGATTTGCGCCAATACGTCAAATCCGCCGTCTTTGCCTTGCTGTTTGCCGCCAATCTGTTTTTTGCGCGCCGCGGCGGTTATTTTGATGCGGATGCGACGGAAAAGCCGTTGCAGCACATTTGGTCGCTGTCGTTGGAAGAACAGTTTTACTTTATTTTCCCCGCGTTGCTGATTCTGTTTTTTCGTATCAGTAAGCGGCGCAATGTGCGGACGTTTATCCTTTTGCTGATTGTCATCAGCCTGTTTTCCGCGCTGTTGCCGACCTTGGGCATGGAGGCGTATTTCCTGCCGCATGTACGCGCTTATGAGCTGTTGGTCGGTTCGCTTTTTGCCTTTATTCCGCCCGCTGAGCAAAATGACAAAGCCAGTACGCCGCTATTCGGATGGCTGATGATGGCGGTCATCGCCATCACGCTGGTGCTGCCCTACGGCATCCTGCCCGGCGCGGGAAACATCGAACGGCTGCTTTGCTGTACGGCGGTCGGCGGTTTGATTTATTCGGGCAAATCATTGCAGATGCAGGAAGGTTTCAATACGTCCAAACTGTTGAGCCTCAAGCCGGTGGTGTTTATCGGTCTGATTTCGTATTCGCTGTATTTGTGGCACTGGGTGGTGTTGGCGCTCATGCGCTACATCTATATGGACGCGCAGCTTCCGCTTGCCGCATCGGCGCTGGCTGTCATCATCATGTTGCTGTTGTCGGTGTTGTCTTATTATTTTGTGGAAACACCGGCGCGGAAGGTAAAGAATTTTACGACGGCGAAATTCAAATGGAGCATGGCGGCTTATTTCGCGCTGCTGATTCCTGCGACAGCCTACCTGATGACTGCCAAACCCGCCGCGTTTGAAACCACTTTGTACAAGGCTGATGAAAGCAAAATCTGCGCGGACACGCTGACCAAAACCGACTGCGCCGTCGGTATGGCAAATAAAAAGCCTGAAGTTTTGGTCATCGGCGACTCACATGCCGCCCATTTAAGCCCGTTTCTCGACATTGTCGGCAAAAAAGAAGGCTGGTCGGCGGACGTCATTACGTCCAACAGCTGCGCCACCGCGTTCGGATTTACCCTGCCCGATAGCGACCGTCGAGCCGACCGCTGCAATCCGTATAACAGGTTTATCGAACAAAAAACCAAAGACTATCCTGTCATCATCATTTCGCAACGCTGGTTCCTCCATACTGCCAAACCGGAATTTTTGGAACGGTTCAACAACATGTTGGAGGATTTGGTGAAGGCGGGCAAGCAAGTGTACGTTTTGGCGGATACGCCTATGGACGGACAGCTGCCGTTGCGGCGTTATTACCTGAGACAAAATCTCGGCATCGACATCCATTATGTTTCAGAGGATAAAAAAGAAGAGGTCCGCGATTCCGCCAAGTCGGAAGACGAAGTCGAAAAAATCGTGAAGCAGCACCACGGTGTGCAGTGGGTGGACTTTATGCAGTACATCCCCGCGGACAAACTCATAGACGGGCTGTCGGTGTACTTCGATACCAACCACCTCAACCCGTTCGGTTCAAGTAAAATTGCCGAAATGTTTATCAACGATAAACGCACCCTGTTGAAATAAGCACAAAGGTCGTCTGAAAACAGATTCAGACGACCTCTTTAAAGCAAAAGGATACCGTATGACTCAAGAACATTTCCCCGAATTTTTCGAGCAAGCCCCGACGCTGACCGTCCAAGACGCGCTCGCCGAATTTCTCGGCGCGGCAGAGGAGGGCATCATGCAGTATCGCTACGCCGATGCCGTCCGCCTGTGCGGACACTCCTGTCCCACCGTCGCAGGTGCGTACCTGATGACGCTTAAAGGCTTGAAAGCACTTTACGGCAACGACCTTCCGCAGCGCGGCGGAATCGAAGCCGCCATGCAGGGCGCACGCGACGAAGGCACGGTCGGCGTTACCGCATCCGTCGTCCAACTCTTAACCGGCGCCGCTCCCGAAACCGGCTTCGGCGGCGTCGGCCCGCAAGGACGCTTCGCCCGCCGCAACCTGTTGAGTTTCGATGCCGACATCGAAGGCACACTGACACTGCGCCGCAAAGACAACGGCAAAACCGTCGCCGTCAGCCTCAACGCCGCCATGCAGCCCTTCGCCCCCGAAATGCGCGACATCATGCCCAAAGCCGTCAGCGGCACCGCCACCGCAGAAGAACTCAAACGCTTCGGCGAACTCTGGCAGGCGCGTGTTAAAGCCTTCTTGATTGATTTGGCAGACAATCCCCAATTCGTCATCGTTCGCGAAATCTGAAGCCCGTCCTTTTCAGACGACCTACCATGTTCGGAGGTCGTCTGAAAAAACAAATCTACACATCAAATCCATCATGATTACCATCCGCAACGTCAGCTTCCACATCGGCGGCAGCCCCATTCTTAACAACGTCAGCCTAGACATCCCCGAAGGCGGCATCACCGCGCTCATCGGCCCCAACGGCGCAGGCAAATCCACGCTCCTCTCCTTCATGGCGCGCCTCCGACCGCTGGAGCAGGGTAGCATCAGCTACGCCGGCAAAGATGTTTCGACCACACCCACAGCCGAGCTGGCAAAAACGCTCTCCATCCTGACCCAAGAAAACAGCGTCATGAGCCGCATTACCGTGCGCGACCTGCTTATGTTTGGGCGTTATCCCTACCATCAAGGCAGACCGACCCCCGAAGACCTCGACATCGTCGACAATGCACTTTCCGAGTTCAAACTGGACAGCTTCGCCAACCGCTACCTGACCGAACTCTCCGGCGGACAACGCCAACGCGCCATGATTGCCATGGTCTTTTGCCAAAGCACCGATTACGTCCTCTTGGACGAACCGCTGAACAACCTCGATATGTACCATGCCCGCGCGCTCATGCAGCTGCTCCAACGGCTGACCCGCGAACACAAGCGCACTACCGTCGTCGTCCTGCACGACATCAACCAAGCCGCCGCCTACGCCGATCACGTCATCGCCATGAAAAACGGACAAGTCGCCATGACCGGCACGCCGAACGACATCTTTACCGCTGAAAATATTAAAGATTTGTTTGATATGGATGTGGACGTATTGGACTATCAGGGCAAGAAACTGGTTGTCCATCACGTTTGAGGTGCGGATGAGAAAAGGTCGTCTGAAAAGTTTTCAGACGACATCAAGCTGCGGCTGAATGTAAAGCGTGTTTGATGGGGAATAAGTACGGATGAGTCGGAAAAACTTTAGAACGCATCGGCAAGAATGAATCTTTATTATTGAAAAACCTAACGGCAGGCTTCAATCAGGAAAAGCATGAAGCAGCAAGGGAATGTATTTATCGTTGGCAGCGTTGGACCTTTTGGAAATGGTGTGAGGTATTCTATGAACAACTGGAAGCAGTTTATATTTTTTGTCATATTGGTCATAGCTTGTTATCAATTTCTATATTTTTTATCCAATATGTTCCTTCTCGGCTATATCAATAAATACAGTTGGAATTTGAATTTTATTCAGGGGACTTTGAATTTTCTTTCAATATTTCTTCCCTATGTTTTTGTTAGACGAATTTTCAGGAAAACCAATCAAGAAAAGGAAGATGCAAATAATTGAAGTTTAACTTCATGAATTAAAGCCGGTTTTATATTGAACCGGGAGACTGATGGCGAACCGAAATAGTAAGATTCCTGCCGTCATTCCCGCGCGGGCGGGAAATTCATAGGCTATTTTACGGAATAGGCTTTTTAAAACCGTTGCCAGATTCAAAAGCGGATTTTCAGAGCGGGAAGGGCGGCAGGATGGGAAGCATCTTTCAATCCGCGATGTCCGTTTCACTCCGTCCCAAGACCATCGCGTCCCCATAGCTGAAAAAACGATATTCATGTTCTACCGCGTGGCGGTACACCGCGCGGATGTGTTCCATGCCCGAAAAAGCGCTGACGAGCATCAGGAGCGTGGATTTGGGCAGGTGGAAATTGGTAATCAGGCGGTCGATGACGCGGAAGCGGTAGCCGGGCGTAATGAAAATATCCGTATCGCCTTGTCCCGCTTTCAGACGACCTGTTTCGCGCGCGGCGGATTCGAGGGCGCGCATGGAAGTGGTGCCGACTGCCCAAACTTTGTTTCCGCGCGCATGGGCGGCTTCGATGGCGGCGACGGTTTCGGTCGGCACGTCAAACCATTCGCTGTGCATCTTGTGTTCTTCGATTTTGTCCACGCGCACAGGCTGGAACGTTCCTGCGCCGACGTGCAGGGTTACTTCCGCCGTTTCCACGCCTTTGGCTTTCAGACGACCTAAAAGCTCGTCCGTAAAATGCAAACCCGCCGTCGGCGCCGCGACCGCGCCCTGATGTTTGGCGTAGACGGTTTGATAACGCTTGTCGTCATCCGCGCCGGCAGCGCGTTCGATATAGGGCGGCAGTGGCAAATGACCGTTTTGCTCCAGAAGCTCGTAAACTGTTTGCCCGCCTTCAAAGCGCAGGCAAAACAGTTCGTCCGCACGCTCAACCATGACGGCACACATACCGCCTTCAAAAATCAGCTTGGTGCCGGGTTTGGGCGATTTGGACGAACGGATGTGCGCCAGCGCGGTGTGGTTGTCTAAAACGCGCTCTATCAGGGCTTCGATTTTGCCACCGCTCTCTTTTTGTCCGAACAGCCGCGCTTTCATGACTTTGGTGTTGTTGAACACTAAAACGTCGCCTGCCTCAATATAATCAGGCAAATCGCCGAACGCCCGGTCTTGCAGCGGCATATCGGGTAGTGCGACCAAAAGGCGGCTGCTGCCGCGCACTTCGGGCGGGTGCTGGGCGATTAATTGGTCGGGCAGGGTGAAATCGAAATCGGAAATGTCCATAATCTTAATTTTGATGCTTACAAATTTTGTCAGGCGGTCATTATACGCATTTCCCCGCGGGCTTGGCGTTTCATGCGAGAAGTCGTCTGAAACGCCAAGTCCGCAATATTTTGCGTCCGAACAAGGCAATACGGTATCATTCGTTTTGTTTCAAACGCCACCGCATCAGAGAGAACAACATGAATATCCCCGCCCTTTCCGCCGCAATCGAAGCAGTAAAAATCCCCGGCACCGAGCGCACGCTCGGCAGCGAAAAAGCCGTCAAGCTGTTGGAAGAACGTTCCGACGGCCTTTATATCGGACTGAAATTCGGATTCCCCGTCGGGCATATCGCCGCCGACATCGCCAACAGCCTGCAAGAAGCCGTCATCGGCATCACAGGCGATGCGCATATCCATCTCAGCATTGACACTGAAATCACAACGCACAAAGTACAGCCCGGTGTCGCCACCATCAAAGGCATCAAAAACATTATCGCCGTTGCATCCGGCAAAGGCGGTGTCGGCAAATCCACCACTACCGCCAACCTCGCCACCGCCATGGCACGCATGGGTGCGCGCGTGGGCGTGTTGGATGCCGATCTCTACGGCCCCAGCCAACCGACCATGTTGGGTGTGCAAGACCGCAAACCCGACCAAAAAAACCAAAAACTGATTCCCGTCGAAGCCGACAGCGGCATCCAAGTGATGTCCATCGGTTTTCTGGTCGATACCGACCAAGCCGTCGTTTGGCGCGGCCCGATGGTCAGCCAAGCCTTGCAGCAGTTGATGTTCCAAAGCGAGTGGGATGAAGTGGACTACCTTTTCATCGACCTGCCGCCGGGTACAGGCGACATCCAGCTCACCCTGTCGCAGAAAATCCCCGTAACCGGCTCGGTCGTCGTTACCACACCGCAAGACATCGCCCTGATTGACGCGCGCAAAGCAGTCGATATGTTCCACAAAGTCAATATTCCGATTTTCGGCGTACTGGAAAACATGTCGGTACATATCTGCTCCAACTGCGGTCATGCCGAAGCTATTTTCGGTTCTGAAGGCGGCAAAAACTTGGCAGGTCGTCTGAATGTCCCGCTGCTCGGACAACTCCCGTTAAGCCTGCCCGTGCGCGAAGCAATGGATGGCGGCGCGGCGAAACAGTTGTTTGACGAACATCCAGCCATTGCCAAAATCTATACCGACGCAGCCTTCCAAATCGCACTGACGATTGCAGACAAAGGCAAAGATTTCAGCAGCCGCTTCCCCAAAATCGTAGTGGAATAACGGGCAGAGGTCGTCTGAAAGCTCTTCAAACGGTTTCAGACGACCTTGTGATGCTGAAGATTATACTAAAGCGAATAATCGGAAAATCAAATATTTAAAGATTTAATCTTGTTGTTTTGAGAAAATTGCTTGACACGAAAAGTCCCGCCTTCTATAATTCACAGCTTATCGGGTCGTTAGCTCAGTCGGTAGAGCAGCGGACTTTTAATCCGTTGGTCGAGCGTTCGAATCGCTCACGACCCACCAAATTTAAAAAGCCTGGACAAATGTCCGGGCTTTTTTATTTGCTGGTATGTTTTGAGATTGTTACAGCCTGCCCGTTACGGTTTTGATACGGGTTTGTTTGTT
>NZ_AEPF01000023.1 GCF_000193735.1 Neisseria sicca 4320
AGCCGCATACCGGCCTTTTTGCGTTATGGAGAGTTGCACTTCAAATGCGAATCCGCCGTCGTCTGAAAACATTAATTATATGGTTTTCAGACGACCTTTGTTTACTTCAAAGACTCAAGCAATCAGCCGGCCATTTGTTTTGCCTGAACCGCTGTCAGGGCGATGGTGAAGACGATGTCTTCTACCAATGCGCCGCGGGAGAGGTCGTTGACCGGTTTGCGCAAACCTTGCAACAACGGACCGACGCTCAGGACGTTGGCGCTGCGTTGTACGGCTTTGTAAGTACAGTTGCCGGTGTTGAGGTTCGGGAAAATCAGGACGCTTGCCTGACCGGCGACAGTGCTTTCAGGGGCTTTGCTTTTGCCGACTGAAGGCACGGTAGCCGCATCGTATTGCAGCGGGCCGTCGATTTCCAAGTCTGGGCGTTTTTCTTTCGCCAGTTTGGTGGCTTCAATCACGGCATCGACATCAGGACCGCTGCCTGAGTTGATAGTGGAGTAAGAAATCATGGCAACTTTTGGCGGAATACCGAAGGCTTTGGCGGTATCGGCGGATTGGATGGCGATATCGGCAAGCTGTTCGGGCGTCGGGTTCGGGTTAACCGCGCAGTCGCCGAATACGAGAACTTGGTTAGGCAGCAGCATGAAGAATACGC
Source organism: Neisseria sicca 4320 (assembly GCF_000193735.1). Classification (GTDB taxonomy): domain Bacteria; phylum Pseudomonadota; class Gammaproteobacteria; order Burkholderiales; family Neisseriaceae; genus Neisseria; species Neisseria sicca_E. The sequence continues at coordinate 656 of NZ_AEPF01000023.1, forward strand.
TGGATACGAGGCTGGCGCCCGGTGCGGTTTTAATCAGTTGCAAGGCTGGACGGATGGTGTTGGCAGTCGTATGAATGGCACCGGATACCAAGCCGTCCACGTCGTTTTGCGCCATCATCATGGTGCCGAGGACGACAGTGTCTTGCAGTTGTTTGCGGGCGTCTTCAGGGGTCAGACCTTTGGATTTGCGCAATTCGCACATCGGCTCGACGTATTGTTCGATCAGTGTAGCAGGATCGACGATTTCCAAAGAGTCAGGCAGGTTGATGCCGCGTTCTTTGGCAACGGCTTCCACTTCTTCGCGTTTGGCAAGCAAGACGCAGCGGGCAATCCCTTTTTCATGGCAGATGGCGGCTGCGGCGACGGTACGCGGTTCTGCACCTTCAGGCAGGACGATGCGCATATCGGCTTTGCGGGCAAAATCAATCAGGTTGTAACGGAATTGGGCAGGAGAAAGGCGGGAGGCTTCGCGTTTTGCCAAAGCAGATACGTCTTTGAGCGTGCTGCTTGAGCCGTAGAACGTCAGTCCGGTCAGACGGGCAACTTCTTCGCCTACGGATGCTGCAGCGCCTTCAATAATGAAGCCTTCCAAAAGACCCGGTGCGTTAGTGTAAAGCTGTTTGGCAAGGTTGATTCGGTGTGCCACTTCGGCTGCATCGGCATTGTCAGATTGCAATGCCAAGACTACGCCCGCGTCCAAAGACAGTGCCAGCTCGACGTTTTTGCCGGACAGGAAGAGTTTGTCCGCATCGGGAGCGATACCTTCGATAACGAGATTGTCGGTATTGAGTGCGACGGCTTTGCCGACCACAGCGTCAAACCAGTCGTCGCTTTTGCCTTGCGCCAACAGGGTTTCGGCGGATGCGTCGAGTGGTTGGAAAATTTGCGCGCCCAAAGCTTGGGCAAAGGCTTTGCTTGCTGCTGCCACGTCCAAACCGGCGGATACCGGAGCGACCAATAATTTAGCCATGATATGTGTCCTTTCTGTGTGGAGGTTGTCCGTCTAGGAAGTTGTCCGTCGCCGCCGTGATGCGGACGTAACGGCAATGGCTTAATACTAACAAACAAATTGCGTTTCCAACAAGGTTAAATGTTAATGGATTGAGCGAAAATGCAATGGATTTTTAAGGGACTGATACTGTCTGTGCGAAATACAGAAAAGGTCGTCTGAAAAAACCTTTAATGGGGTTTTCAGACGACCTTTTTTGATCAGTTCGGGCGGTTTGGTTGTCAGCCTTTGAACACGGGGACGAGTTCTAGTTGGCTTAATACCTGTGCGGCGATGTTGATGACGCCGAAGAGGAAAACCCAAACCATCAGTCCGAATCCGCCGTAAACCTTGTAGTTTTTGCCTGTGCCGAATTTTTGGCGCGAACGGTAGAGCAGCATGGCGGGGATGATGCCGGTCCAAATAGTTGCTGCCAGACCGACGTAGCCGATGGCGGTAACGAAGCCTGTTGGATACAACAGACAGAAAATCAGGGGCGGCAGGAAGGTGAGGGCGGCGGTTTTGGTGCGGCCGGACACGCTGTCGTTCCATTTGAAGATGTCGGCGATGTAGTCAAAGAGGCCGAGCGTTACGCCGAGGAAGGAAGTGGCAATCGCCATGTAGGAGAAGAGGGTCAACACTTTGTCCATGCTGCCGGTTTGGGCGAACTTGGACAGGGCTTCGATGAGGACGGAGACTTGTCCTTCGGCGGCAATCACGGGGGCGAACTCGCTGCGCGGCAAGTTGCCTTGGATGGCGATTTGCCACAGGACGTAAATCACGAGTGCAATCAGTGTACCCGCCCAGATGGATTTCGCCACTTTGCGCGCATCGCCTTTAAAGTATTTGAGCAGGCTGGAGACGTTGCCGTGGAAGCCGAAGGAGGCGAGGCAGACGGGCAGGGCGGTGGCGGCGTAAATCCAGTAGCTGGTGCCTGCGGGTGCTTGGGTGTCGAAAAGGACGGGCAGTTTGGCATCGGCAATCAGTCCGCCGGTTGCCCAAATGAAGGTCAGCACCATGCCGCCGATGAGGACGCTGGTGAAGCGGTCGACCAGTCGTGCCGACGCCCACACGCAAAAGGCGAGGATGCCGAAGAAGACGAGTTGTCCGACGGTGAGCGAAACGTCGCTCCCCACCGCGCTGCCTAGGCCTTTGGCGGTCAAGTCGCCTCCGACGAAGATATAGGCATAGGTGAGCAGGTATAAAACGAAGGCGACGGCAATGCCGTTGATGGCGTTCCAAATCGGTCCGAGCAGGTCTTTGACCATGGTGTCGAAGCTCGCGCCGTGCGGATAGTGGGTGTTGACTTCAAGGATCATCAGACCGCTGGAGAGCATGGAAAACCAAGTGTAAAGCAACACAATCAGCGAGCCGGTGAACCAGACGCCGGAAGTGGCGGTCGGGTTGGCGAGCATACCTGCGCCGATAACCGTACCGGCGATAATCATGGCGCCGCCGAAAAGCGACGGGGTTTTGACGGACATGAAATTCTCCTCGGAAAAACAGTCCGCCATTATGCCGTAAAGTGTAGGGATTGGTAAGGAGGTCGTCTGAAAATTACGGAGAATGGCAGACAGTAGGGAACTTTTTGGGTGGGGCAGCGGTGTGTGGATGAGAACAATTTAATTTTTTGAAAGATAGGGAGAAACTGCGGTTTCTACTTTTTTTGCCTGATTGGGTTTAAAAAAGGTTTTCAGACGACCTTTTGCTTGAAAATGCTGAATTTAAATATTTATACAGCATTTTATGGCTAATTTTTTTTTCCAATTTTGCCTTCCTAGAATGCGCAACCCTTACAGAGGCCGTATCCGAAACAGGGTGTGATAACAAAAAACATACGACACATCAAGCAGAAAGGAAGCCGCATGAGCCAATCATACGAAGTCATTTTTGAAAACAACCGCAAATGGCAGGAAACGAAGAGGCAACAATGCTCCGATTATTTTAAAGACCTCGCCGACGGGCAAAACCCCGAATACCTCTACATCGGCTGCTCCGACAGCCGTGTCGCAGCGGAGGAGTTGATGGGATTTGAACCGGGCGACGTGTTTGTATAGTGGATTAACTTTAAACCAGTACGGTGTTGCCTCGCCTTGCCGTACTATCTGTACTGTCTGCGGCTTCGTCGCCTTGTCCTGATTTAAATTTAATCCACTATACACCGCAACGTTGCCAACCTTGTTCACGGTTTGGACATGAATGCCGCTTCCGCCATCGAATACGCCGTCTCGCATCTGAAAGTCAAACACATCATCATCTACGGCCACTACAACTGCGGCGGCATCAAAGCGGCGATGCTGCCCGAAGATTTGGGCGCGATGAATCCGTGGCTGCGCAACATCCGCGACGTGTACCGCCTGCATCGGGAAGAACTTGACGCAATCGAAGACGAGCACCTGCGCCTGGTCGAATTGAACGTGCAGGAACAGTGCCTCAACGTCATCAAAATGGCGTGCGTGCAGGAAAGATACCTGCTCGATGGCTACCCGATTGTGCACGGCTGGGTCTTCGACCTGCGTACCGGCGGCCTCATCGATTTGAACATCGACTTCAAAAACATTCTCGCCGACATTCAGAAAATCTACGACCTCACCGATTCCGAAAGGGTGGTCAACGCGCGCAAGAAAGTGGGTTGATGGCTCGGAGGTCGTCTGAAAAGCAGTTTGGACAAGAGTCCTGATTTTTCAGACGACCTTAATTTATCCCAATCCTATCAAATACAAAAACATACACACATCAGGAGTACCCCTCACTATGAAATCCCATCAGAAAAAACAACCTTTGGGCAGCCTGTTCAAGTCCAATTTCGCTTTCGGACTGGTCGTCTTCCTCGTCGCCCTGCCGTTGTGCCTCGGCATCGCGCTTGCTTCCGGCGCGCCGCCGTTGTCCGGCGTGTTGGCGGGTATCGTCGGCGGCATCGTCACCGGTTCGCTAAGCACTTCGCATATCAGCGTTTCCGGCCCTGCCGCAGGCTTGGCAGCGATTATCCTTGCCGCGATTACCGAACTCGGTTCGTTCGAGTTGTTTCTGTGTGCGGGCTTAATCGCCGGTGCAATCCAGCTTTTGCTCGGCTTTATCCGCGCCGGCAGCCTTGCCGACCCCGCCGCTCTGTTTGCCGACATCCACACAGGCTCCCTTTTGCTAGCGGGCGTGTCGATGGCCATCCTAATCGTATGGGACAAAATCCCCGCGTTGAAAAACATCAAAGCCTTGCCCGCCGCGCTGGTTGCCGTGGGTGCGGGGATACTGATGAACCAATGGTTTGTCGCCAGCGGCAGTAGCCTTGCCATTTCCGCCGGACAACTCGTCCAACTGCCTATCCCCGACACATGGCGCGAAGCCGCAGGTACGCTCACGCTGCCCAATTTCTCAGGTTTCGGCAACAGCTACGCCGCCGACCGCCTCGACACCCGCCGCCGCATCACCTCCGTCGTCGTGCGCTCGTCCGCCAACGCCAATGCAGGCGCGACGCACAAACTCTCTGCCTTTATTCATGGCGTTTTGTTGCTGGTGTACGTTTTGGCGATTCCCTTTATCCTCAACATGATACCCCTGTCCACCCTCGCCGCCGTCTTGCTGCTGGTGGGCTACAAACTGGCAAAACCCGCCACCCTCCTGCATTTCTGGCATAAAGGGCTGTACCAGTTCATCCCCTTCGCCGCCACCCTAGTCGCTGTTGTCGCGCTCGACCTGCTCAAAGGCGTCGGCATCGGGCTCGCCATCAGCATCATCTTCATCCTTCAGGGCAATATGAAACGCGCCTACTACCTCAGCCGCGAAGAACTCGCCGAAGCCGACGAAATCAGCTTGGAACTGGCGGAAGAAGTCTCGTTCCTGAACAAAGCCGCCATCAAGAAAACCCTGAAAAACATCCGTCCGGGTTCCAAAGTAACCATCAACGCCGAACGCTCGTCCTACATCGCCGGCGACGTATTGGAACTGATTGAAGACTTCGCCAACGTCTTCGCCAAGGAAAACGACATAGACGTCGTGCTCAAAGGCTTCAAATCCGACTACGACCACGAAGGCCGCGACCACCACAGCCATGTGCGGGTGGGACACAGCGCGAGTATTTAGGAGTCAGGTTGGAGACTGTGGGAGAAGAAAGAGGTCGTCTGAAAAACCTGTTTCAAGCTTTTCAGACGACCTTTTTAGCAGATGCAAATAGAAAATACCGGCTTCGTCATTCCCGCGCAGGCGGGAATCCAGGTTTTGGAGGTTATGGAAATCTTTAAAAATTGCAGCGGTCTTTCAGAGTCTGGATTCTCGCCTGCGCAGGAATGACGGCGGCTTATGAATCGGCTGTTTCGTCCGACAGAAAAGAAACATAATGAAATATTTAAAAAACAGCAGGATTCGCGGGCAAAGCCCACGCTACACCGTCGGGCGATGCCTAAAGTCGGAGAAAACCCATAGTGGAATTTTTTGTGTTGGTTTGAGGGATAACAATCGTAGCGTGGGCTTTGCCCACGAGAATCCGCTCCTCTCCCGTCCGGCGGGAGAGGGTTGGGGAGAAGGTCGCTCTTGCCCCTTATGCCGTATATCCGCAAACCACCCCCGTCCTAACCTTCCCCCGCTAGACGGGAGAAGAGATAAGGTTGCTGTAGCTGTAAAAGGTCGTCTGAAAAACCTATTTCGAGTTTTTTCAGACGACCTTTTTTGACAAATTCAAATAGAAAATACCTGCTTCGTCATTCCCGCGCAGGCGGGAATCCAGGTTTTGGAAGTTATGGAAATCTTTAAAAATTGCAGCGGCCTTTCAGAGTCTGGATTCCCGCCTGCGCGGGAATGACGGCGGCTGATGAATCGGCTGTTTTGTCCGACAGAAAAGAAACATAACGAAATATCCAAAAAAAACAGCAGGATTCGCGGGTAAAGCCCACGCTACACTGTCGGGCAACGCCCAAACCTGGTGGAAAGCCCATAGCGGGAGTTGTTGTGTTGATTTGTGGGGTAACTGTAACCTGGGCTTTGCCCACGAGAATTCGCTCCCTCTCCCGTCTGGCGGGAGAGAGTTGGGGAGAGGTGGCTCTTGCCCTTTATTCCGTATATCCTCCACCCCGCCACACCATCCTAACTTGCCCCCGCCAGACGGGGAAGGGATCAGGTTGCTGTAACTGAAAAAGGTCGTTTGAAAACCTTATCTCAAGTTTTCAGACGACCTTACGTTTTTGACGGATTTGACGACGGTAATTTAGAACGTAACTGCTTCAGCCAAAATTTTACCCGCCAAGTCTTTGGGCGACAGGTTGGGTTCGCCTTGCAGCGGCCATTCGATGCCGACTGTCGGGTCGTTCCAAATCAGTGAATGTTCGGCTTTCGGGTTGTAATAATCCGTGCATTTGTAAACGAATTCGGCTTCATCGCTCAAAACGTAAAAGCCGTGTGCAAAACCTTCGGGTACCCAAAGCTGGCGTTTGTTTTCCGCCGACAGGATTTCGCCCGCCCATTTGCCGAAAGTCGGCGAGTCTTTACGCATATCGACGGCAACGTCAAACACTTCGCCGACAACGACGCGGACGAGTTTGCCTTGCGTGTTTTTGGTTTGGTAATGCAGGCCGCGCAATACGCCTTTGTCTGATTTGGAATGGTTTTCCTGCACAAAGGTGCGGTCGCAGACGTTGGCCTTAAACCATTCGTCGCGGAAGGTTTCCATGAAGAAGCCGCGTGCGTCGCCGAAGACTTGGGGTTCTAAAAGTTTGACGTCGGGTAGGGTGGTATCGATGATTTTCATGAAGTATTCTCAAATATGGGACGGGTCGTCTGAAAACGGACGGGATGTTACAAACAAGCCATTTCGTTTGCCATTTGCTGCTCTAAGGTTTCGCGTCGGCGGATGAGTCGGTATTCGTTGCCGTCCACCAAAACTTCCGCCGCACGGTTGCGCGTGTTGTAATTGCTCGCCATGCTGGCGCCGTACGCGCCCGCGCTGCGGATAACCAGCAAATCGCCTTCTTCGCAGGCGATGGTGCGGTCTTTGCCGAGAAAGTCGCCGGTTTCGCAAATCGGGCCGACAATGTTGGCGGTCAGCGGCGGGATATTTTTTGGTTCTACCGCTTCAATATGGTGATAGGCGTCATACAGTGCGGGGCGCATGAGGTCGTTCATGGCGGCATCGACCATGACGAAGTTTTTCTCTTCGCCGTGTTTGACGAACTCGACGCGCGTCAGCAGCGAGCCTGCGTTGCCGACCAGGCTGCGGCCGGGTTCGAGGATGAGTTTCAGACGACGTGTGCCAATCAGTTTTTGAACCGCTTGGGCATACGCGCCCAAATCGGGGACGGTTTCGTCTTGATAAACGATGCCGACGCCGCCGCCTAAGTCCAAATGTTCTAAAACGATGCCTTCATCAGCCAACTGATCCACCAAAATCAAAATGCGCTCGCAGGCTTCGATGAGCGGGCTTAAGTCGGTCAGTTGCGAACCGATGTGGCAGTCGATGCCGATGATGTTGAGGTGGCTTTGGCGGGCGGCGTGGCGGTAGGCTTCGAGTGCGTCGGCGTAGGCGATGCCGAATTTGTTGGCTTTCAGGCCTGTGGAGATGTAGGGATGTGTTTTGGCATCGACATCAGGGTTGACGCGCAGGGAGACGGACGCGGTTTTGCCCAAGCGTTCGGCAACCTTTTGAATGCGGTCGATTTCGGGGATGCTTTCCATATTGAAGCATTTCACGCCGGCATGCAGCGCAAACTCGATTTCCGCCTCGCTTTTGCCCACGCCTGAAAAGATGGTTTTCGCCGCGTCGCCGCCCGTCGCCAAAACGCGCGCCAATTCGCCACCGGAGACGATGTCAAAACCGCTGCCCAGCGAGGCGAAGTGTTTGATGATGCTCAGATTGCCGTTTGCCTTGACGGCGTAGCAGACGAGCGGGGAAAGCGCGGCAAACGCGGTTTGGTAATTTTCAAATGCTTCGGTCAGCGCGGATTGGCTGTACACATAAAGCGGTGTGCCGAATTCTTCGGCAAGAAGGGGGTAAGGGACTTGTTCGCAATGCAGGGTCATGGTGGTAAGACTTAGTCGTTGGTTTGATTGGTCGGCTCTTTGGAAGAATGGACTTTTAAGCCGGTTTGGATCACGCCGAAACGCGCCTTGTCGCCTTCTTTGGGCAAGTAGAGGTCGCCTTTGTAACCGCAGGCCGAGAGCAGGAGGGCGGTCGCAGCCGCAAAAAATACGCCGTATTTCATCGGTAAACTTCCTTCATAAGCGCGAATGTGGCAAGATTCGGTATCTTAAACAAAAAACACACAAAAAGCCATGATGACCGAAAGCGAATTCATCCGCATGAGCGAAGAATTGTTCGAACACATCGAAGACCAAATCGACGAAAACGGCTGGGATTTCGACTGCCAGTTTGCCGGAAACGTCCTGACCATCGAAGCCGAAGACGGCACGCAAATCATCGTCAACCGCCACACGCCCAATCAGGAATTGTGGATTGCCGCAAAAAGCGGCGGCTACCATTTCGCCGAACAAAACGGCAAATGGCTGGCAACGCGCGACAATCGCGATTTCTACGACGTTTTGAACGAAGCACTGAGCGCGGCTTCGGGCGAAGCGGTTGAGATTGCCGAATTGTGATCGGACTCAGAAGCCCATCTCACACCCAAAATATTTACTCAAAAGGATAATCCAATGCCCCTGTTAGACAGTTTTAAAGTCGACCACACCCGTATGCACGCCCCCGCCGTGCGTGTAGCGAAAACCATGACCACGCCCAAAGGTGACACCATTACCGTATTCGATCTGCGCTTTTGCGTTCCCAACAAAGAAATCCTGTCCGAAAAAGGCATCCACACGCTGGAGCATTTGTTCGCAGGCTTTATGCGCGACCACTTGAACGGCAACGGCGTCGAAATCATCGACATTTCACCGATGGGCTGCCGCACCGGTTTCTACATGAGCCTCATCGGTACGCCCGACGAGCAGCAGGTCGCCGACGCTTGGCTCGCTTCGATGCAGGATGTGGTCAATGTCAAAGACCAAAGCAAAATCCCCGAATTGAACGAATACCAATGCGGCACTTACATGATGCACTCGCTCGCTGAAGCGCAAGAAATCGCGCAAAACGTCCTGACGCGCAAAGTGGCGGTGAACAAAAATGAAGAGCTGACGCTGGATGAAAGTTTGCTGAACGCGTAATGATAGGTTTTGAAAAAGGTCGTCTGAAAACGGGAAACCGATTGCAGACGACCTTTAGGTTTGGGTGCGTGATATTCCGCTGTCGGTTTGTTTAAGCGGAAAAATATATTTCAAAACTAAAAAATAAAATACGAGGACAAGATAAATACGGGAAGTTCCTATAAGGTTATTCTACAATACACCTTTTATTCATTGCGTAAGGTCGTCTGAAATGACGGATTTGTCGAAAGGTCTGATTGCGGCGGCATTGTCCAATATTTTGTTTGTCGTGCTGTTTCTATACGGAATTTGGATGAAGCCGATGACGGGGACGGAAGTCTTCGCTTGGCGTATGGTGGCGATGCTGGCGGCTTTGTTCGTCCTGATGGAGATGGTGGGCGGCTGGCAGGCGGCAGACAGATTTATACGCGGCGTCGGCCGGGATTGGAAACGCTGGCTGCTGATTTTCCTGCCCACCCCTGTTTTTGCGAGCCAGTTGTGGCTGTTTGTCTGGTCGCCTGTCAACGGAGAGGGCGTGAATGTGGCGATGGGCTATTTTCTGTTTCCGCTGGCTATGATGTTGTGCGGGCGGATTTGGTTTAAAGAACGCCTCAACCGCCTGCAAACGGCGGCGGTCATGCTGGCGTGTGCCGGCGTGGCGTGGGAATGGCTGCGGATGGGAGCGTTTTCGTGGGCAACGGTGTGGGTGTTCGGCACTTATCCTGTTTATTACCTGCTGCGGCGAAGGTTGGGCGTGCCGCCCTTGGTCGGGCTGACGCTGGATTTGATGGTGATTGCGCCGTGTGCGCTGGTGTATATCGTATTTTTTACGGATACGTTAGGTTTGATTGCCGATATACCGGTATTGGCGGGGTTTGTGGTATTGCTGGGGATAAACAGCGCGGTAGCCATGCATTTGAACCTGAAGGCAAATCAATTATTGCCGGTCGCTGTCTTCGGCATGATGAGTTATTTGGAGCCTGTTTTGCTGTTTGCCGTATCGGTAACGTTTTTGGGCGAGCCTTTGCAGCCCGGGGCTTTAATCAGCTATGGTTTGATTTGGTCGGGGTTGTGCCTGATGATGGCAAACGGGTGGATCAAGGCAAGACAGAAAGCGGTTGATAAAAGATAAAGGACAATAAAAGGTCGTCTGAAAACTTGGAAACGGGTTTCAGACGACCTTTTTATTTTTAAATCAAGATGGAGGATTACCAGTTTTGTACGATTTGGGTTGCTTCGTTCAGCCGCTCTACCGTTCCGACGTCCAACCAAAGACCGTTGTGTTTTTGCGCGTCAACCTTTTCTTCGTTCATTGCTTGGCGCAGGAGGGGGGCGAGTTTGGCCTGCTGGTGCGGCGGTGTATTGCGGAAGAGTTCGGGGCGGTAAACGCCTACGCCGCTGAAAGTCAAGGCTTCGCCTGCTGATCTGTCTGAAGAGGCCAGACCGTTGGCAAGTAGGGCGAAGTCTCCGTCGGGATTGTGCGGCGGGTTGTCAACCAGCCATAGGCAGGCGAGTTTGTCTGAATGCATCAATGCTTCGGCGGCCTGTCGGGCTTTGGAAAAGTCGATGTCGGTTAGCACGTCACCATTGACAACGAGGAATGGTGCGTCGCCAAGCAGGGGTAGGGCAGTGGCAATGCCGCCTGCGGTTTCCAAGCCGCCTGCTTTTTCAGGGGAATAGGCGATGCGTACGCCGTATTGCGAGCCGTCGCCGAGCGTGGTTTCGATTTGTTCGCCGAGCCAGGCGTGATTGATGACGATTTCGGTAAAGCCTGCGGCTTTCAGACGACGTAAGTGCCAGCCGATTAAGGGTTCGCTGCCGACTTGCAGCAGGGGTTTGGGGGTATGGTCGGTCAGCGGGCGCATCCGTTCGCCGCGTCCTGCGGCAAGTATCATTGCTTTCATGGGGGAGATGGATAAGTTTGGATAATGAAATGATGGGCAGTCTGTCGGGATTGGGGAGGCTGATTCAAGGTCGTCTGAAAATGAAATTTAATGGTTTCAGACGACCTTGCGAGCTTGGGGAGCTTTATTCCAATGATTTGAATTGTCGTCGGAAATACAATAAAGCCGGGGGGTGTGTGCCGGAATTTTTGATTTCGTTGATTTCGACGTAAAAGATAAAATGCGTCCCGATTTCGTGTTGCGAAATGATACGCCCGTGCAGATGCGCCAGTGCGCCTTCGACTTCGAGTTGCCCGGTTTCGCCCCTGTTCCAAATATGGTAGGCAAAGCGTTCTTCAGGGGAAAGCCCGGTCAGGCCGGCAAAGTGTTCTGCGATGTCCTGTTGGCTTTCGGACAGGGTATTGATGCACAAGTCGCGGTTGGCCTGAAGAATCGGAATGATTGCCGACTTCCGGTTGATGCAGAGCATAATGGTCGGCGGTTCGTCGGTAACGGGGGTAACGGCAGTCATAGTAATACCGTAACGGCCGGATTCTCCATCGGTCGTGATGACGTGTACGCCTGCGGCGCAGGATGCCATGGCATCCCTGAACGGATGCTTGAGTGTGTGTGCCGAAACTGTCATTCGTCGTGCTTTTTTTATTTCAGGTGCTGTTCGATTTTCGACAGCGCCGCCAGCAGCTCTTTGAGTTCGAGCATTTTTTCTTTGGAAAGCACTTGTTCGATGGCGTCGTAACGTTCGTCCACTTGCGCGCCGATGGATTCGAAAAGTTTTTCGCCTTCGTTTGTCAGCTTTAAATAGACGCGGCGTTGGTCGTTGGACGGCTTTAGGCGTACGACAAGGCCTGCTTTTTCCAAGCGGGTCAAGATGCCGGTCAGGCTGGGGCGCAGGATGCATGCCTGATTGGCAAGGTCTTGAAAGTCCAATGTGCCGTTCTCGGCAAGCAGGCGGATGATGCGCCATTGCTGGTCGGTGATATTGGCTTGGTTCAGAATAGGACGAAATTGGGTCATCAACGCTTCCCGTGCTTGAATCAGACCGATGTTAATAGACGCATGTTTGGATTGGTTGGGCATGAGGGGTCTCCATTGTTACCGATAAACAAACCTTTGAAGCGTGAGGCAGATTTGTAAAGGCTGTATTGTCATTATAAGAGCCCTGTGAAAGCGGCAGATGCGTAGGAGCAAAAGTATCGAACCAAAAATCAGATAACATTCCGTAAGTTTGTTTTGATAGTAATGTTCCGTATTTTCTTATGTTCGTATATTAGTCTATTTTTGACATAATCTCAACAAAATCATCACTTGCCATGATAAGGGTGGTTTATTTTTTCAATAAATGAATATTTACTCGATAGCGTCATGTGCTACACGGGATTCAAGTTCTTTATATGTTAAGGAATCTAGCAAGACAGCATCAATAGAATAGATCGGAAATAAAAATTCTGGCGCGCAGTCCCCAATAAGTGCTGATTCCTGAGGTGAAGTGAACCATTTTTCCGTTTTTAATCAGGATAATGCTCGGGGTAACGGAGACTTTCCATTTTTGAGCCAAGCGTCCGTCGTTGTCGTTGACTGTAGGAAAATCAAGATGTTTTTCTGACATATAGGTACGGATATGCTCATCCGTACCGGAGTGCAGGGCAATACCGACAACAGGAATACCGTCTTCGGCAAGCCGGGAAACAGTAGGTGAAGTATAGGCGCAGATATGGCACCAGTCTCCCCATACATAGAGGACGGCGGTACGGTTTGCACTCAGTAAGGCAGGTGTCAGCGTTTCTCCTGAAAGCAGGCGCAGCGGTTCAGACGACATTTGTACGGGCGGTTCGGGTTTGCGCCACCAATCGGCAACGGCCGATAATATGGCGAAAATAACTACCGCCTGTAAAAAAGATAAGGATAGTGATTTGATGCGTGGTGGCAGACGTTTCATTTTTTGACGGTCGGAGTGAAAGAAGGGATGATACTTTGTTTTGATGCAGTGTTTCATAAAATTACCCAATGGGTCGTCTGAAAACGGTTGATGGGAAAGATGTAACTGGATTGATAAAACATTAATTACATCAAACTACATTTTTGTTATAATTCGGGTCGCAAACCTTTATCCAACCGTAACAGAGGAAAAACCATGGGCATTAAAGTCGCCATTAACGGATATGGCCGCATCGGCCGCCAAGTATTACGCGCCATCTACGATTACAACCTGCAAGACCAACTTGAAGTTGTCGCCGTCAACGCGAGCGGCAGCCTCGAAACCAACGCCCATCTGACCAAATTCGATACCGTTCACGGCCGCTTTAATGCCGACATTTCCCACGATGCAACCCATCTCATCATCAACGGCCGCAAAATCCCATTTTTCTCCACCCGCAACCCCTCCGAACTGCCATGGAAGGATTTGGAAGTTGATTTGGTCATGGAATGTACGGGCGCGTTTACCAGCAAATCCAAAGCCAACGTGCATTTGGAAAGCGGCGCGAAAAAAGTGCTGATTTCCGCACCGGGCGAGGCTGATGTTGACGCGACCATCGTTTACGGCGTGAACGACGACGTGATTACCGACGATATGACCGTCATCTCCAATGCTTCCTGCACCACCAACTGCCTTTCTCCTGTTGCCAAAGTGCTGAACGAAAACATCGGCATCGTCAAAGGCGCGATGACCACTATCCACGCTTTGACCAACGACCAAACCGTTACCGACGTGCGCCATAAAGACTTGCGCCGCGCCCGCAGCGGTGTGGAAAACATGATTCCGACCAAAACCGGCGCGGCAAAAGCCGTCGGTTTGGTCTTGCCCGAGTTGAAAGGCAAACTCGACGGCCTCGCCATCCGCGTGCCGACCGTCAATGTTTCCGTCGTCGATTTGAGCTTCCAAGCCGCACGTGATACCAGCATCGAAGAAATCAACGCGCTGATGAAAGCCGCTGCGGAAGAAGGTCGTCTGAAAGGCGTGTTGCACTACAACACGCTGCCGCTGGTGTCTATGGACTTCAACCACACCACCCAAGCCAGCACCTTTGACGCAACGCTGACCAAAGTCATCGACGGCAATATGGTCAAAGTGTTCGCTTGGTACGACAACGAGTGGGGCTTCAGCTGCCAAATGCTGAACACCGCCCGCCGTATGTTCGGTTTGGAAGTGCGCCCGTTTGAATAAAACGGATTAGAGAAGATGCTGAAAGGTCGTCTGAAAACCATGATTGGATTTTCAGACGACCTTTTCTATTTATCCGCTTGTTTTCGTTCCGGATTGAGCCAGTGCCATTGCTCGCGCAATGTTTGTTCCAATGCCTTTTGTTTTTCTTTGGGATTGTTCAGGCCGTGTGTAATACGGTTGTAGTCGAGTGTAACGGACGGGTTGGCGACATTGCCCCGTATTTTGAGTGGTATGGGCTTGGCTGAAGGATTGAGTGTGTTGCGGATAAGTAGATCCTCGGATAGTTCTTGCGTATTCAGATCGGTGTAACCGTTGCTGACTATGTGCAAATGTTCGGAAAACAATTCGGTATTGATGTGGTGGCTGATGCCCTTGTCGATTTCGCTATTGAGGGTAAAGCGGTTGAAAGGGGTTTGGGCATGCTCGCCGCCGGGGTGCTGTGCGGAAATACCGTTTTTGAGGATATGGTTTATATCTATACCTTTCCATGCCCCATTCAAAATATTGAGGGTCAGCATCCCTTGTAGGGATTGGATGAGTTGCTTGCGATTGTTGCCCCGTGCCGTCAAATCGATGACAGCATCTCCGTTGCCGCTGAAGCTGTGGAAACCGAACAAATCTTGCAACAATGGTCGGATTTGTACGTTTTGGGCATTTTGTTGGAGATGGTAGGTAGGCGGAGTTGTGTTTGCCATACTGATACCGCCTTCTGTCTGACCACCGTAGAGGCCTGCTTTAAAATGGCTTAGGGCGATGTGTTCTTTGTCGGCATTCAGCAGGGTTTCAATATTGTCCAGTTGCAGGCCGGGTATTTGGACATTGCTGATTTTGATGTTGGCATCAATTTGTGGGATTTGGCCATTGTCGAGGATTGTAGGGTAGCCTGATCCGGAGTTTGCCTGTATATCGTCCCAGTAGGGGAGCAGTGAGAGTTTTTGTAGGGCAATCCCGGCTTCTAAAAGAGGTGTTTCTCCTTCCGTTGTTTGATATTTGAATGCAAGCGCAAGGGGTTGGCGGTCGAATGTGCCTTTGAAATCCCCTTGCCAGTTTTCTTTGCCGTTCCAGTTGAATGAGCCGGTTAACTGGCTGATAAAGCGCGGATTGGGTAGGCGGTTGACCGTATCCTGCAATGTGGTCAGATTGATTGAGGATGATTGCAATCCCTTGTTTTGCTGCCACAGTAGAGGGCCTGTCAAGGTTAAACTGGTTTGATGGGCGGCATTTTTGTGGCTGGCGTTGAATTCAAAGTTATCCAATTTGGCAACACTGGTACGGATGCTTGCTTTGTCGAGTTTGAACGAGCCGTTCCATTGGCTTTCCGGCTTGCCTGCTGTAAATGCACCATTGAGCGATGGGATGTTCAATACGTTGTTTTTAAAGGATAAACGGGGAATTTGCGCGGTCAGGTGAAAATTTTGGGCAGGATTGTCCGTGCGCAGGCTAAGGTTGTCTGCTTTTAGGGAGTCGTTTTCAGACGACCATGTCCATGTACCGCTTCCATCAACGGATAGTTTGCTTTCTTTTTCAGCAACAGATGCTTCCCAAAGTAGATTGGGAATGCTCCAACCGGTTTCAGAGGCATTGAGCACACCGCTACCCTGCCATTGGATAGGTTGATTTGGGCGGCGCAGACTGCCGTTGATTTTGAAAGGGCGGCCGTCAGCACCTTCGTTGCGGACGTTTAGATAGAAGTTGTCGATAATATGTGCTTGCCCTGCGATGTTCATATGCAGAGAGCTGTTTTCTATAATCAGACGGTTTAAAGAGGTAGGGTGGGAAGGATGTAACAGGTCTTGCAGGTTCCATTTTCCGTTCTCGGTGCGCGATAACACGGCATCTGCGCCCGTAATAACCCATTTTTCGATGACAGGGTGATCGTTCCACAGACTGCTCCAGCCTAGACCGATACGGGTCTCTTTGATGTGTAAGGCGGTTTGGTTGCTATGAGGTCGGGTAATGGTAACGTTTTTTAGGGTGACGGTAGGGCGGGGAAACCAGCTCCGGCGGATGTCGCTGCTGAAGCGGATATTCCGTCCTGTTGTGCTGAAGGCGTTTTGAATGGAAACTTCGATTCGTTCGAGGGGAAATAGAGTATAAACCGATGCATACAGGGCGGCTGCGGTACAAACAAGCAATATGACCGCAGTTACGACTGTTTTCAGCCAAAATTTTCCTGAATTAAGCAGAGGATTTTTCATGCGTAAAGGCAATAAGGTAACATAACTGAAAGTATAACACATGACATTTGGGATAGTGTGGAGAGGGGATTAAGGGTGAATCTCTGGTGCGAGTGGTAGAGCTTATGGCGGGTAGGTCGTCTGAAAGCGGTAGTGTGCTAATATTGTCGTCTGTTTCAGGAGATATATGATGATTATTGTGATGGGTAAGAATGCTTCTCGGGAGTCGGTAGAGGGAGTAATCGGGTTTATCCGTAATAAGGGCTTGAAAGAGCATGTCTCTCAGGGGGAGGAGCGGACGATTATCGGTGCGGTTGGCGATGAGCGGGTGTTCCGTCCAAATGAATTGGAACGCTTGCCCGACGTGGAACGCGTTGTTCGGGTACTGAACGATTGGAAAATTATCAGCCGAGAGACGGACGAGGAAGACGGCAGGATTGTTGTACGGGGTGTGATATTCGGCGGAGCGAAGCGGTTGGATATTACTGCCGGTACGGATAGGGCGGAAGAGGCGGATGCAGTATTTGTCGATCCGTTTTACCTTCCGGCGCGCCCTTATGAAAAAGTGGACGAGCAGCGTGAAAACTTACGGGTTCGGGCGATTGTTCGGGAAATTTCTGATTTGCAGAAAACAGGCAAGCCCGTCATTGTCCGTATCCGTGATGTTCGCCAGATAGATGAGGCCTTGTCTGCCGGTGCGGATATTTTGTATTTGGGCGGCAGTATGATGACCAATCGGACGCTTTTGGATGAAGTAGGTCGTCTGAATACGCCGGTAGTGTTGTGTAAAGACAAGCATCATCGTGTTGATGATTGGTTGGTGGCGGCAGAACATATCGCTTTGCGCGGCAACAGCCATATTATGCTCGGTGAAGCCGGGACGCTCAGTTTTGAGCCGGAACATGCCTACCGTTTGGATGTCGATGCCATCGTTCGGGTCAGGAAAGTGTGCCGTCTTCCGGTTATCGCCAATATTACCCGTCTGTGGCACAACGATATGCCTCAGGAAATATTGTATCGTTTGGCAGCGGCGGCAGGTGTGAACGGGATTATCAGCGGGTAAGAGATTAATAGTGGATTAAATTTAAATCAGGACAAGGCGACGAAGCCGCAGACAGTACAGATAGTACGGAACCGATTCACTTGGTGCTTCAGCACCTTAGAGAATCGTTCTCTTTGAGCTAAGGCGAGGCAACGCCGTACTGGTTTAAAGTTAATCCACTATATATCCGGCAGTAGGGAATATGTTGATTTACTTGAAAACAAAAAACAGAACAGCGAAAACTGTTCTGTTTTTTGCTTTCAGACGACCTTAGGGTTAGCCGCTGAAGGAGTCGTCTGAAACTGTTTTACCTACTTATTGAACATTCACGGTCTCGGCTACTTCGTTGTAGCTGTCGATTTCGTTGAAGTTCATGTAGCGGTAGATTTTCTCACCTTGCTCGTTAATGATGTCGATATTGGCATGGTACTCTTCAACGG
Source organism: Neisseria sicca 4320 (assembly GCF_000193735.1). Lineage (GTDB taxonomy): Bacteria > Pseudomonadota > Gammaproteobacteria > Burkholderiales > Neisseriaceae > Neisseria > Neisseria sicca_E. Next base: position 18,488 of record NZ_AEPF01000023.1, read on the forward strand.
TCGGGATTTTACCCAGCTTCGAGCAAATCGCAGCTAACTCTGCCGATCCGAGGTAAACGAAGGTGTTTTTACCCAAGCGGTTCGGGAAGTTGCGTGTAGAAGTGGACATGACGGTCGCGCCTTCGTGTACTTGGGCTTGGTTACCCATACACAAAGAACAACCCGGCATTTCCATACGCGCACCGGCGCGGCCGAGTACGCCGTAGTGGCCTTCGTCGGACAACTCTTTCGCGTCCATTTTGGTCGGCGGGGCTACCCACAGGCGGACGGGGATGTCGCTCTTGCCTTCCAACAGTTTGGAAGCGGCGCGGAAGTGGCCGATGTTGGTCATGCACGAACCGATGAACACTTCGTCGATTTTTGTGCCGGAGCGTTCGGACATGAAGCATACGTCGTCCGGGTCATTCGGGCAGGCAATAATCGGCTCTTTAATGTCGTCCATGTTGACTTCAATCACAGCGGCGTATTCGGCATCTTTATCTGCTTCGAGCAGCTCCGGATTCGCCAGCCATTTCTCCATGGCTTTGATGCGGCGTTCCAAAGTACGCGGGTCTTCATAGCCGTTGGCAATCATGTTTTTCATCAACACGACGTTGGATTTCATGTACTCGATAATCGGCTCTTTGTTAAGCTTCACGGTACAGCCGGCAGCGGAGCGTTCGGCAGATGCGTCGGTCAATTCAAAAGCTTGTTCCACTTTCAAATCAGGCAGGCCTTCGATTTCGAGGATGCGGCCGGAGAAGATGTTTTTCTTACCGGCTTTGGCAACGGTCAGCAAACCTTGTTTAATCGCGTAAAGCGGAATGGCGTTCACCAAATCGCGCAGGGTTACACCCGGTTGCAGCTTGCCGCTGAAGCGTACCAATACGGACTCTGGCATATCGAGCGGCATCACGCCGGTGGCTGCTGCGAAAGCCACCAAGCCGGAGCCTGCGGGGAAGGAGATACCGATAGGGAAACGGGTGTGGCTGTCGCCGCCGGTACCGACGGTATCGGGCAGCAGCAGACGGTTGAGCCATGAGTGGATAATGCCGTCGCCCGGACGCAGAGATACGCCGCCACGGGTAGAAATAAAGGCTGGCAGTTCTTTATGGGTTCTGACATCGACAGGTTTCGGATAAGCGGCAGTGTGACAGAAAGACTGCATCACCATATCGGCGGAGAAGCCCAAACAAGCCAAGTCTTTCAACTCGTCGCGGGTCATCGGGCCGGTAGTGTCTTGCGAGCCGACCGTCGTCATGCGCGGTTCGCAGTAAGTACCCGGACGGACGCCTTGTCCTTCGGGCAGACCGCAGGCGCGACCGACCATTTTTTGTGCCAGCGTGAAACCGGCTTTGCTTTCGGCAGGCGCTTGAGGCAGGCGGAATTCGGTGGAAGCAGGCAGTTTCAGTGCTTCGCGCGCTTTGGCGGTCAGACCGCGACCGATAATCAGGTTGATACGGCCGCCGGCTTGCACTTCGTCCAGCAATACTTGGGATTTCAAGCTGAACTCGGCAACGGTTTTGCCGTTTTTCACGATTTTGCCTTCATAAGGCAGAATATCGACAACATCGCCCATTTTCAGCGCGGAAACATCGACTTCAATCGGCAATGCTCCGGAGTCTTCTTGAGTATTGAAGAAAATCGGCGCAATTTTGCCGCCCAGGCATACGCCGCCGAAGCGTTTGTTCGGTACAAATGGAATGTCTTCGCCGGTATGCCAAATGACGGAGTTGGTTGCGGATTTACGAGAAGAACCGGTACCGACCACATCGCCGACATAGGCAACGGGATGACCTTTGGCTTTGAGTTCTTCCAGCAGTTTAATCGGGCCGACTTCGCCCGGTTTGTCGGGATTGATGCCGTCGCGCGGGTTTTTCAGCATGGCCAGCGCGTGCAGCGGAATATCGGGACGGCTCCATGCGTCAGGCGCGGGAGAGAGGTCGTCTGTATTGGTTTCGCCGTCAACTTTGAAGACGGTAACGGTGATTTTTTCGGGAACTTTGGCGCGTGAGGTGAACCATTCGGCATCCGCCCAAGATTGCAAAACTTCCTGCGCGTATTTATTGCCTTTCTCGGCTTTTTCCTGAACATCGTGGAAAGAATCGAACATCAGAAGCGTGTGTTTCAAACCTTTGGCGGCAATGGGCGCGAGTTTGTCGTCGTCTAAAAGTTCGATTAAGGCGTGAATGTTGTAACCGCCGAGCATCGTACCTAAGAGTTCGGTCGCGTATTCGGGGGAAATCAGCGGACTGGATGCGCTGCCTTCGGCAACGGCAGCCAGGAATGAGGCTTTGACTTTGGCGGCATCGTCCACGCCGGGTGGAACACGGTGGGCAAGCAGATCCACCAAGAACTCGCCTTCGCCTGCAGGCGGGTTTTTCAGCAGCTCGACCAAATCGGCGGTTTGCTGCGCGTTCAAAGGGAGGGCGGGGATACCGAGGGCGGCGCGCTCGGAGACGCCTTTGCGATAGGCTTCTAACATCTCTTTGTTCCTTTTTCTGTTTTTTCTTCTGACTGTTGCAAATGATTTGTAATCAAAGAATTGTAAACAATTCTTTTCGTTATCATAGACCAGTTTGGCAAAAATTGGAATATTTATGTTATCGGATGAAATAGATGTTTACTATTGAAATAAATTATTTTGAAAAAAGGTCGTCTGAAACAGGGTTTCAGACGACCTTTTATATTTTATCGGTATGGACGATCCGTTCTTTTATCGGGCGTCTGCCTGATATTCGCTTCCGTCTTCGCGCAGAAGCTTGGGCTGTTTGCCTTTCTCGATGACGTCTTTCTCGATGACAACTTTAGTCACGCCTTTCAAATCAGGCAGTTGATACATGGTATCCAACAGGCAGCGTTCAACGATGGAGCGCAGGCCGCGCGCGCCGGTTTTGCGTTCCATTGCCTGACGGGCGATGCTGCGCAGGGCTTCTTCTTCAAATTCCAATTCGACATTTTCCATGCCGAACAGGGTTTGATATTGTTTCACTAAGGCGTTTTTCGGCTCGGTCAAAATGTTGACCAATGCGTCTTCGTCCAATTCCGCCAATGTGGCGATGACTGGCAGACGGCCGATCAACTCGGGAATCAGACCGAATTTAATCAAGTCTTCAGGCTCAACGATTCCAAACAATCCGGTAATGTCGGCATTTTCGTCCTTGCTGTGAACGGACGCACCGAAACCGATACCGCCTTTTTCAGTACGCTGACGGATCACTTTTTCCAAGCCCGCAAACGCGCCGCCGCAGATAAACAGGATGTTGGTGGTATCGACGTTGATAAATTCCTGATTAGGATGCTTGCGACCACCTTGTGGCGGAACGCTGGCAACCGTACCTTCAATCAATTTCAGTAAGGCCTGTTGCACGCCTTCGCCGGATACGTCGCGGGTAATCGACGGGTTGTCGCTTTTACGCGAGATTTTGTCGATTTCGTCGATATAGACGATACCGCGCTGGGCTTTTTCGACATCGAAATCGCATTTACCCAAAAGCTTGGTTATGATTTGCTCGACATCTTCACCGACGTAACCCGCTTCAGTCAGCGTAGTCGCGTCCGCCATGACGAACGGCACGTCCAGTTTACGCGCCAAAGACTGTGCCAACAGCGTTTTACCCGAACCGGTCGGACCGATAAGCAGGATGTTGGATTTCGACAACTCGACATTGCCGTTGGCTTTGGGGTGGCGCAGGCGTTTGTAATGGTTGTACACCGACACTGCCAAGGCTTTCTTGGCTTGTTCCTGACCGATAACGTGGTCGTTGAGGTTGGTGACGATTTCGGCAGGCGTGGGCAGTTTGTTATTTGGATGGGAAGCATCCGTTGCAGATTTTTCTTCAGAGAGGTCGTCTGAACTTTGCAGCATCACGCCGCAAGTTTCTACACATTCGTTACAGATAAAAGCGTTTTCGCCTTCAATCAGGTTCTTGACTTCATGCTCGGATTTTCCGCAAAACGAGCAAGAGCGTTTTTCTTCAGTCATAATTTATCTTCTGTTTTCAAGCAATATCGGCAAACCGTTATCCGAATGTAGCGGGAACGGTTTTCGGCAAAGTCGGTAAGTATAATCAGTATCTTAATGTTTATCAAATACCGTATGGCAAGCTGTTGGGCGTAAGGTTTTCAGACGACCCTCCGGCGCTTGGCAACACACCATGATTTCCCATCCTTAAGATGGTTTCCAATTTGGAAAAAAGATGCAAACAAACGCAAAAAAGCCATATTAAACTTTACATTTTGTTGTATTTTAAGCAAAATATCTCCTTTAATAATTCAATTGTCTTAAATTCTACTCGTTGAAATATGTCGGTTATGAAATTTTATAAAACACTGAGTGCAGCCTGTTTGGGTATGGCTTTGACTGTTGTCGCCGCTCCTGCCGCTGCAGACGATATGGATGTTTTGGGTCAATTTTTGGAACAGAATTTTCCAACCCAAAATGACCCGATGGAAGCTTTCGCATTAAGCCACGCCCAAAAAATCGAGGCTCAGGCGATGATGGCGGGGCCGCTTTTGACATCGCAGGCCGCTCTGATTTTTAACAATAAAACAGGTGAAATCCTGTATCAGAAAAACGCAGACCGCGTGATGCCGATCGCGTCCATTTCCAAACTGATGAGCGCGATGGTCGTTTTGGACGCGCGTTTGGATATGAACGAGCGCATCACCATTACTGCCGATGAAATCGACCGACTGAAAGGTACGGGCAGCCGCCTTGCCGTCGGTACGACGCTGACGCGCGGCGAATTGCTGCTCCTTAGCCTGATGAGCAGCGAAAACCGCGCAACACACGCGCTGGGCCGCACCTATCCGGGCGGTATGTCGGCGTTTGTTTCCGCCATGAATGCCAAAGCGCAAAGTCTTGGCATGTATAGCAGCCGTTTCTACGAACCTACCGGTCTGAATTTCCAAAATGTATCGACCGCCAACGATTTAAACCGTATGGTCGCTGCGGCAAGCAAATATCCGCTTATCAACAAAAACTCGACCTCCAACTACGGATCGGTTTGGACGGCAAACGGCCGCCAAAACTATAAAAACTCTAATGCCCTCGTGCGCGAAGGCGGCTGGAACATCGAGCTTCAGAAAACCGGTTATATCCGCGAAGCAGGACGCTCGATGGTGGTTAAGGCAAACGTCCAAAACCAGCCGATTACCATCGTATTGCTGAACTCGCCGACTTCGACAACCCGCGTAAACGACGCGCGTAAGATCGAATCTTGGATGTTGCAGCGCCGCTCTTGAAATACTTGTTATGCCGTCTGATTTTCAGGCGGCATTTTATTGTATGGCAATGGGTGAAAACGGAAGGCGTTTTGTAAGGCTTTGGTCTTTATCTTTTGTCAGGCATCAAGGAATTTTTGAAATGAACAAAATCAGTGAAAAGTATGGATTATGGCTCGGGGTTGCGGCGTTGGCGGGTTGTACTTCCGTCGCCGATATGGTGGGATACGATACGGCTGCTTTGAACGAGGGAGCCGAGCGAAACTATACGCAGGTTGTACAAAAAGCGCGCAGCCAGAATGCGCTGGATGTCAGATCTCCGACGGCGCAGCGTGTCCATCGGGTGTTTTCCCGACTGGTTCCGTATGCCAACCGCGCCAACCATACCGGCATACCTTTTAATTGGCAGATGAACGTTATCCGCAGCAACGAGTTGAATGCTTGGGCGATGCCGGGCGGAAAAATGGCGGTATATACCGGCATGGTCGAACGTTTGCAACTGACGGATGATGAAATCGCCGCAGTCATCGGGCATGAAATGACCCATGCCCTGCTCGAACACAGCAAAAAAGCCATCGGAGGCCAAGTATTGACCGGCTTGGGCGGTTCTATTTTGGCAGGTGCCGTCGGTTTGGACGGAAATTTGGTCGGCGTCGGAACAGATTTATTGGCAACCAAACCTTTTTCGCGTCATCAGGAAAGCGAGGCAGATGCGGGAGGCGTCCGCCTGATGGCTCAAGCAGGTTACAATCCGCAGGCGGCAATCAGCGTATGGGAAAAAATGAATAGGGCGCAAGGCGGCAGTCAGGTTGCCATCTTGTCAACCCATCCCGCCAACAATACCCGTATCGAAGCAATCCGCAGGATGTTGCCGGAAGTTATGCCTATTTATCACCAAAATAAACGCTGATATTTTGTGTTGATGGATATTTTCAAACTGTTTTAG
>NZ_AEPF01000022.1 GCF_000193735.1 Neisseria sicca 4320
ACTTTTCAGACGACCTTTTATATATTTTCCACAGCAATTTTGAACATATATATTAGGTTCTAAATAAAAAAGCCCCTGTCCGACAGAGGCTTTTCCATTTCTCAGAAACCAGATTATTTCAATTTGGTTTCTTTGTAAATAACATGTTTACGGGCAACCGGATCAAATTTTTTGATTTCCAATTTGCCGGGCATAGTGCGTTTGTTTTTGGTAGTGGTGTAGAAATGACCAGTACCAGCACTGGATTCCAGTTTGATTTTATCGCGCATTGCAGTAATCCTTAATTAACGGTTTAAATTAAGCTTCGCCGCGAGCACGCAAATCAGCCAATACGACATCAATGCCTACTTTGTCGATAGTACGCAATGCAGCGTTAGAAACGCGCAGGCGAACCCAGCGGTTTTCACTTTCAACCCAGAAACGACGTGATTGCAAGTTAGGCAAAAAACGACGTTTGGTTTTGTTGTTGGCGTGTGATACGTTGTTGCCAGACATCGGGCGCTTACCGGTCACTTTGCAAACTCGTGCCATGGTTAGTCTCCAAACTTCTAAAATAGTAAAACGCGATTTATACCATAAAAAACAGCGTTAGTTCAAGCATTTTGACAAAAAACCGACTGCCTGTCGGGATAAATCTTCCAAATGTTGTTTTCGCGAAACGCTTTGACCGCGAAATGAATGAGGCGAAATTATAGCGGATTTCCAAAGCTTCTGCATATGAAAAGGTCGTCTGAAACTGTCGTTACCGTTTTAAGATAACCTTTTCTCTCGAATTAGCGATTCCATATCCTTCCGTAGCAACACTCATCAATGCCCTCCTCCGCCTCCGTCGTGATGGAAAGGCGGCTTCGCCAGCCAAATAATGGGAATCATGATAATGAACAAGATACTGCCCGCCAAAAATATCTCATTCGAGCCAACGATAAAACCCTGTTGGGTAATGGTACTGTTTATCAGACCGACTGCCTGCCCTCCGTTCAAACCCGCTTCCACCATCTGACGGACTGCTTCGGCGGTATCCGGAGAATACGGCGTGATATGTTCGGTCAGTTGCGTATGATGTAAAGCCTCCCTCCGCTCCCACATGGTACTGACGACAGACACACCGACACCACCCATAAAGACACGCAGAAAATTCGACAAACTGCTTGCCGATGCGATTTGCGGACCTTTCATGTGCGACAGAGTAATGGTCGTCAGCGGCAGGAAGAACATGGCCACACCCAAACCCTGCCAAAACTGCGGCCAAACAACACTGCTCATGTCCATTCCCGCATAAAAATCCGTCCGCCAATGAAAAGTAAAGGCAAACATCAAAAAACTACCGGTAACCAACAGGCGCATATCGATTTTATTGCCGAACCGCCCTATCAAAGGAGAGAGAAAAATCGGCAGAAATCCGATAGGGGCAGCCGCCAATCCCGCCCATGTGGCGGTATAACCGAGGTTGGACTGCAACACCAGCGGCAAAAGCGTCAACGTGCCCATATACACCATAAACCCGAGCGAAGTCGTCAAAACGCCGATGGTAAAGTTGCGGTTTTTAAACAAAGACAAATCGACAATCGGATATTTTTCACCTAATTCCCAAACGATGAAATAAGTCAGACATACCGTTGCGACGACTGCCAATACGATAATTTCACCCGATGCGAACCAATCGAGCTCTTTCCCCCTGTCCAGCATCATTTGCAACGAGCCGATACCGACGATCAGCAAAATCAGCCCAGTGTAATCAATAGGCGTTTTAACCGTATCGGTTTCACGGTCGCGCAGTTGCTGCCAGGCGATTACCGCAGACAAAATGCCGATGGGTATATTGATGAAAAATATCCACCCCCAATGCCAGTTGTCCGAAATCCAGCCACCGAGAATCGGTCCTAAAACAGGGGCGACCACGATTGTCATCGCCCAAAGTGCCAATGCCAAAGTCCGCTTCTCGGGCGGGTAAGATGCCATCAGAAGGCTTTGGGACAAAGGAATCAGCGGCCCCGCTACAAAACCCTGCAAAATACGGAAGAGCACCAAGGTTTGCAAATTCGGTGAAATACCGCACAGCCAAGATGTAATCACGAAGCCGATGACCGATCCGACAAACAGCCGCACTTCACCCACCCGCTTCGCAAGAAACCCTGTCAGCGGTACGGAAATGGCATTTGCCACGGCAAATGATGTAATCACCCACGTTCCCTGAGTCGTTGCCGCACCCAAATCACCGGCAATAACGGGGACGGCAACATTGGCAATCGTCGTATCCAATACTTCCATAAAGACGGCAAGGCTCAGCGACAATGTAACTAAAACCAACCTGATGCCTGTCAACGGCGGATAATTCATCAAAATCTTCCTTCACTGCCGACATTGTCATTCCCGCTTTTAACTCAGGCGGGATTTTCCGTATCGACTTTTTTCCCGAAACAGAATGAGCGAGCCCCTCATCCTGATCACACTACTTGTTCCACTAATTTGCCGGATATGAACGTTTCAGACGACCTGTCGGGATACCGAAGGTCGTCTGAAACAGGTTATTTGGCGTATTTTTCAAAAATCTTATCGATTAATGCATTAGCCGCCGCCCAATCTACGCTGTCCGTTTCCGGGGCTGCCGAATTTTTCACGGCGGCCGCCGTCATCGGCTTGCCCGAACCCGCTTCGGCAATATCGACTTTGACTGTCATGGACAAACCGACGCGCAAGGGGTTTGCTTTCAATTCGTTAGGATCAAGGCTGATTCTGACCGGTACGCGCTGAACAACTTTAATCCAGTTGCCCGTTGCGTTTTGCGGAGGCAAAAGCGAAAACGCACTGCCCGTACCGGCGGACAAGCCCATGACTTTACCGTGGTAAACCACTTTTTTGCCGTACAAATCGGCAGTCATTTCCACAGGCTGTCCGATTTTCATTTTCCGTAATTGCGATTCTTTAAAATTGGCATCCACCCACAAATCCGTCAGGGGAACAACTGCCATCAGAGCCGAGCCTTGCGAAATTCTTTGTCCGACTTGGACATTGCGTTTGGCAATCTGCCCGCCCATAGGCGCACGGATTTGTGTACGCTGCAAATTCAGCCAGGCATCTTTAATCTTGCTCACTGCGGTCTGAACGGCAGGTTGCTCGCGCACGGGAATATTGTTACCCAACGCAGCCTGAGCCGAAGCCTCTTCCGCTTCCACTGCTTTCAATGCTGCTTGCGCCTGAACGACCGCCGCCCGGGCATGACTTAACTCCTCGCCGGAAATGGCATCCGTACCGGATAGGGCCTCCCTGCGTCGCAAATCTGCCTGAGCGCGTGCCAAATCGGCTTTACGCAGCAACACTTGCGCCCTCGCCTGGGAATTGACTGCCGTCTGCTGCTTGTTTTGACGGATTGCCTGAATCAGCTCGTTTTGCGCCCTGTCATACGCCAGTTGGAAATCACTGTCGTCCAGAGTAACCAAAACATCGCCTTTTTTCACAACATCCGTGTCGTCAAATATGACTTTGCGCACTGTCCCGCCAACTTGCGGCGTAATCTGAACCAAATATCCCGCAACATATGCGTCTTCAGTTTTTTCTTCGTGCTGCCAAAACAAAACATAAGCAAAAGCCACGCCAATAGCCGCCAAAACAAATAGCAGCGTAACCACTGCCATATTCCGCTTGCGCCTGTTTTGCATTTTGACCGGTTTGCCCGATGTGCCGGGAGTTTGCCCGCCGTTTACTGACTTTGTTTCCATGATTTAATTTACCCGAGTATTAAACTGATTGGCTTTCTACAAAACTAACATCCGAATCTTGGATAAATCCTTAGCCGCTCCGATTTACCATGATTTCCATAAAACCAATCTGAGGGTTCGCGAAAAGCCTAATATCGAATATTATTTCATGTTTAATGAATAATAATATCTTATTGATTTTATCTGAACGTCAAATAAGATATAGGGATATGAGCATTCTATATCCCTACCATTACTCAATCAAGTAACTATTTTAAATGGAATATAACCACCATCCTTTTTTAATGATTTAATGTCATTTTTCTTTATACAATAATGATGATTATTAGAGAATAATTTGCAGGTATGCCGATCTTATCTAAATGTAAAATATATCCCAATTACATTTTTTGTTGCTTGTTTACCATTTTTATACCCCAAGAAACTATCTCAACATTTCAGTTTGGCATGATGAACACTTATTCCTGAAATTCAGTTTCACAACCTTTCTATTGAGTTTAAACACACGCCTCCCCTTTAATTCTCTTTCAAATAAATAATGAAGAAAAGCATCAGCTCGTCTTTCCAAACAAAAAGGGTCGTCTGAAAACCCATTTTTCAGACGACCCTTTCTCTGTTTTAGAAAAACTCTGTCCCAACCCCTATACCGCTTCTTGCAAAAAGCCTGCCAGTGCGGCGGTGTCGAGTGCGATCATCAGTTCTTCGTTGGTCGGCACGACCAAGACGGCGGGGTTGGAACCTGTCGGGCTGATGATGCCTGAGTTGCCGTAGCGTTTTTCCATATTGGCTTTGGTGTCGATGTGCAGACCCAAATAGTCGAGGTAGGCGACGGTTTTGGCGCGGATGTTGCGTGAGTTTTCACCAATGCCGCCAGTGAAGACGAGGGCGTCTATGCCGCCGCAGGCAACCGACATCGAGGCGATGTATTTGGCGAGGCGGTAGGTCATGACTTCGAGGGCGAGGCGTGCGCCTTCGTGGCCTTCGTCGGCGGCGATTTCGAGGGTGCGGCAGTCGTTGGAGAGTTCGGAGATGCCGAGCAATCCTGATTTTTTGTTCAGCATTTCATCGACTTGTTCGATGTTCATGCCGGCGTGGGCGGTCAGGTAGCTGTACACGCCGGGGTCGATGTCGCCGCAGCGTGTACCCATGACGAGACCTTCGATGGGTGTGAAGCCCATGCTGGTATCGACGGATTTGCCGTTTCGGATGGCGGTGATGGACGCGCCGTTGCCGAGGTGGGCGACGATCATGCGCAAATCTTCCAGCGGTTTGCCCAAAATCCGCGCGGCTTCAGGGGCGACGTAGCGCATGCTGGTGCCGTGGAAGCCGTAGCGGCGGAAGGCGTATTTTTTGCGCAATTCGCGCGGCACGGCGTAGGTGTAGGCGCGTTCGGGCATGGTTTGGTGGAACGAGGTGTCCATCACGCCGACGTTGGGTAGGCCGGGGAAGTGTTCCTGCGCGGCGAGGATGCCGCTGATGTTGGCGGGGTTGTGCAGCGGGGCGAGCGGGATGCAGGCTTTCAGTTCGTCGAGGACGTCTTGGTCGATGAGGACGGACTCGTGATATTTTTCGCCGCCGTGGGCGATGCGGTGTCCGATGGCTTTGATGCGGTCGTGCAGACCGTGTTTTTCGAGTTCGTTCAACAACATACCTACCGCACCGGCATGGCAGTTGCGACCGGTCAGGGGAACTTGGCGTTTGTTGCCGTCTTTGTTGAAGGTGATGACGGCTTCGGGCGTGGTCAGGCGTTCGCCGAGGCAGCTTAGGACGACGCTGCCGCTTTTGCGGTCGATAACGGCGCCTTTGAGCGAGGAGCTGCCGCAGTTCAGAACGAGGATGAGTTGGTCGGACATGATGTTTCTCCTTGTAGTTTGTGGTTGTTTTTTTGGTGTGTGGTCGTCTGAAAAAGGATGGGCGTCGGGCGGGGTGCGTTTCAGACGACCTCTTTGGGCAAAGCTTATGCCGCATTTTCTATCGTCATTCCCGCCTGAGCGGGAATGACGGCGGTTAGGCTATTCGGCTTTATTGCAATCCTTTATCAAATGTCGTCTGAAACAGTGGACAGTGATGTCCGTCCTACATGATTTCAAAAACAATCATCGGGAACGCGCACCTGCCCTTCCATAATCACGCGCGCGCTGCGGCTCATGACGGCTTTTTTCACCGCCCAAGCGCCGTCGGAACATTCTGCCGCCGCACCGACGCGCAATGTGCCGGACGGATGGCCGAAGCGTACTTCGTTGCGCGTTCCTCCGCCTGCGGCGAGGTTGACCAGCGTGCCGGGGACGGCGGCGGCGGCGGCGATGGCGACCGAGGCAGTACCCATCATGGCGTGGTGCAGTTTGCCCATGCTCAGGGCGCGTACCAGCAAATCGATGTCGGCGGCGTTCACGGTTTTGCCGCTGGAGGCGGTGTAATCGGCGGCGGGCGCGACGAAGGCGACTTTCGGCGTGTGCGCGCGGGCGGCGGCTTCGGACACGTCGTTAATCAAGCCCATTTTCAGCGCACCGTAAGCGCGGATTTTCTCGAATTTTTCCAGCGCGGCGGCATCGTTGTTGATGTCGTCCTGCAACTCTTTGCCCGTGTAGCCCAAATCGGCGGCATTCAGGAAAACGGTCGGAATGCCCGCGTTGATAAGCGTGGCTTTCAGACGACCTATGCCCGGAACGTCCATCTCGTCCACCAAGTTGCCGGTCGGGAACATACTGCCTTCGCCGTCGGCGGGGTCGAGGAATTCGATTTGCACTTCGGCGGCGGGAAAGGTAACGCCGTCCAGCTCGAAATCGCCCGTTTCCAACACTTCGCCGTTTTGCATCGGAACATGGGCGATGATGGTTTTGCCGATGTTTTTCTGCCAGATTTTCACCGTGCAGATGCCGTCTGAAGGGATTTTGCCTTTATCGACCAAGCCCTGTTCGATGGCGAACGCGCCCACGGCGGCGGTGAGGTTGCCGCAGTTGCCGCTCCAATCGACGAAAGGCTTGTCGATGGAAACTTGCCCGAAGAGGTAATCGACATCGTGGTCGGCGCGTTCGGACTTATCCAAAATCACCGCCTTGCTGGTGGACGAGCTGGCGTTGCCCAAACCGTCTATCTGCTTGCCGTAAGGGTCGGGGCTGCCGAGTACGCGCAACAGGATTTTGTCGCGCGTGCTTCCCGCTTCCCGCGCCGCCTCGGGCAGGTCGGAACGTTTGAAAAACACGCCTTTTGATGTGCCGCCTCGGTAGTAAACGGCGGGGATTTTGATTTGCGGCATTTTAGGGTTCTCCTTATGTAGCGTGGGCTCTGCCCACGATTTTTACCGTGTCAATTCAGCCTTTATTTCGTAGGCAAAGCCCACGCCACACCTACTTTCCAGAAGTACATTAGGCGACCACTCCGACCAAAGCCGTTTGATTTCGCAAAATGTCGGGGGTTCGCCCCAATCTATGGCTGCTGTGTTGTGATACGGCAGATTATTAAACTCCGTCATTCCCGCGCAGGCGGGAATCCAGACTTATCCGTACAGAAACTCATCGGATAAAAAGGTTTCCTCAATTCCACTTTCTGGATTCCCGCCTGCGCGGGAATGACGATTTACAGTAGATGCCTGCCATATCGGGAATTACGTGAATGAGCAAAATGTTGGATCCGACCCACGCTACGTCTGTTTTCAGACGACCTCTACGCCGCGTTCCCTTCCAAAAAATCCTGTGCAAACCGTTGCAGCACGCCGCCGGCTTCGTACACCAGCACTTCCTCTGCGGTATCGAGGCGGCAGGTAACGGGGACTTCGACGGTTTCGCCGTTTTTGCGGTGTATGACGAGGGTCAGGTCACCGCGCGGTTTGCGTTCGCCGACCACGTCGTAGGTTTCCGTGCCGTCCAGTTGCAGGGTGTGGCGGTTGGTGCCGGATTTGAATTGCAGCGGCAATACGCCCATGCCGATGAGGTTGGTGCGGTGGATGCGCTCGAAACCTTCGGCGGCGATGGCTTCCACGCCGGCGAGGCGTACGCCCTTCGCCGCCCAGTCGCGGCTGGAACCTTGGCCGTAGTCCGCTCCGGCGATGATGATGAGCGGCTGTTTGCGGTTCATATAGGTTTCGATGGCTTCCCACATGCGCATGGTTTCGCCTTCGGGTTCGACGCGGGCGAGCGAGCCTTGGCGCACGCTGCCGTCTTCGTTTTTCACCATTTCGTTAAACAATTTCGGATTGGCGAAAGTCGCGCGTTGGGCGGTGAGGTGGTCGCCGCGGTGAGTGGCATAAGAGTTGAAGTCTTCTTCGGGCAAACCCATTTTCGCCAGATATTCGCCTGCCGCGCTGCTTGCCAAAATCGCATTGGATGGCGAGAGGTGGTCGGTGGTGATGTTGTCGGGCAAAATCGCCAGCGGACGCATACCGGTCAACGTGCGTTCTCCTGCCAGCGCGCCTTCCCAATAGGGCGGACGGCGGATGTAGGTGGACATCGGACGCCAGTCGTACAGCGGACTTGGGGCTTTTTGCGCTTTGCCGGTGTCGAACATTGGGATATACACGTCGCGGAATTGTTGCGGTTTCACATATTCGGCAACGACGGCATCGATTTCTTCGTCGGTCGGCCAGATGTCTTTCAGGCGGATTTCTTTGCCGTCGTCTGAAACGCCGAGTACGTCGTTTTCAATATCGAAACGGATGCTGCCCGCGATGGCGTATGCCACCACCAGCGGAGGCGAGGCGAGGAAAGCCTGTTTCGCATACGGATGGATGCGGCCGTCGAAGTTGCGGTTGCCCGACAGTACGGCGGTGGCGTACAAATCGCGGTCTATGATTTCCTGCTGGATTTTCGGGTCGAGCGCGCCGCTCATGCCGTTGCAGGTGGTGCAGGCGAAGGCGACGATGCCGAAGCCGAGTTTTTCCATTTCAGGCAACAGGCCTGCTTCTTTCAAATAGATTTCCGCCACTTTCGAGCCGGGGGCGAACGAGGTTTTGACCCACGGTTTGCGTTTCAGCCCGAAGCGGTTGGCGTTGCGTGCCAAAAGTGCGGCGGCAACGACGTTGCGCGGGTTGGAAGTGTTGGTGCAACTGGTAATCGCGGCGATGATGACCGCGCCGTCGGGCATGAGGCCGTCTGAAGGCTCTTCGTAAGGCTTCGCCAGCCCTTTCGCCGCCAAATCGACGGTGGCAAAACGCGCGTGCGGGTTGCTCGGACCTGCCATGTTGCGCGTTACGCTGCTCAAATCAAACTTCAACACGCGCGGATAAACGGCGGTTTCTAAGGCATCTGCCCACAGCCCTGCGGTTTTGGCGTAGGTTTCCACCAATTTCACCTGTGCGTCGTCGCGTCCGGTCAGTTTCAAATAATCAATGGTTTGCTCGTCGATGGCGAACATGGCGGCAGTCGCGCCGAACTCCGGCGTCATGTTGGAAATGGTTGCGCGGTCGCCGATGGACAGGCTTCTCGCGCCCTCGCCGAAAAATTCGACAAACGCCCCGACCACGCGCTCTTTACGCAGAAACTCAGTCAGCGCCAACACAATATCCGTCGCCGTAATGCCCGGCTGGCGTTTGCCGGTCAGCTCCACGCCGACAATATCGGGCAGGCGCATCATGGACGCGCGCCCCAGCATCACCGTTTCCGCTTCCAAACCGCCCACGCCTACGGAAATCACGCCCAGCGCATCGACGTGCGGCGTGTGCGAATCCGTGCCGACGCAG
Organism: Neisseria sicca 4320; assembly: GCF_000193735.1. Lineage (GTDB taxonomy): Bacteria > Pseudomonadota > Gammaproteobacteria > Burkholderiales > Neisseriaceae > Neisseria > Neisseria sicca_E. The sequence goes on from NZ_AEPF01000022.1 coordinate 9,391, forward strand.
GTGTCGGGGAACGCCACGCCGTTTTTGACTTGGACGACGGGCGACATTTTTTTCCAGATTGATTTGGTGCATGATGCCGTTGCCCGCCGGAATCACGTCCACATTTTCAAAAGCGGTTTTCGTCCAGTTGATAAAGTGGAAACGGTCTTCGTTGCGGCGGTCTTCGATTTCGCGGTTTTTGCGGAACGCATCGGGGTCGTAGCCGCCGCATTCCACCGCCAGCGAGTGGTCGACGATAAGCTGCGTCTGCACCACAGGATTCACTTTGGACGGATCGCCGCCCTTCTCTGCAATCGCATCGCGCAAACCCGCCAAATCCACCAGCGCGGTCTGCCCCAAAATATCGTGGCACACCACCCGCGCGGGATACCACGGAAAGTCAATTTCCTGCTTGCCTTCTATCAACTGGCCCAGCCAGCTTTGCAGCGTCGGCAAATCGACTTTGTCCGCGCGGTTGACCAAGTTCTCCGCCAAAATGCGGCTCGTGTAAGGCAGCTTGTCGTAAGAGCCGGCTTGAATGTCCTCGCACGCCGCACGCGCGTCGTAGTATTCCAAATCCGTACCGGGCAGCGGTTTGCGGTAACTTTGGTTGGCAGCCATGTTCAGTTCTCCTGTGAATCTATTTTTCTTGTGGTTTGGGGTTTCAGACGACGTTTGTTGAAGGGGTCGTCTGAAATCTTGGGAAATAAAAACTATTCAATTCGCTTCAACAATGGTCGATACAGCCCATTGATAGACACAATACCGGCAATAATCAGAATGGCGCCGACAAAGAAGCGTCCTTCCGGTATTTCATTCAAAAACATCCAAGCCAGTACGGCGGCAAACAATGGCTCGGCCAATTCAGTTACCTGTACCTTCGCAGCACTCAAATAATCCAATGCTTTAGTTGTACAATAAAATCCTAAAATCGTCGGCAATAAAGACAATGCCAAGAGTGGCGGAATAAAAGACCATTGCCAATGTATATCCCCAATACCTTCCAATGAAGGGATAAACAAAAAAATACTTCCAAAAAACATCAAGATCCGTGTCAAATAAATACCGCCGTTTAAGCCGAATTTTTTAATCAAAACGGAAAAACAACCGTAGCCCGAGCCTGCCATTGCGGCATTCAGAATCAACCCTAAATTTCCTTCTCCAGTCCAAGAAATCACCGCGATCCCCGATACTGCCAAACCCACACCGACGACTGAAGAAATATAAATACGTTCGTCTAACAGTATGCTGTCCAATATCAAGGCAGATACGGCAGCCGATGCCATTAATACAACTACTACATTCGCAGCATTACCGTATTGATAAGCGGTGGTTTCAAAGAAAAACAAAGTGTAAATTCCGAAAAAAGCACAAATTGCGACTTTTAACAGCAACGGCAAGATTGCCTCTTTCTTTTTTGAAATATCCGCAATCTGTCTGGTAAAACCGGTACGGCAAAGCAAAATGCTGATAAACACAAAACCTGTCAAAGTTTTCAAAAATGCAATATGCTGAACAGACAAGCCTTGCTCCATTAATACCTTACTGAATATGCCGATGGTTGCATTCAGAAGGGCTGCAGAAACTGCCAAGAATATTCCCATCAGTAAATCAGGCAGCTTCATATTTACTCCATAATACTTTCCACATAGGTACATTATTGTTTTTCGAAAAGAAAATCCCTCCAAAATCTTTATTTACCTCTTAATAATCAAAATCTTTCATTAATATCTTATGTGCTTTTCCAGATGCCAAAATGGAATGGTTGGAAAAACGATCTTTTTGCTTCCCTTCTATCAGCCGATCAGCAAATCGACTTTGCCGCGCAGTTGAACAAGTCTTCCTGTGGATCTATTTTTCTTGTGGTTTGGGGTTTCAGACGACGTTTTTGAAGGGGTCGTCTGAAAAGGTTCAAAACATCGAAACAATCATCTGATATAGCGGATTGCGCTCGTCTATCAACAATTTCACAGCCATCGAGATACTGATGACAATCAGTAGCGGCTTAATCAGCTTCGAACCGAAGCGGACGGCAAATCTCGCACCTAAATTCGCACCAACGAACGCGCCGACTGCCATCGTCGCCGCAATCGGAAAAATAATCGAACCGTGCAGCAGAAATACCGACAGAGAACCAAGATTACAGGCAACATTCGCCAATTTGGTATAGGACATCGCATTCAACAACTTGCAGCCGAGCAAAACAATAAAGGCAATCAGAAAAAACGAGCCGACACCCGGTCCGAACACACCGTCGTAAAATCCCAAAAGCGGCGCAACCGTCAGCCCGAACAGAAAAAACGACATTCTGGCTTTACCTTCCTTGCTGCCGTCAAGCTTGGGCGAAAACACAAAATACAGCGCGACGAATATCAACAAAACCGGCACGACTGCCAGCAGAATATCCTTAGAAACCAAGCTGACAGATAATGCGCCGACCACACCGCCTACAAACGATGCCGCTGCGATCGGAAGACCTTTCTTCCAATCAATCAAACCTTTGCGCGCAAAAGAAACTGTAGCCGAAAACGTAGCAGCGGCAGCTTGCAGCTTATTGGTAGCAATTGCCGATACAGGAGGAATACCCGCCAACAAGAGTGCAGGCAGTGTAATTAACCCCCCTCCGCCCGCAATTGCATCGATAAACCCAGCAATCATCGCAACCACGCCCAAAGCGAGCGTTATGTATAAATCTTCCATGTTTCTTACCCTTGCACCAATACAGGATCATCCTCTAAGCAAATATACTCAATATTATTTTTATATCCGAAAATACGAATTAACAATCTTCTGTTATCTTTGATAACATCACGGCAATGCAACGCCAACGTATTGTTAATAATTATGCAAGTATCTGGTTGTAAGTCGATTTTATATTGTTCAGATTTATTTATTAACTCATTAAATCTATTCAAAGCATCTTTAATCGGTTGAGGTGCGTGTACATTAGCAGTAAATCTATAAGAGTTATATTTAATACCAATAATTCCATCGTTATTAAATTCCAGTATTGATACTTTACTACCGCCTGTTCCCTTTCCTGACGTAAACGTTTCGCTACGAGTGAAATCAAAATTTTCTGTCGTTAATGCCAATAAATCCAAATAATTTAATTTTTCCAAAATAGGTTGTAATGGAATTACCGTCGTCGGTTCTGATAGAGGATTGTATCTTGCAGTTAAAACAAGTGATGAGGGTGCGGGAGAATGATTATTAAAAACCTTTGTTGCTGCATGGTAAGGAGCTTCGGTATGCGCCCCTAATGCAATCCCTGAATGTGAACTCTTATCTACTTGTCTGGCATCTTCATTTTCGAGTTTTGTTGCCCCGCCTCCTTTAAAGTTACCAACAAGTCTCATTATTTTCCCATGATTGTCAATATCATAAGCAAATGCAAATTGATCTACTGTTGCTAATAAAATCTGATTGGATGCAGCTAATTTCAAACATTCTAAGTTTTCTTCAAGCTCTTCCATTTTTGGCAAAGAGCTTGGAGTGCTAATTATCGAATCATCAATATTTTTATCAAAAAGACCATTGAAAATAACTACACAGGTTTTTTGATGAATGAAGTTTTGAATCTCATCCTTTTGTTCTGAGTTTAAATGTTTTTCTAACAGAATTTTCCCGGCATTACTTGCAATTTCTCTTGCTCCTTTTGCTTGACAACCTCCTATTTTTGCAATTTCTGTTGCTTTATTTTGGACAAACAAAGCAGCATCAGCCGTTAAATTGATAATTGATTGAAACTTTTCCATTTAATACATACCCTTTCTATTTGGTTAAAATTTTAAACTTAATTTCAGACAACCTTTCTAAATAAGGTAAGGTCGTCTGAAACCCTTCAGTTTTACAAATTGTAAAAAAACAAACTACTATCGTGCCTCCATTTCCACAAACGCCAAATCTTCAGGACCGGTGTAGTTTGCGCTCGGACGGATGATTTTGCCGTCTTTGCGCTGTTCGAGGACGTGCGCCGCCCAGCCGGTGGAGCGCGAAATCACGAAGAGCGGCGTGAACATGGCGGTCGGTACGCCGAGTTTTTGGTAGGACACGGCGGAGAACCAGTCTAAGTTCGGGAACATTTTTTTCTCTTCCCACATCACGCTCTCCAAGCGCTCGGCGATGTCGAAGAGGCGCATGTCGCCCGCTTCCTGACTCAAACCGCGCGCCACTTCTTTAATCACGACGTTGCGCGGGTCGGAAATGGTGTAAACCGGATGGCCGAACCCGATAACGATTTCTTTGCGGGCGATGCGTTCGCAGATGTCGGCTTCGGCTTCGTCGGCATTGCGGTAGCGTTTTTGGATGTCGTAGGCAACTTCGTTCGCGCCGCCGTGTTTCGGACCTTTGAGCGCGCCGATAGCGCCGGTGATGCAGGAATACATATCCGAACCTGTACCGGCAATCACGCGGGCGGTGAAGGTGGAGGCGTTGAACTCGTGTTCCGCATACAGAATCAGCGAAACGTGCATGGCTTTAACCTGCGATTCGGTCGGGCGTTTGCCGTGCAACAGGTGCAGGAAGTGGCCGCCGATGGTCTCTTCTTCGCTTTCGACATCGATGCGTTTGCCGTTGTGCGAATATTGGTACCAGTAGAGCAGGATGCTGCCGAGGCTGGCGATCAGTTTGTCCGCGATGTCGCGCGCTTCGCTGTCGGGATGGCTTTCGCGTTCGGGGTGAACGCAACCGAGCATGGACACGCCGGTACGCATCACGTCCATCGGATGCGTGTGCGCAGGCAGGGCCTCCAACACTTTAATCACGCGGATAGGCAGGCCGCGCAGGGATTTGAGCTTGGCTTTGTAGGCGGCGAGTTCAAATTTGTTGGGCAGATGACCGTGAATCAGCAGGTGGGCGATTTCTTCAAACTCGCATTTCTGCGCCAAATCAAGGATGTCGTAACCGCGGTAGCTCAAATCGTTGCCGGTGCGGCCGACGGTACACAGCGCGGTATTGCCCGCCGCCACGCCGGAAAGGGCGACGGATTTTTTCGGTTTAAAAGTCGGGGTTTCTTTAGTTGCAGTCATGGTATTTCTCCTTTGTGTTTTTATGGGATTTTGGTTTTTCAGACGACCTGTTCAAGGTTGAGGGTCGTCTGAAAACGGTTTTTTACTTCTGAAACAATTTATCCAGCTTCTGCTCGAAGTCGTGATAATTCAAATGCTCGTAAAGCTCGGCGCGGGTCTGCATAGTATCGACCACCGCCGCCTGCGTGCCGTCGCGCATAATCGCCTCATAAACATTCAGCGCGGCCTTGCTCGCGGCGCGGAACGACGAGAGCGGATACAGCACCAGCGACACGCCGTTGTCCGCCAGCTCTTGCTGCGTATAAAGCGGCGTCGCGCCGAATTCGGTAATGTTCGCCAACACGGGCACTTTCACCGCATCCGCAAATTGCCGGTACATCGCCAAATCCGTCATTGCTTCGGGGAAAATCATGTCCGCGCCCGCTTCCACGCAAGCCTGCGCACGCTCGATGGCGGCATCCAAACCTTCCACCGCCAACGCGTCCGTCCGCGCCATAATCACAAAATTCTCATCCACGCGCGCATCCACTGCGGCTTTAATGCGGTCAACCATTTCATCTTTAGAAACAATGGCTTTGTTCGGACGATGGCCGCAACGCTTCTGCGCCACTTGGTCTTCGATATGCACCGCCGCCACGCCCGCACGCTCGAAGTTGCGAATCGTGCGCGCGATATTGAACGCCCCGCCCCAGCCGACATCGATGTCCACCAGCAAAGGCGTATCCACATTGTCCGTAATCCGCCGCGCATCAATCAGCACATCTTCCATCGTGGTGATGCCCAAATCCGGAATCCCGCACGAACAGGCCGCCACGCCGCCGCCCGACAGATACACCGCCTTAAACCCGCTCTGCGTCGCCAGCCGCGCAAAATAAGCGTTCACACAGCCGACCACGGCAAGAGGATTCGACTCCTTCACAGCTTGGCGGAAACGGGCACCGGCAGAAAGTTGGCTCATGGTATTTCTCCTTTGTAGATTAGAATTTTTTCAGTATCGACTCAGCGGCTCGGTTTGCGCGAAACCGAAACGAACCGTTCAAAAAGAAACAATGGTTTCAAAACCATTTTCAGACGACCTTTCAAACCACCGACCCGTCAGGTCGTCTGAAAATCAAAATCAATAAAAACAATCAGTTAATAAACAGTTAATAAATTCAATACATACAATTCGGCTGAAGCGGAGGTCTAAGTATTTTTTAATTATTTTAATATTCGGAAGGAAATACAGTGGGAGATACAGAAACTTTAAAACCCGAATCGATTGCAGAAATACGGGAAACCAAAATACGGGAAACCAAATTCGGGCAAAGAGCCGTCAGACCGCCGCGACTGCCCAAGAGCAGACGACGACGGGGTCGGCAGAGATAGAAGACAATCTATAACAAGACGGAGAAGTTTGGTACAGATTCATGATAGGGTTCCTTTGTAGTGCGATGTAGTTTTTATTGGTAAGGGCAAATTTAAAAAATAATCTTCAGGCTGTCAAACACTTTTTCTCAAATATTTTTAAAAAATTTGATTATTAATAAATGATACTTCAGTAACAAAACCTAAAACACCTATCCAAAATCAGACTAAATTATTATATATTATATACTATTATCGTTACTGAAAAATCATAAATATTTTAAACAAATTATATAAAAATTAAATATAATTAATTCATTTTCTAGGAATTTTTGTTCAATCCCGAAAACAGGCAGCCAAACCGCCTAAATCGCCCAATTTTGCACCCACTCCCTTTTCAGACAAACCAAATCAGAATAACATCATGATTTATAATTTTAAATAACAATATTTAAAAATGTAGTCATATGTAGTTTTAAATATAAAAAGGTCGTCTGAAACCCATAACCCCATGATTTCAGACGACCTTCACACCCAGCCGTAGCCTGGGCTTTGCCCACGAAAAAAACAACCCTATTTATCGCCTGACTTGGGAAGCAAACGGTCAATTCCGTGGGCAAAGCCCACACTACAATCCGAAGCAGGCATCGAACCGCCCTACCCTCCGCCGCGTTGGATTTGCCCATCAAGGAAAGTTTTGTATTTAATGGGAAAGTTGCTTAATTCTCTCAGACTCACGTTCTTCCACCATAAAAGTTAAAAAAGGTCGTCTGAAACCCATAATCACATGGTTTCAGACGACCTTTTCACACATTCCCGGTACGCGCTACGACGCTGTCTGATGCCGCTTCAGGCGCATGGCGAAAAACACCATTACCGCGCCCAACACCAGCGCGCAGCCCATCGCCAGATGGATGCCGTCGAGCATGGCTTGTTGCGGCAAGGCTGCGGAGGACAGTTTTTCGCCGATATTGGTTGCGCCGACAAAAAATGCTGCGCCGATCGCGCCGGCAATCGGATTGATGGTGGTCAGAATCGCCGCGCCGTGGGGATTGAGTTTTTTCGGCAGCGCGTTCAAGCCGTGGGTTTCGCCCGTTACGCAGGCGGAGACGGATACCGCCATCAGCGTGAACATGGCGGTCAGCATCATGACTTGCGTGTCAATCCGTAAAAACAGCCATAACACCGCCAGCGACACCGTCAGCATCACCGTGGCGGGCAACACGACAAACCGTCCGCCCTTCTTGTCCAGCAGTTTGCCGAACAAAGGCGCGGCAACCGCTTGGGCGATGCTCGCGGGCATCAGAATCAGCCCCGTCGCCGTGCCGGTCAGCATCAGCACCTGCTGCGTGTACATCGGCATCATCAGTTCCAAACCCAAAAACAGGAACACCGCGCCCGCCAGAATCACGACGCAGTGGCGGAACTGCTTATATTCAAACGCCCGAAGGTTCAGCAGCGGCGTCGCCAAGCGGGACTGGCGGTATGCGAACCAGCCCACCAGCGCGACGGAAGCGGCAAACAGCAGGATAAATTCCGCCAGCGGCAGACGGGCGAAATTACTGCTCGCATACACCAGCCCGCCGAAGCCCGCGACCGACAAGACAGCCGATAAAATATCAATCTTCGGACGGCTGATGTTGCTCAAATTAACCGTCAGATACTTGCCCACCAACACCATCGCCGCCAGCATAAACGGCGCGGTAAAGCCGAACAGCACGCGCCAATGCGTGTGGTCGATGATGATGCCCGACAGCGTCGGTCCCATCGCGGGCGCGGCGGTGAACATCATGGTAATCACGCCCATCGCCGTCCCGCGTTTGTTCGGCGGGTAAATCGACAAAATACCGTTAAACAGAAGCGGCACGAAAAACGCGGCAGACACCGCCTGCACCATCCGCCCCGCGACCAGAATCCCGAAAGTCGGTGCAAACGCGCAAATCAGCGAACCCGCCAGAAACGTCGCCTGCGTAAACAACACCATCTTGCGCGTTTCAAACCACTGAATCACGCCCGCCGTAATCGGCGTAAACGCGCCCATTACCAGCAAAAAGCCCGTCGTCAGCCATTGGACGGTGGTCTTGTCGACACCGAAATCCTTCATAATCGGCGTGAGCGCAACATTTAAAAGCGTGTCGTTGAGATAGCCGAAAAACGCGCCGATAAACAGCGTTGCGACAATGGTTTTAGAAGAGAAATCGGGATTGTCGGCGTAGTATTCGTGGGTGGTGTCGTCTAGATCAATATCGGAAGCGTGCATAACATCATATTGAAATATTTGAGGAATACGGATTTTAGCATGGATATGCAAAAGGTCGTCTGAAACCCTATACCGGA
>NZ_AEPF01000021.1 GCF_000193735.1 Neisseria sicca 4320
CTTTCAGACGACCTTTTTATAGTGGATTATATTTAAACCAGTACGGCGTTGCCTCGCCTTGCCGTACTATCTGTACTGTCTGCGGCTTCGTCGCCTTGTCCTGATTTAAATTTAATCCACTATACATTTTGAAAGTCTGTGTAGCGCGCTTACGTCAGTCATACACCCTCCCGAAATCTACGCATCTCCTGCCAAATGCCGCCGTATCAATGCGGCAAACCGACAAAAATACCGGTTCCAAATTTCAAGATTCTGAACAAACGCTGACACACAATTACAGAAAACAGTATAATACACTACTCAAAATGCCTATTCCGATGCCATGACCATCATTCCCAAACGATTATCGCTGCAAGATATCGTCCCGACAGAACCCCCTTTCGAGGGCAATCTTCGGGACTTTTTGCCTTTGCGGCAAATCATGGAAGACGGGGACGAAGAAGCGGTATACCGCATGTGCGGCATGTTGCTTGGCGGCAAGGAAAACCGCAGGGCATTATCAGGCGTAGAATACATCGCATCCGGAGGGTTTCCGGATACGGCATACAGGTTGCTGCATTGGAGCGACCGTTTCGGACTGTCTGCCGACAAACTGCTGGATGCTTACGCAGATTTCGGCGAACGCGGGTTCTTAGCGGCGCAAACCGCGCTGATGCGTTATTACGCAGAACGCAACGACTTGCAATTTCTCTATTGGGCACAATGCGCCGCCCCGCAATCCCCCGAAGCGCAATACCTCATCGCGCGGCAGTATGCCCTGGCGGGTAATTGGGAAAAGGCGTTAAATTGGTACAACCAGGCAGCCTCCCAGGGCTGGGCGCAGGCATGCCTGCAATTAGGGAAATCCTTCCTTTACGGCTGCGGCGTTTCTGCCGACTCCGCGCAGGCAGAAGTCTATTTGGAATATGCCGCCGAACACGGCTGGGTCGAAGCACAAATCCTGCTGGCAGATTTATTGGCGGCAAAAGGAAACCAAGACGCCCTGTCTTGGTACAGTCTTGCCGCCGTTCAGGGCAGCGCGGCGGCGCAAACCGCCTTGGCACGGCAATATCTGACCGGCAAGCTGACCGACCGCGATCCGTTACAGGCGTTCAAATACGCCAGAACTGCCGCAGACAGGCAGTTTCCGGACGCCCTATGCCTGATGGGCGATCTCTGCCGCTACGGACTGGGCATACGCCCCGATTTATCCGTCGCGCAACAATACTACCGCCACGCCGCCGCATTGGGCAGCATGGCCGCAGTACAGAAGCTGCTCAGCGAGGCCGCCCTGCACCAACCCGAACATTACGAAAAGCTCAAATCCGAAGCCTTGCAGCGTCAGGAAACCGAGCAGCTTTGCCGCTCTGCCGCAGCCTGCCTTGACGGCATCGGACAAAAAAAAGACTACGCCCGCGCGCGACGGCTTTATCTAGAAGCCGCCGTCTGCAACCATGCCGATGCAGCAGCCGGTTTGGGCAAAATCTATTATCACGGTCTGGGTATTCCTGCCGATACCGGTTCGGCGGCGTACTGGTTCGGCATAGCGGCGGAACAAAACCATCCTGAAGCGCAATATTATTCGGCATTCCTCCTCTACCACGGACAAGGTACCGCCACGAATGTTCCCGCCGCCTACGATTACCTTCAGGCAGCAGCAGACAACGGATATGGCAACCCGCAGGAACTCAGGGCAATATTGGAGCAATGGCAGTGCGAGCGTTGAAGATATAGTGGATTAAACTTAAATCAGGACAAGTCGACGAAGCCGCAGACAGTACAAATAGTACGGCAAGGCGAGACAACGCCGTACTGGTTTAAGTTTAATCCACTATAAGCCGCCGTTGATTTCCGCCCGACAATAATAAAAGGTCGTCTGAAAAAGTTTTCAGACGACCTTTTGTCATTTGCCGAACTCTTTTAATCGGACAATTCCGCTTTCGATTCTTTATCTGCTTTCGCCGACCAATAAGATGCGAGCAGCGAGCCGGAAATGTTGTGCCACACGCTGAACAGCGCGCTGGGTACAGCGACGACAGGGGCAGCGGCAAAATGCGCGGCCGCCAATGCCGCACCCAATCCGGAATTCTGCATACCGACTTCGATGGCGAGCGTTTTTTGCGCATCATACGGCAGCTTGCAGATTTTGGCTGCGAAAAAGCCGAGCAGGTAGCCGATGGCGTTGTGCAACACCACAACACCGAAAATTAACAGCCCGCTTTCAATGATTTTGCCTTTGCTCGCGCCGACGACCGCACCGATAATCAACACAATGGCAACCACAGAAACCAAAGGCAGGGCAGCGGCAGCGCGTTCTGTCTGTTTGCGGAACACAGTATGTGCAATCACGCCGAGCGCAATGGGCAGCAACACCATTTGAACAATGGAAACAAACATCGCCTGCGCATTGATGTCGAGCATTTCACCTGCCAAAAGCAGGAAAATAGCGGGCGTCAGCAGCGGAGCCAGCAAGGTGGAAGCCGACGTAACTGCAACGGACAAAGCAACGTTGCCGCGCGCCAAAAAAGTCATCACATTGGAAGCCGTACCGCCCGGACAGCAGCCGACCAAAATCACGCCCACAGCAACTTCAGCAGGCAAATTTAACAACTTGACCAAAAAATAGGCAGTCAGTGGCATGATAATGAATTGAGCCGCCACGCCGATAAGGACGGCTTTAGGATGACTGGCGACAATTTTGAAATCTGACGGCGTCAGCGTCAGCCCCATGCCGAACATGATGATGCCCAAAAGCCAAGTGATGTAAGGCAGTACCCACTTGAACAATTCGGGGTCGAAGAAGGCAACGGCGGCGCACAATGCCGCCCAAAATGAGAAGGTTTTGCCGACAAAGTGGCTGATTCGTGCAATAGTGTCCATAAATAGTATGTGCGGTATCGGTTGATAAGGTTATTGATTAGGAGAACAGTGAAATTAAACAACACACAAACATCAAAACTGGTTTGACCGTTGATATTTGTTTCACCCCCACCCGAACGCGAAGCATACACGGCTTTGTAACGGGGTGTAAAGAAAAGGTCGTCTGAAAGCGTTTCAGACGACCTTTAAACCATTCTACTCTCACTCAAACAATCTGCCCTGCGCCAGCAACGCCTTCACGGGTGCGAAATCGCGGCGGTGTTCGGGCAGCACGCCGTATTTTTGCAGGGCGGCGAGATGTTGCGCCGTGCCGTAACCTTTGTGTTTGTCGAAACCGTATTGCGGATAACGTTCCGCCAAAGCATACATCTCGGCATCACGCGCAGTTTTGGCGAGGACGGAGGCGGCGGAGATTTCGATGATTTTGCTGTCGCCCTTGACGACGGCTTCGGCGGAAATGCCCAAATCTTTCGGAACGCGGTTGCCGTCTATCAATACTTTATCCGGCACGACCGCCAAACCCTGGACGGCGCGGGTCATCGCCAGCATGGTGGCGTGCAGGATATTGAGTTCGGCGATTTCTTCGGGCGGCGCGGAGGCGACGCTCCACGAAACGGCTTGTTCTTTGATCAACACCGCCAGAGTATCGCGCTTCTTCTCGTTGAGTTTTTTCGAATCGGTCAAGCCGGGCATGTCGTAACGTTCGGGCAGGATAACGGCGGCGGCAAAGACGCTGCCGACCAGCGGCCCGCGCCCTGCTTCGTCCACGCCTGCGGTAAGGATGAGGGACATAGGGTTTCAATGATACGCTTCGGTTAACGGGAGAAGTCGTCTGAAAAAGTTTTTCAGACGACCTTTTGAATGATATAGCGGGTTCAAATATAGTGGATTAAATTTAAATCAGGACAAGGCGACGAAGCCGCAGACAGTACAGATAGTACGGCAAGGCGAGGCAACGCCGTACTGGTTTAAAGTTAATCCACTATAAAAATAATGTCGGGTTTACTGCCATTATTTTTATCTGTACGGGAGCAGCGACAGTTTTGCAGGGAACCAAAGTCCGCCCTGCCCTATTTTTATGCTGTGAAACGGTTTTCGCGGGCAAAGCCCACGCTACAAAAATGGGCCTGTCAGTTTCGGTCAGGCATTCATGTCCGACAAGCCATATGGCCTATTCACTTAACTTTTGATGCAGTGCCCATCACCCGCCGTCATTCCCGAACAGGCGGGAATCCAGTCCTCAACCATTCAGAACTATTTAAAGATTGTCATCATTTCAAACTTCTAGATTCCCGCCTGTGCGGGAATGACGGCGCGTGGTTTTCTGATTTGAATTTACTGCAAAACCATCAGATTCAGCCCGCAGGTCGGACATGCTCTTTATCAGGCAATAAGTATCAGAGGTCGTCTGAAAGCGTAGCTTCAACGAAGTGAAAACGAGTGCAGCGGGTTTCGCTAAAAGCCTGCTTCGGACAATACGGCTTCAGCCGCCAACGCGTCGGTATCCTTGCGCAGCAGCAAATGCAGTTCGCGAAAATCCTGTTTCAGAGCAGCGGCGGCTTCGGGGTGGTCGTACCAATAAGCAACGGCGGCGGCGAGTTTTTCCGGCTCGGCATCGTGTTGCAAAAGCTCCGGCACGGCAGCTTTGTCCAACAGGATATTGGGCAGGCCGACATGCGGCACTTTGACTTTACGTTTCACATAAAAATAGGTCAGCGGCGAAATTTTGTAGCTGATGACCATCGGTCGTTTGCACAAGGCGACTTCGAGGGTGGCGGTGCCGCTGGTTACCAACACTGCGTCAGCGGCGGTGCAGACGGTATCAGACTGTTTGTCAGTGATGGTAACGGGAATGGCGGAAAATTCGGGCTGCGCCAGAATTTCACCGATGCGCCTGCGGGTGGCGGCGGTGGCGGCGGGGAGCAGGAATTGCGCCTGCGGATAGCGTTTGAGCAGCAATAAGGCCGTCTGAAAAAACAAAGGGGCCATATAATCGATTTCGCTGACACGGCTGCCCGGCAGCAAGGCGAACACGACAGCTTCGTCGGCCACGCCCAACTTGGCGCGCGCGGCGGCACGGTCGTCGTCCAGCGGCATGGTTTGCGCCATCGGATGACCGACAAACTCGGCTTTGCCGCCCGCATCAAAGTAAAGCTGCGGCTCCATCGGAAACAGACACAGCACGCGGTTGACCTGATGCACGATTTTGTTCACCCGTTCGCGCCGCCACGCCCACACCGACGGGCTGACATAATGGACGGTGGGGATGCCCGCCTTTTTGAGTTCTTCCGCCACGCCCAGATTGAAATCGGGCGCATCGATACCGACAAAGACATCAGGTTTGATGCGGATAAGGTCGTTTACCAGCCCTTTGCGGATTTTCAGGATTTCGGGCAGGCGTTTGACCACCTCGGCAAAGCCGCGCACCGCCAGTTTTTCCTGGTCGTACAGGCTCTCAAACCCTTCCGCCTTCATGCGTTCGCCGCCAATGCCGATAAATTTCGCATCGGGGCAGCGTTGTTTGATGGCACGGATAAGGTGCGCACCGAGCAGGTCGCCGGATGCTTCGCCGACGCTGACGGCGATAAGTGGGGAATGGTTCATCATCGTAAAGGAAAATAGATTGAGGTCGTCTGAAAAGGTTTTCAGACGACCTTATGAGATTATTCGGCAGGAATCGGCTCAAATTCGGCAGCGGATTGTGGGAACGGTTCGGCTAAATCGGTTGCCCCGGGCGCATCGCTGTCCACCAGTTCGTCGATGTCGATATTGTCGTCCTCGTCTTGCGGTAATGTTCCGCCGGTTTGGCGGCTGCGTACTTTCATGTAGAGGTCGCGGGTGTAGCTGTATTTGTCGATGGCGGCGTCTTCCAAACCGTCGGTCAGGTCAAGCAGGGCTTCGCGGGTATTGACGATGTTCAAACCGGTGGTGCTCCAGCGGCCTGCGGGGGTGTGGAACACGGCGCTTTTGACGGGATAGACGGTGGTAATGGCGTTGCCTGTGGTGTCGCGCACGGTGGAGGGGCCGAGCAGCGGAACGACGAAGTAGTTGCTGTTTTTCCAGCCCCATGTGGAGAAGGTGTCGCCGAGGGTGTTTTTGTTGTCGGGAACGCCGCCTGCACCTGCGACGTCAATCAAACCGCCGAGTCCGAAGGTGGTGTTGATGCCGACGCGGACGAGGTCTTCGCTGGCGCGTTTGACATCGAGGCGCAGGACGTTGCTGCCGAAGCTGACGACGTCGCGCAGGTTGTTGAAGAAGTTGCTCACGCCGGTGCGGACGGGCTTGGGCGTTATTTTGCGGTAGCCGCGTGCGACGGGTGCGAGGACGTATTGGTCGGCCTTGTCGTTGAATTTGAAGACGGCGCGGTTGTAGCCTTCGTAGGGGTCGGCGGGGTTGGTTTCGGCAAATGCGGGTGTTGAGGCCATGCCGATGAGGAGTAGGAGTGAAGCGGCGGTTTTTTTCATGGGTTTAACCAGTCTTTGATTTCGTAAAGCTCGGACAGGGTGCGCACGGATTCGGGTATGCCTTGCAGGGTGATTTTCCCGTCCGGGCAGCGCAGTGCGTCAAGCAGCAGGGACACGCAGGCGGAATCGGCGCGTCCGACGCCGCTCAAATCGACCGCGCGGGTGTCTTTCAGACGACATTGCTGCCTGAAGCGGGTGAAGGCGTCGGCGGTCAAGGTTTTGACGGTGATGTCGCCGCTGATGTGCAGCGTGCCGTCGCGAAGTTCGGTTTGCATGGCTGTCTTGTCAACTTAATCTTGGATGATAAAACCTGAAGGTTGTGGTGTGCGAAAGCCATGTCGTCTGAAAACGGACGGCATGGCTGGTTTTTGCATTATTTGCTGCCGTTTTTGGCTTTCAGTTCGGCAATCAGTCCGTCTACGCCTTTGGCTTTGATGGTTTCGCCGAATTGGTTGCGGTACACGGTTACCAAGCTCGCGCCTTCGATGGCGACATTGTAGGCACGGTATTTGTTGCCGCTTTGGTAGGTGGTGAAGTCCATGTTGACAGGTTTTTGACCTGGGGGGCTGACTTCGGCGCGGACGATGATTTCTTTGCCGCCTTTATTGACAACGGGGTTGTCTTTGACGTTGACGTTGGCGTTTTTGAATTTCAACATGGTGCCGGAGTAGGTGCGGATCAGCAGGGTTTGAAATTCTTTGGTCAACGCTTGTTTTTGCGCGTCAGACGCGGTACGCCAAGGGTTGCCGACCGCCAGCGCGGTCATGCGTTGGAAATCGAAATAGGGAATCGCATAGGCTTCGGCTTTTTGGCGGGCGGTGTTGGCATCGCCGTTTTTTAAGATGCTCAATACTTGAGTGGCGTTTTGACGGATTTGGTTCACTGCGTCGGCAGGGGCGGCAACCGCCATGCTGATGCTCAAGATGCCGATGCTCAGTGCGCTGATGAAAGAGGTTTTTTTCATGATTAAGTGTCCTAAAAGTATGAATATGATGGTGTACGTTTACTCGGTGGCTTTTGCCGCATCGTCGCCGCTCGCCGCGTTTTTCTCGGCGAAGCTGGTCATGAATTTACCGATCAGGTTTTCCAGAACCATGGCGGAGCTGGTAACGGAAATGGTATCGCCTGCGGCAAGATTATCGGTGTCGCCGCCTTGTTGCAGTCCGATATATTGTTCGCCCAACAGACCGGAGGTCAGGATTTGCGCGGAAACATCGCTGCTGAACTGATATTTGCTGTCTAAATCGAGACGGACTTTCGCCTGATAGGATTTCGGGTCAAGCTCGATAGAGCCGACGCGTCCGACCAATACGCCCGCAGATTTAATCGGCGCGTTTGCCTTCAGGCCGCCAATATCGTTGAAATCGGCATATACGGTATAAGTCTTGCCGGAATTGCCGAACGCAGCGCCGCCCGCAACGCGGAAAGCGAGAAATCCGACCGCTGCCACGCCGAGCAGGACAAACAGTCCGACCCAAAATTCCAATACATTCTTTTTCATTAAAGTTCCTTGAATATCCAATGTTCTTTGTTTCGTTTTCAGACGACCTGTCATTCCGTAAACATCCATGCGGTCAACACAAAGTCAATCGCCAAAATCGTCAGGGCGGACGAAACCACCGTGCGCGTGCTGGCGCGCAAAATGCCTTCCGAGGTCGGGACGCAGTGGAAGCCCTGATGCACGGCAATCAGCGTTACCGCCACGCCGAATGCGGCGGATTTGATCAGACCGTTGATTACATCGTAATGTATCGTGATGTTGTTCTGCATTTGCGACCAGAAAATGCCGCTATCCAAGCCCAGCCAGGTTACGCCGACCAAATACGCGCCGTAAATGCCCGCGACGTTGAAAATCGAAGCCAACAGCGGCATGGAAAACACGCCCGCCCAAAAGCGCGGCGCAACCACGCGGGCGACAGGGTTTACCGCCATCACGTTCATCGCTTCGAGCTGTTCGGTCGTTTTCATCAAACCGATTTCGCTGGTCATCGCACCGCCCGCGCTGCTGGCAAACAGAATCGCCGCCAACACCGGACCCAGTTCGCGCAACAGCGAAGCCGCAACCATATAGCCCAAAATATCGGCGGATTTGAATTTCGACAACTGCGTATAGCCCTGCAAACCCAAAACCATACCGACAAACAGCCCTGAAACGGCAACAATCAACACCGACAGCACACCGGCAAAATACACTTGGCGCACGCTCAGGCGCGGACGGACGAAAGCCGTACCGGATTTCGCCAGAATGTTCAGCAGAAACAGCGTAATACTGCCGAGAGATTGAATAAAGCCGAGGGTTTTCGCCCCGACGGAACGGATAAAATTCATAGGTTTCCATTACGGATTAACGGGTTTCAGACGACCTTTTAGGATGATAGTGATGGGTCGTCTGAAAAATGATTCCGGCTTCAGGCAACAACGGTTCAAACATTTCAGACGACGTCTGCAAACCGAAGTCGTCTGAAAACTACCCAAGCAAATCTTGCTGCAACGACGTTTGCGCCGGATAGCGGTATGCAACAGGGCCGTCTGCCAGCCCGCCGACAAACTGGCGCACCCAAGGCGAATCCAGTTCGCGCATTTCCTGCGGCGAGCCGGAGAACATGATTTCGCCGTGCGCCAAGAAAATCACCTGATCGACGATTTCTAAAGATTTTTCAATGTCATGCGTTACCATAATGCTGGTCGAACGCAAAGCCTTGTTGACGCGGCTGATCAAGTGGGCAATCACGCCCAGGGAAATCGGATCGAGACCGGTAAACGGCTCGTCGTACAACATAATTTCAGGGTCGAGCGCAATCGTGCGGGCAAGCGCGACACGGCGCGACATCCCGCCGGAGAGTTCGGACGGCATCAGGTTTTCCACGCCGCGCAGACCGACCGCGTTCAATTTCAACAAAACCAAATCGCGGATAACCGCTTCCGGCAGGCGCGTCAGTTCGCGCATCGGAAAAGCGATATTGTCGAACACCGACAAATCGGTAAACAGCGCGCCGTGTTGGAACAATACGCCCATGCGGCGGCGGTGTTCATACAATTCGTCAGCCGAAAAGCCCGCCAAATCTCGTCCCTCAATTAAAACCTTACCCGATTGCGGATGAATCTGACCCGTAATCAGCCGCATCAGCGTGGTTTTGCCGCTGCCCGAACCGCCCATCACGGCGGCGAAGTTTCCTTGGGGAATGCTGAAATTGATATTGTTCAGAATCGGACGGTCGCCATACGCAAAGGCAACGTCTTTCATTTCGATGAAGGGTACGGAACTCATGAAGGGGAAGATAAGGCGGGATGTATTTTAATTACTTGCATTGTAAAGCTTATCAAGGTGTCGGGCAATTTTCAGACGACCTTATCAAGAAAACGTCTGTAAAGAAGCGTGAAAATCATGTGTTTGGCAGGAATTTTAAGACCATTGGAATGGTTAAGATTGGAATCTTGCAACCTGCTGTCTTCATTTCAGAACGGGGCGCGTTACAGAACTTAATAATCCTAAACATAACGATTTTCGCCGGCAGGTGAAATTTTAAATTTATGGCAAGATTTTGTAGGCAAAGACACAACATTCTACAAACAAAACTTACATATCGAATAAATTTGTGAAAGCCATCCCATCCAAAACAAACCGACCTGCCTGCAAAACAAAGCTTGTTTCACAGGCAGGCCGGTTA
Source organism: Neisseria sicca 4320 (assembly GCF_000193735.1). Classification (GTDB taxonomy): domain Bacteria; phylum Pseudomonadota; class Gammaproteobacteria; order Burkholderiales; family Neisseriaceae; genus Neisseria; species Neisseria sicca_E. Next base: position 9,992 of record NZ_AEPF01000021.1, read on the forward strand.
TTTACCGCGTCAATTAAGCAGCGATTTTTTCGCACTCTTTGATGCAGGCAAGGCAGGACTCATAGCATTGTTTGCATTCTGCGTGGTGACCTGCGTGTTGTTTGCACGCGGCGGCACATTGTTTGCACGCTTCAACGCAGACTTTTGCTAAAGAAGGGGTCAGCGGAGAGTTTTGGGCGGCAAGGTTTTGCAGCGCGCCGCACAAAGCCAGCATTTGGTTGACACCTGTTGCGCAGTCTTTCATAGAAGTATCGCCTTGGCTCAGCAGTCGGATGCAGTGTGCCAGACAGATTTGACCTGCTTCAACACAGTGGGCAGCCGCTTTTCTGGCGGCTTCATAGGTTTTGGACGCAGCAGCAGGAGCAGCGTGGGAATGGCCTTTATGGCTATGATGTCCGTGAGCACGGGCGAATGAGGCGGCGGCTGCCAAAGAAACGGCTGTACCACCCAAGAATTGACGACGGTTCATACTGTATTTCCTTATATAATCATTAATATGCAGTTAAACATAACGAATCGCTAAAATCGAAGACAGCGGCTCTCTGCGCATCATTGATGTCGTCTGAAATCAGCCGCTTATTCAGATTGTGAGCGGTTACACTAGACTTACCGGCGCAATCCTATCATTCAGCCGTTCGGCAGACAATAAGTCGAAAGTCGAGAATATACTTAATGAAGTATACAAAGGTGAAGCCTCTATATATTCCAAACTATAAAAAAACCTGCCAACGATGTGGCAGGCTTTTTTAACAGAATGAATTATTTGTCCGAATTATTTTGACGACGCAAAATAGCCGGAATTTCAAAATCATCCAAAACAGATTGGTTACTGAAATCTGCGGCAGTCAAATTCATTGAGCGGATACCTCTGTTGGTACGAACTAAGCCATCCACATTACCAGCTTGCGCAGACTGAGCTGCTTCGGCATTTCCACTAACCAATTTTTGTGTACGGACTGCCGCACGCATTTGGTTTTCGCTGCCGTTTTCTTTCAGACCGGTCGCAATAATGGTTACGCGGATAGCGTCTTCGCCCATATTGTCGTCTTCGGCAGTACCGTATTTGCATTCAGCTTCAGGATGTGCATTTTCGTTAACCACTTTCATGATTTCACGATATTCGGACATTTTCAGGCAATCCGGAGCGGTAGTGATATTCACCAATACACCGCGCGCACCATCCAAAGTTACATTATCCAACAACGGGCTGGAAATCGCTTGTTCGGTTGCCAAACGGGCGCGGTCAATGCCTTGAGCAAAACCGGAACCCATCATCGCGATACCTTTGATGCCCATTACGTTTTTAACGTCGGCGAAGTCAAGGTTGATGAAACCGGGACGGGTAACCACTTCGGAAATACCGGCAACGGCATCACGCAGGACGTTGTCCGCCGCGCGGAACGCTTCACGCATAGTGACGTCTTCGCCCAATGCAGTCATCAGTTTGTCGTTCGGGATGATAATCAATGAATCGACCTGACCTTTGAGCTGCTCTAAACCTTCTTGGGCAATGTGCACGCGTTTGCCTTCATAGCCGAACGGACGGGTAACGACCGCAACGGTCAGAATACCCATTTCTTTGGCAATCTCGGCAACCACAGGAGCCGCACCGGTACCGGTACCGCCACCCATACCGGTGGTGATGAACAGCATATTCGCGCCGCGAATAGCATCTTCGATGGCTTCGCGATCTTCTTGTGCCGCAGCACGACCGATTTCAGGATTGGCGCCCGCACCCAAACCACGGGTCAGGTTCGTACCCAATTGGATGCGTTTTGCCGCATTATTTTTACCTAAAGATTGCGCATCAGTATTGGCACTAATAAATTCAACACCTTGGATGATGTTGGCAATCATGTTATTGATAGCGTTGCAACCGCCGCCACCCAAGCCGATTACTTTAATGACCGCAGGGCTTGCGGCTGATTCAGCTACGTCGTAAACAAATTCCATTCAAATGACTCCTGCGGCGCCCTGCATCGAGGACGATCCAAAAATTAGATATTATCCGTATTATATAAGAAGTATTCCGACGCTGGCAAAATACTTCTTATTCATTCACCATTACCGTTATTTTTTTACTACATTTTTTAACGAAAGAACACAAGTTTTTAATTATCGCAATTGGAACTATTCCGACAGCAACTCGTTTCCCTGTAAGCAAAATAACAGTATTAATCAGAAATTGTCTTTAACGAATTTCATCAGTTTTGCCCACAGACTGATTTTTTCAGTCTGATCATGAACCACAATCGCACCGGTCACCGGCGCGCCGTCTTCCTCGCCTCTTGCCGCCTGCAAAAGACCGATAGCGGTTGAGTAGCGCGGATTGCGGATGCGTTCGGATACGCCGCCCATTTCTTGGGGTACGCCGATGCGTGCAGGCAGGCCGAACACTTCTTCGGCAAGTTCAACGATACCGGTCAGCATAGACGCGCCACCAGTCAGAACGATACCTGACGTGAGGACTTCTTCAGGGAAGCCGGAACGGCGCAATTCGTTAAGGGTCAACTCCAAAATTTCTTCAACGCGCGGACCGATGACGCTTGCCAAAACACGGCGGGAAATCTGACGGGGCTGGCGGTCGCCGACGCTGGGGACTTCGACCATTTCGTCTAAGCCTTCCATATCGGGAATCGCGACGCCATAGTGGATTTTGATGTATTCGGCAGCGCTGTGCGGGGTGCGCAGCGCTTGTGCCAAGTCTTTGGTAATTAAATCGCCCGCCACGGGAATAACGGCAGTATGGCGGATAGCGCCGTTGGTATAAACGGCAATATCGGTCGTACCGCCGCCGATGTCGATGACGCACACGCCCAAATCTTTTTCGTCTTCGGTCAAAACAGCCTGACCGCTCGCCAAAGGCTGAAGCATGATTTGGTCCATTTGCAGACCGCAACGATGGATACATTTTTGGATGTTTTGCAGGGCGGTATTGGCACCGGTAATAATATGCACGCGGGTATCGAGACGGACGCCGCTCATACCGATAGGCTCTTTGACACCGGGCTGGTTGTCGATGATGTACTCTTGCACCACGGTATGCAGGATGTTGTGATCCGGCGGGATATTGATAGCTTTGGCGGTTTCGATGGCACGGTCAATGTCGGCTTGCGAAACTTCGCCGTCTTTGATTTTGACAACCCCTTGCGAATTCAAGCTGCGGATATGGTTACCTGCGATACCGGTCGTAACGTGGCTGATTTTAGTATCTGCCATCAATTCCGCTTCATTGACTGCCTGCTGAATGGCTTGGGCTGTCGCGTCGATATTGGTTACCATGCCTGCTTTAAGGCCGCGAGACGGTGCCTGCCCGAGTCCGACGATATGGATTTCGTTGTCTTCTTGTACTTCGCCAATCAGGGCGATGACTTTGGATGTGCCGATATCGAGGGCACTGATATATTTACCTTGTTGTTCCATTATATTTGCTCGTTATTTCGCTGGAGTTATAACTATTTGTCTGTATCGGCAATAGTTTGCTTCACGCCGTTTGCTCGGCTTTAGTCGTCTGAAAGATTTTCAGACGACGTCTCTGATGTGTAACGCACGGAAAATCCGTCTTTATACCGCATATCAACGTAGGATAACCGATTTTGATTTTTACGCAACAGCGTCGGCCAAATTTCGGCGAAAAGCTGTAGGCGTTTGATTTCGTTCTCTCTTCCCAGTCTGACGGTAATCCCATTGTCCAAGACCACTAACCAGGCGGAGCGCGGCGTATAAATCAGTTCTTTAATCGCCAGATTTTGCCGGCGGAGGATGCCGGAAAATTCTTCGTAGTGTTTGACCATGTCCTTGCCTGTACCGGGCTGTCCTTCGAAGACGGGCAGCTTGGCTTTGAGCTTCGCATCAAACACATTGCCTTTGGAGTCGACCAAACCGCCGCTGCGCCAATGGGCGACAGGCACGCGCTCGGTCAAGTGGATTTCGACGGTATCAGGAAAGCGGCGGCGCACCATGGCGTAATCCACCCACGGCAGCTTTTGAAAGGCTGCCTGAGTACCATCCAAATCGGCACGGAAAATATTGCCGCGCGTATGCAGTTGAGCGGCGCGCTGAAGTGCTTTCCCGTCAGAATAGGTCAGCTTGCCCTGTATGGACACTTGTTTGACGGGAAAATGATTGGAGTTGTATAGCCAGGCTATGCAGGTACCGATGAGCAGCAATGCCATCAGCAGCAACAGCCAGCGGGTCAGCCGACCCAGTGCGCTTGCGTCATCCCACATGTGCGGTTTTCAAAATTTCAATGCATAAATCGGCAAAATCCACGCCGGTATGCGCGGCGGATTTCGGTACTAAACTGTGGCTCGTCATGCCGGGCAGCGTGTTGATTTCCAAGAGGTAAAGTTTACCGTCGGTATCTTTGAGGAAGTCGACGCGCACGCAGCCTTCTGCCCCGATTGCCTGCGCCCCGCGGACTGCCAGGGAGCGCATTAGGTTTTCTTCAGTCTCGCTCAAGTCTTCGGACGGACATTGATAAACAGTGTCGTCGCGGTTGTATTTGGCTTCGTAGTCGTAAAACTCGGTAGCGGGGATGATGTGTATGCTGGGCAGGCCTTTGCCGTTCAACACGGGGCAGGAATATTCGCCGCCGCCGATGAACCGTTCGGCAATGATTTCGCCTTGAAGGTGTTTCAATTCTTCGTAAACGCTTTTCAGACGACCTTTTTCTTTCACTTTCACCACGCCGACGCTGCTGCCTTCGGCTGCCGGTTTGACGAACATGGGCAAGCCGAGTTGCTGTTCGACGGCATCGAAATCAGAGTCTTCGTGCAAAACAGCAAACTCGGGAACAGGCAGTCCTAAAGCTTGCCAAATCAGCTTGCAGCGGTATTTGTCCATACCGATGGCGGAAGCGGCGACACCGCTGCCGGTATAAGGAATGCCCAACAATTCTAACGCGCCTTGAACGGCACCGTCTTCGCCGTAAGTACCGTGAAGGATATTGAAGGCAGTTTGGAAACCTTGGGTTTTCAATTCCGCCAAGGGTGTTTCTTTAGGATCGAAAGCGTGCGCGTCTATGCCTCTGCTTTTTAGGGCATTCAAAATAGCAGCGCCTCCATCCAACGAAATTTCGCGCTCGCTGGAAAAGCCGCCCGTCAATACGGCTACTTTGCCAAAACTCTGCATTGTTTTTGTTCTTTCTTGATTGCTTTGTTTATTGATACAGGTCGTCTGAAAACCAATCGCCTTTCAGACGACCTTAATAAATACTAAATACTTGAATTTTGTTTGTCCCACCTGATAAAAAATTACTTCATCGGGCCGCTGTCGCGACATGGCGAGAAGGTTGCGCCTCAGACTTTTTTTGACAACTCCAACATCGCGACAGGCACGCGGTTGATACTGCCTGCACCCATGTTCAACACGACATCGCCGTCCTGTAAAACGTTCAACAGCATTTCGGGCAAGTCGGAAACGTTTTCGCAGTAAATCGGCTCAAGTTTGCCTAATACGCGGATGGCACGGGCAAGGGCGCGGGAGTCGGCGGTGGCAATCGGTTCCTCGCCGGCGGCATAAACTTCGGTCAACACCAGCACGTCAACGGTATTGAGGACTTTGGTGAAGTCTTCAAATAAATCGCGTGTGCGGCTGTAACGGTGCGGCTGGAAGGCAAGCACCAAACGTTTTTCCGGATACGCGCCGCGTGCGGCGGAGAGGGTTGCCGCCATTTCGACGGGATGGTGTCCGTAATCGTCCACCAAAAGCGCGGTTCCGCCGTCGGGCAACTTGATTTCGCCGTATTTTTGGAAACGGCGTCCGACGCCTTCGAAACCGAGCAAGCCGCGCTGAATCGCTTCGACGGATGCGCCGACTTCCAGCGCCACACCGATGGCAGCCAAGGCATTGAGAACGTTATGTCTGCCGGGCATGTTCAACACGACTTCAAACGGCGCTTGTTCAGATCCTTTCATTTGAACATGAACGGTAAACTTCATTTGCGCACCGACGCTTTCGATGTCGGTCGCGTAAATATCTGCGGTATCGTCCAAGCCGTAAGTGGTGTAAGGTTTGCTCACTTTGGGCAAAATCGCGCGGACGTGTTCACTGTCGATACACAAAAAAGCTTTGCCGTAGAAAGGCATACGGTGGATGAAATCGACAAACGCCTGATGCAGTTTTTCGACGCTGTGTCCGTAGGTGTCCATGTGGTCTTCGTCGATATTGGTAACGACGGACATAATCGGAATCAAATGCAGGAAAGACGCATCGGACTCGTCGGCTTCGGCGACGATGTATTCGCCTTTGCCCAAGCGGGCGTTGGTACCCGCGGCATTGAGTTTGCCGCCGATAACGAAAGTGGGGTCGAGACCTGCCGCGCCGAGGATGGAAGCGGTCAGGCTGGTGGTCGTGGTTTTGCCGTGCGTACCGGCGATGGCGATGCCGTCTCGAAACCGCATCAGCTCCGCCAGCATCAGGGCGCGGGGAATGACGGGGATTTGCTGCGCCAGCGCAGCGACGACTTCGGGATTGTCTTTTTTGACGGCGGTAGAGGTAACGACGACATCTGCACCGTTGACGTTTTCGGCGGTATGGCCGGGATAAATTTGGATACCCAAGCTGCTCAAATGCTCGGTAACCGCATTTCTCGCCTGATCCGAACCGGAAACTTTAAAACCCAAATTGTGTAAAACTTCGGCGATACCGCTCATGCCGACGCCGCCGATACCGACAAAATGGATGTTGGTGACTCGATTCTTCATCATGATGTTGCGTTCCGGTGGACTTTCGATGCGTAAAGGCGTTATTTTAAAGGGCTATCCGCTTCTACGCCATAGTTTTCTTGTAAATTAAAGATGTTTCGGCATACAGGATTTCACATTGGTGGCAATATGGGTAAAAATGATGCCGCGCTTAGTGGCAAATCTCTGCTTTTCCGCCTATTTCCAAAATCGATTTCACTCAACGAGACACCGGCAAAAATAAACACAAGGTCGTCTGAAACCGTTTTCAGACGACCTCTCGTTTATCAACTTGACGGCACTTGTATCCTCATCAAGCGCATATCCAGTTTGCGCCGTCCCCACGCGGTCGCATACAAAAGGCGCAAAAGCCACGGATAACGCGGTTTGCAGACGTTGCTCAAGCCGGCTTCTTCGATGATTTCCACACCCGGCATCAGCCGTCGGATGTCGTCCGTTCCGATTATCGCCCAGCGAAATTCGGGCGGTTTGTCCATTCTACCGAGTGCATCGTGGTGTTTGCTTTGTCCGATGTAGGCTTTGGGAATGGTATCGAAAGCAAGTTGGGCGTGCGGCAGGCGGCGGGCAACCTGTTTGAAAAAATCCTGCACTTGCGCCTCTTCAAAATACATCAACACGCCTTCGATCACAAGCAACACGGGTTTGCCATGCGCGGCGACGGTATTCATCCACGCTTCGTCGAACATGGATGCGCCCAGATAATGATTGTCCGATTCGGGCAGCAGCATACGCCGCACTTCAATCACTTCGGGCAAATCCAAATCATACCAAGCGGTAATGCGCGGCTTGCCCAAGCGTTCGTAACGCGCATCCAGCCCCGCGCCGATTTGCACGACGACGGCGTCGGGATGTTCGGCGATAAAGTGCCGGGTCATATCGTCCAACAGCTTCGCCCGCCCGCAACAGCCGACCTGCGATGCTTTGACTTTGGCAAACTTGCTGAAGTCGTAGTCTATCTTGTCCAACATCCGCACAGCCTCGCCATCGCGCAAAAGGGGCTGCGCCCTACCCTGCTCCACCGCCTTTGCCCACAGGGGAATCAGCATGGTACTGGACAGGACAGAAACGGTTTCGGGAGAGATTTTTGCAGACATGGCAGCCTCCGATGAGAGAAATTCCTATTTACATCATACTCCCGCAGAATACGGCTGCCAAGTTGCAAAAAGGTCGTCTGAAACCTGTTTTTGGGTTTTCAGACGACCTCTGTTTCATTCATCACATCATGTCATCATGCCGTACATGCGATCGCGGCTTCCGCTACATCGTCCGCGCTGTGCGGCAGTGCCAATGTGCGGGCGTTTTCCGCCCATTTGAGGCATTTTTCGCGGTTTAAACCGCCTAAGATTTCGGCAAGTTTTTCCGCTGTCAACTGACTTTGCGGCAACAGTAATCCCGCCTCCGCCTGCACCATAAAACGCGCATTGGCGGTTTGGTGGTCATCGACGGCGTAAGGATACGGCACCAGCAGCGCGCCCAGCCCCGCCGCCGTCAACTCGGCAATCGTCAGCGCGCCTGCACGGCAAATCACCAAATCGGCATCGCGGTAGGCGGACACCATGTCGGTAATAAATTCCACGCATTCGGCTTTCACGCCCAGCGCGTCGTAATCCGCCTGCAAGCTGCCCAGTTTGCCCCGACCGGATTGGTGATACATCTGCGGGCGCGCATCGTCGGGCAGCAAAGCCAAAGCCTGCGGAACGGTTTTGTTCAAAACGTCTGCGCCCAAACTGCCGCCGACCACCAAGATTTTCAGACGACCTTCACGCCCTTGGAAGCGTTCGGCAGGCGCGAGCAGGTTGGCAATATCGGCGCGGACGGGGTTGCCGACCAAACCGCCTTCATGGCTGAACGCTTTCGGGAAAGCGTATAACACCCGTTTCGCCCAGCGCGACAGTTGGCGGTTGGACAAACCAGCCACGGCGTTTTGCTCGTGAATCACAATCGGCACGCCGCACAGTTTCGCCGCCAAGCCGCCGGGGAAGGTAACGAAGCCGCCGAAACCGATGACGCATTCGACACGGTGTTTGCGGATAATCCGCTGCGCTTCGCGGACGGTTTTATACAAAGTAAACGGCAGTATCAGCTTGCGTTTGGTGCCGTTGCCGCGCACGCCTTTAATCGCCAGCGTTTCGAGCAGGATGTCGTATTGCGGCACGATGCGCTCTTCCATCGAGCCTTCGCTACCCAGCCAAATCACATGATGACCGCGCGCGCGCAATGAATCCGCCACCGCCAGCGCAGGGAAAATATGGCCGCCGGTGCCGCCCGCCATCAACATGAAAGTTTTACCGCCCATGATTTACTCCACTTGGTAACCGCGCATTTTTTTGCGGTTTTCATAATCGACGCGCAACAATAAGGTAACGCACACCAGCATGACCACAACCGCCGAACCGCCGTAAGACATCAACGGCAACGGCAGCCCCTTGGTCGGCAAAATACCGATGTTGACGCCGATATTGAAAAAACTCTGAATACCTATCCAAACACCGATGCCGTTGGCGACATACGCGCCGAACGTCAAATCCAAATCGCGCGCCTGCCGTCCGATGGAAAAGGCGCGGACGACCAGCCAAACATAGCAAGCAACCAAAATACACATACCCAAAAAGCCGAATTCCTCGCCGATGACGGCAAAGATAAAGTCGGTATGCGCCTCGGGCAGGTAGAAGCGTTTTTCCAAGCTCGCGCCCAAACCCTGACCGAACCATTCGCCGCGCGCAATCGCCATCAGCGAATGCGTCAACTGGTAGCCTTTGCCCAAAGGGTCCGCCCAAGGATTCAAAAACGCCGACACGCGCGCCATACGGTAAGGCGCGAGCATAATCGCCGCCGTCATGAATGAAGCCAGAATCATCCCCATCATGATGAAATACTTGGCAGGGAAACCCGCCAAAAACACCATAGCCATCGTAACGGCGACAATGACGACAAACGAACCGAAGTCGGGCTGGAACATAATCAACACCAGACCCGCGGCAATCAGCCCGCCCGGAAACATAATCTTCTTCACGCGCTGCAACACTTCCGCCTTGCGCGTGAACAGGCTGGACAAATACAAAACGACGGCAAGCTTGAACAACTCAGTCGGCTGGATATTGACCGGTCCCGCGTGAATCCAGCGGGTTGCCCCGTTAATCTCCCGCCCCAAAAACAAAACCAGCAGCAGCAAAAACCCCGAGAAGCCGAAATACCAGGGCATAAGCTTTTTCCAAGTGTTCATGCTGATAAAAGACAGGCCGATACACACAGAACCGCCGACCGCGACAAACAAAGCCTGCTTGCCGACAAAAGAAAACTGCGTACCGCCCTCCGCCGCCGCGTAGGCAATCGAAGCGGAATAAATCATCACCAGGCTGAACACGGTCATCAACACCGTCATCCACAAAAGCGATGTATCGAATTTCTGACCGCTGCGGGAAATCGGGCGGTCGAGAATTTTGGAAAGACTAATCATGAACAAACATCCGTTACGGAACAAACGTTTCAGACGACCTTTTGGATATACGGGTCGTCTGAAAATATCGAAAATCAGAAAACCGTCATTCTAAAGGTTTCTTGGCAAAGCAACAATTCAGATTCTTTAAAGACAGTCGGATTCCGGCGTTCTTTGCGCCCTCCCCTGCTCTTTGATACCGGCAAAAGGTCGTCTGAAAACGTTTTTATGTTTTCAGACGACCTTATATGAATCTTTTCTTCGATCAAACAGACCGCTTTGTATCCAATGCAAATCCTAAACCACCTGCGGTATTTCCGCCCACGGCTGTATCTGTTCCAACTGCGCGGCGAGGCTAAGCAGCGTGTCTTCGCGTCCGTGTGCGGCGGCGAACTGGGTACCGACGGGCAGCCTGTTATGCCGGTAAAGCGGCACGCTCATGGCGGGGTTGCCGCTCATGTTCAGCGGCGATGTATAGCCGACGTATTGCAGCGTCGTGGCGGCTTCTTTTTCTAAAAACGGGTTGTTTTTCAACAGAAAACCCAAGCGCAGCGTGCCGAACAGCAGGCGCATGGCTTTTTGTGCGGCGGGCGGCGGCATCATCTCGCCGATTTTCGGCGTGGTGCGCGGGCAGACGGGCGTCATCAACACGTCGTAGCGTGTGAAAAATGCTTTGGCGGCACGTTCCTGCGCCAGCATCACGTCGCGCGCCCATGCCATTTCGCCCGCACTGATTTGCCGCCCCTGCACAATCATTGCCCACGTTGTCGGCTCAAGCAGGCAGTGCGGCAGTTTTTGTCCGGTTTCGTATTGATATTGGTAGAACAGTTTTGCCGTTTCGCCCATGACGATGATGCGGGCGGCGCGGTTGAGCTGTTCGGGCGGCGCGAAATCGGGCGTGGCTTCTTCCAATTCGTGTCCCGCGTCTTGTATCAGTTTCAAACTATGGGCGAACGCGGCTTCCGTGCCTTCGTCGTTGCCGCCGCCAAACCATGCCTGTTTCCAAAAAGCGATTTTCAGACGACCTGTTTCTTGTTTCAGGCAGTCTGCAAAACCGTTTTCGGGCGGCGGCGGGCAGGCATACAGGGCGCTCTCTTGGGTTTGGGCGGCGATGTCCAGCAAAACCGCGCTGTCACGCACACTGCGGGTCAACACATGGTCGCATACCAAGCCTTGCCACGCCTCCGATGCGTTCGGCGCGTAACTGCTGCGGCCGCGTGTGGGTTTCAGCCCGAACACGCCGCAGTTGTGTGCGGGTACACGGATGGAGCCGCCGCCGTCGCTGCCGTGCGCTGCGGGTACGACGCCCGAAGCCACTGCCGCCGCCGCACCTCCGCTGCTGCCGCCCGCGGTGTAATCCAAATGCCACGGATTGCGCGTGATGCCGTAAATTTCGGTTTCGGTAACGGCATATGCGCCCCATTCGGGCGTGGTGGTTTTGCCGAACACGCGCAGCCCCGCATCGAGATAGGCTTGGGTCAAATCGCTGTTTTGCTTGGCAATGTAATGCTGCATCATGCGCGAACCCGACCATGTCGGCGCGCCTTCCCAATCTGCCAGCAGGTCTTTGAGAAAAACGGCACACCCGCCAGCGGCGTATCGGCATTTTCAGACGATCCCTGCCACGCCGCCGCGCGTTCGCGCAAATCGTGCGCCAACAGATTGAGCTTGGGATTGACTTCGTCCAAGCGGCTTAAAGCAGCTCGCAACACTTCATCTGCGGACACTTCTTTTTTGCGGATCAGCTCTGCCAAACCGACGGCATCGTAACGGATGTAGTCTTGAAAATTCATGGGTTTTCCTTTCGGATTGATGAACACACGTTTTTTCGGTCAGGCATGGCTGCCCGCCGCCTCGCCGTTTGCCCGCATATAACTAAATGACTTTATTTTCGATACGCAACTTACCGGTTGCCGTCATTCCCGCCCCCGCCTACGCGAGGACAGGCTACGACGGGAATCCATTTTTGAAATTCAGAAACTGTTTTCCAAATCAAGACTTTTCAAGTTTTACGATGGATTTCCGCCGTAGCCTGTCCTCGCGTAGGCGGGGGCGGGAATGACGGAATGTGTTGACATACCGGATTTAAAATTAAATATATTGTAATAGGCAAATTTTAAGAAACCGTAACACGTGAAAAAGGAAAGAAACAAGCTTATCGTTGCTGCAAAAAGGTCGTCTGAAACTGCCTTGACGTTTTCAGACGACCTTTGAGGCAATAGTGCTCAAGGTTTACGGTAAAACCAACCCTCTTTTCATGTTTCAGACGACCTCACAAAGCCTTAAACGCTTCGATAAACACTTCCGAACGGTGCGCATAGCCTTTGAACATATCGAAGCTTGCGCAGGCGGGGCTGAGCAGCACGATATCGCCCGCTTCGGCTTGGGCGTATGCCGTCTGAACCGCTTCTTCCAAAGTGGCGCAGTCGGTCATATTCAGACCGCAGCCGTCCAAATCGCGGCGGATTTGCGGCGCATCGACGCCGATCAGGAACATGCCTTTTGCCTTGCCGACAAGCGCGTCGCGCAGGGGCGTGAAGTCCTGTCCTTTGCCCATGCCGCCCAAAATCACGAAAAGCGGATTTTGCAAACCGGCAATCGCGGCGGCAGTCGCGCCGACGTTCGTCCCTTTGCTGTCGTCGATGAATACCACGCCGTTTTTCTCGCCGATTTTTTCCACACGGTGCGGTAGGCCTTGGAAGGCTTTGACGTGTTCGAGCAATGCTTCGCGCGGCAAACCGACGGCTTCGCACAAGGCAACGGCAGCCATCACGTTGGCGGCGTTGTGCAGGCCTTGCAGCGGGATGTCCTGCGTGGCAATCAAATCTTCATTGCCTTGTTTCAGACGGCCTGTCTCGCGCTCCAACCAAAAATCGGCTTCGCGTTCCAACGAAAACCATTTTACCTCGCGCCCGGCGCGTTTCATGGCGCGGCAGAACACGTCGTCTGAATTTAAAACCTGCACGCCATCGCCACGGAAAATCTTGGCTTTGGTATGCGCATAGTCGAGCAAATCGTCGTAGCGGTCGAGATGGTCTTCGGAGATGTTCAGCACCGTCGCCGCGGTCGGGCGCAGGCTTTCGGTGTTTTCCAGTTGAAAACTGGAAAGCTCCAACACCCACACGTCTGCCTTTTTGCCTTCACGCTGCAATTCCGCCTCCAAAACCGGTGTGCCGATATTGCCCGCGATGACGGTATCCAGCCCGCACTTGATGCAGAGATAGCCGACCAGGCTCGTTACCGTGGTTTTGCCGTTGCTGCCGGTAATCGCAATCACCTTGTCGCCGCGACGGTTCACAATGTCCGCCAGCAATTCGATGTCGCCCAACACGCGCCCGCCGTTTTGTTTGAACGCCTCGATATCCGGCTGCCGCTCGCTGATGCCGGGACTGAGCGCCAGAATATCGAAACCGTTGGAGAGCGCATCTTTCAGACGACCCGTGTAAAACACCAGCCCGTCAAACATCTTACCGATTTGCGACACGCACTCCGGTTTCAGCTCCGCATCATAAGCGGCAACCTCCGCACCGTTTTTGCGCAGGTAGGCAATCATGGAAATACCCGTACCGCCGAGTCCGGCGACGAGGATTTTTTTGTTTTGGAAAGTCATTTTGGTTTTGTCCTAAAACAAATCATATTGGGTAGGGGGATGTCCACCCCCTGCTCAAGCCACTTTCAGACGGCATCGCGAGTCGATTAATAACCCGCCTTCAGGCGTTGGTAATTGTCGCAGCCGTTTTGGTCTCCGTTTTGACACGCCTTGCCAAGCCATTCTTGAGCGAGCGCAAGGTCTTGGCGCACGCCGTGCCCTTTGTAATACATTACGCCCAAATTGGATTGGGCTTTGGCTAACCCCTGTGCTGCCGCCTGCCGATACCATTTGACCGCTTCGGCATCGTCTTGGCGCACGCCTTGTCCATTTTCATACATCACGCCCAAATTGAATTGGGCTTGGGCTAACCCCCGATCCGCCGCCTGCCGAAACCATCTGACCGCTTCGGCATCATCCTGGCGCACACCGCGCCCGTCTGCATACATCACGCCCAAATTGTATTGGGCTTCAGTATCTCCCCGTTCTACTGCCTGCCGATACCATCTGACCGCTTGAGCATCTTCCCGGCGCACGCCTTGTCCATTTTCATACATCACACCCAAATTATATTGGGCAGCGACATTTCCTTGCTCCGCAGCTTGAAGCATTTCCTTAAAATACGACACATCATCCGCCCAAACTGCCTGCCCTATGCCCAAAGACAGCAAAGCAAGCATCATTCTTTTCACCCATGTGTTCATATCAAACTTCCCTGATGTATGTTTAATGTCGTAATTCTATCCTGACTGCATTTAAAATGCTATTTTGCCACTTTGCCTGACTGTTACCGGCAGAAATATCGTTATTGGGATTCTCCGCCATTGATTGAGTGCAACGGCTGCAACTTTACAGCAGCAGCCCTTTTATCAAACAGGAAAAACGGAAAGGGATTCGCCTTTTTCAGACGACCTCAAGCCGGGAAGGTTGGGAAATAACCGTCTACGCCGTATTGCTTCAAGACGTTTTTCAGTTCGGGAATGCGGATTGCGGGATCGACCGCCATCGGCGGCATGGGCGGTTCTACGCCTTCTTCGTTTTGGTTGCGCATCCAGTCCGCCATCGCAAAAATGCGGATGAGGACGGGCTCGGCGAGGTCTTTGCCGATTTCCAATTCGTTCATGGCTTGGGCGAAGCAGGCGACCCATTCGTCGCGCACCTGCATATTCACGGCAAAGGGCATATGCCGCGCCCGCAGCATGGGATGGCCGTATTTCTGCTCGAACAAGGGCGGGCCGCCGAGCCAGCCACTGAAAAATTCGTAGAGTTTTTCGCGAATCAGCGTCATGTCTTCGCCGTGCATCTGGCGCAGGGCGCGGTATTGCGGCTCGAGTTCCATCAAGTCGTAAAAGCGGTCGGTCAGGTTGCGTACGCCTGCCGCGCCGCCGAATGCGTGATACATAGTGTTCTTTCTTTAAAGGTCGTCTGAAACGGGGATTTTAATAGACTGAGCCGCCTGCGTCATGCACGAGGTCGTCTGAAAACGCGGCTGGGGCAAAATCAAACCGGCAAACGGGTTTTCAGACGACCCCAAGGGCGTTATGATTCAA